>CBDUPW010000101.1:0-22808 GCA_965369205.1 uncultured Polyangiaceae bacterium | reverse complement strand
CATGGCGCGGGTGATCTTCTGCGTGTTCTTGACGCTCGTGATGCGTTTTCGAATGGCTTTTAAGTTGGCCATGCTGTGCCGCGCTCAGTCTTTCTTCTTCTTGGAGCTGACGAAGCCCTTGGCGAACTTCTTCAGTGCCTTGTCGAGCTTCTTCTTGATGTCATCAGTGAGCTCGCGCTTCTGTTTGATCTCGTCCCAGAGCTCAGGATGCTTCTCGTCGATGTAGCGGAAGAGCTCGGTTTCGAATTGCTTCAGCGACTCCACGGGCAGTTTGTCCACAAAACCCTGCGTGCCGGCATAGATGACCACGACCTGTTTTTCTACGGGCTGCGGCACGTACTGACCCTGCTTCAGCAGCTCCGTCAGTCGCTCACCACGCTCGAGCTGCGCGCGGGTAGCGGCGTCTAGGTCGCTGGCAAACTGGGAGAATGCGGCCATTTCGCGAAACTGAGCCAGGTCGAGGCGCAAGGTTCCGGAAATCTTCTTCATGGCCTTGATCTGCGCATTGCCACCGACGCGACTGACGCTGATACCGACGTTGATGGCGGGGCGGACGCCCGAGTAGAACAAGTCGCTTTCCAAAAAGATCTGGCCGTCCGTGATGCTGATCACGTTCGTCGGGATGTAGGCGGATACGTCGCCGGCCTGAGTCTCGATGATTGGCAGTGCGGTCAGCGACCCGCCCGAGTGGGCGTCACGGGCGATTTCGAGGTTCGCCTTGTCGGCGTGCGCGTCCAGCGCCTCTTTGGCCTGATGCTCACCCTCTTCACCGATGTACACCTTGCCGTCGACGCCTCGGAAGCTCCAGTCGCCCGGCGGCACCTCGGTGCCCTTCTTCACCATGGCGTAGCGATTGCCCATCTTCGCCGCGCGCTCTAACAGGCGTGAGTGAATGTAGAACACGTCGCCGGGGTACGCCTCGCGTCCCGGGGGGCGGCGCAGGAGCAGTGACATCTGACGATAGGCTACCGCTTGTTTGGACAGATCGTCGTAGATACACAGGGCATGGCGACCGGTGTCCCGGAAGTACTCGCCCAGGGTCACGCCAGTGTAGGGCGCAAGAAACTGCAGTGGGGCAGTCTCGGTGGCCGTCGAGATCACCACCGTCGTGTAGTCCATCGCGCCGTGAGCTTTGAGCTTCTCGACGACCTGAGCCACCGTGGACGCCTTCTGACCGATGGCGACGTAGACGCAGAACACGTCTTTGCCTTTTTGATTGATGATCGTGTCGACCGCGATGGCGGTCTTGCCGGTTTGGCGGTCTCCGATGATGAGCTCGCGCTGCCCGCGGCCAATGGGAATCATCGAATCGATCGCCTTGAGCCCCGTCTGCAGGGGCTCTTTGACGGGCTGGCGCCCGATAATGCCCGGCGCCTTCACCTCGATGCGGCGCCGATGCTTCGACTCGATGGTGCCTTTGCCGTCGACGGCTTGGCCCAGAGAGTTGACGACGCGCCCGATGGTCGCTTCGCCCACGGGCACCTCAGCGATACGGCCGGTGCGCTTGACGGTGTCGCCCTCTTTGACGCTGGTCGCGTCGCCCAAGATAGCGACACCGACGTTGTCTCGTTCCAGGTTCAGCACCAGCCCGAATAGGTTGCCGGAGAACTCCACGAGCTCGCCGGCCATGACCGCTTCCAAACCGTGCACGCGTGCGATGCCGTCGCCGCAAGACAGAACCGTCCCTGTCTCCGTGACGAGGGCGGCACGATCAAAATTCTGGATTTGTTTCTTGATGATCTGGGAGATCTCGTCGGCGCTGAGCTGCATGGCTGATGTCGTCCTGATTTCGCTGTGCCCCGCAGGATGCGGGAAGTGGAGTGGGTAACGGGCGGTTACGCGAGAAGCTGCCGTGTCAGCTCTTCGAGCCTGCCCCGGATGGAACCGTCAATGGTGTTGTCGCCGATTTTGGTGATGATTCCGCCAATCAGCGCCGGGTCCTGCTCGCGTTTGAGCACAACCCGCTTCTTGGTATGCGACTCGATCTTGGATTGCAGTTGGGTGTAGATCTCTTCGGGCAACGGAACCGCCGTGACAACGGTGGCCCGAACAATGCCGGCCTTTTCGTCGGACAGGGTCCCGAGCCGGCTCGCGATATCCGAAAGCACCGGAAGCCGGCGCTTGCGGGCGATCAGCCGCAGTGCGTTGGTCGCGGGTTCACCCATGGACAAGCGTCCGGCAAGCTCCTTCAGCAAGGACTCGCGAGCGTCTTCCGCGACAAGGGGGTCTTCCAGCACGGCGCGCAGCTCGGAGCTCCCAGCAAAGACCTCCGCGACGTTGCGGATCTGAGCAGAAATGCCTTCGAGCTGGCCCGTTTCTACGCCGATCTCGAATATTGCGCGGGCGTAGCGGTCCGCAATGGCTGCGTCACTCATGATGCGCTCCTGCGTGCGCCGAGAGAGCGCTCAAGGCCCGCGAGGTATTCTTCGGCGAGCCTCCGGTGCTCAGCTGGGGTCATCGCTTTTTCGATCGTTTCACGGGCGCTGGTAACCGCGCTGACGACCGTCTCCTCCAACAACCCGTCCCGCGCGACTTTCAGCTCCTGACTCACGAGCAGGCGGGCGTCTCGCTCCATCCTCTCACGACGCTCTTTGGCCTCAGCGAGCACGCGCCCCCGCTCGACCTGACCGGCATCCTGCATCTCACGCCGCACGCGCTCGATCTCGTCTTCGATGTGATCGATCTTGTCCTCAAGATCTACGAGGCGTTTTTGCGCGTCGTCCTTCATCTTGGCCGCGTCGTCCATGCCTTGCATGATCGCGGCTTTGCGCTTCTTGAGCGCGTCCTTGACGGGACGGCTACCGAAACGGAATAGGATGTAGAAGAGGATGCCGGTGTTCACCAGCATCGCGCCGAGCGGCGGCGGAGTCCCAGGAGCACGAAACAGTAGGTTCGGCTCCACGCCTTCGCGAACGCCAATAAAGCCGTGATAGTAGTTGAAGTGGTGGGCCTCCTCGCCATCCCCGCCCCCGGCGGCGACGGCCGGCGCGGCCACGCCAAGTAGACTCAGGGCCAACAGGGCTGCGCCAAGCGCGCCGATCCGGCGGTTCATGACAGCTCCTTGCCGAGAATGCGCGAGGCCATTTCCCGCGCTAGCTGTTCGGAACGTTTGCCGAGGTCAAAGCGGATCTTCGCAACGTCTTCGCTAACGTTCTTGCGCCCGTCGGCCATGAGCTGGGCAGTCATGGCGCGCGCCTCTTCCAGGATCTCGCTTTCGAGCTTGGCGGTTTCAGTGCGCAACTTGTCGCGCTCTTCCGCGGCAACTTGATGCACGCGCTCAAGCTCTCGCTCGTACTTCTTCAAGAGCCCGCCCGCGTCTTCTTGCATCTCGCGAGCTTCCAGCCGCGCGCCGTCGGTCCGCTTTTCCCGTTCTTCGAAAATGCGCAAGACGGGATCGAAAAGCAGCGGCTTGAGCGCCCAGAGGGCGAACAGGAACAGGACTGCCTGGAACAGAAAGCTGCGGTCGAGGTCAACGCTGACTCCGCCGCCCATGGCAGCTGCGAACAATGTAAGGGAGGTTTGAGCACCAAGAATGAGCGACACAGTCTCTCCGGGTGTTGGGGGCCGCCAGCAGCCCTAGGAGCCCTTGCGGCGCGCGGCTCGTACCACCTTGGGAGAAGCGCGTCTAGATGGGTCGTAACAGTTCGATTTCGCTAGGGAATTCTGGACACCACTGCTTGGCCGAAGCGTACGGCGTCACGCCGCTCCAGTCGAACCCCGGCAAGGCCTGCCGGTAGGGCGGCGCGCCCCCAGGTGGAGCCGCATCGGGAGCCACTTCCAATAGTGGGATCCACGCGAAGGGCCGCTCTGCGAGTCGAGGGTGGGGCACGACTAGCTGGGGCAGTGCGACGCGAGTAGACCGCGCCCACAGCGCGTCCACGTCAAGGGTTCTGGGCCCATTTTTTACGGTTCTCGTACGTCCAGCTGCCCGTTCAGCCATCCCAATCCACAGCAGCCAGCGCGCCGGCTCGGCCTCGGTAGACAGTCGCACTGCCGCATTGAAATGCGGCCCTTGGCCCGGGGGACCTCCCACCGGCGCAGTCTCAAACAGCCCAGAAACAGCTGTGATCCGTCCCAGACTCGCCATGACGTGCAACGCGGAGCGAAGCGCTTCCGCTCGGTCGCCAAGATTTGCGCCGAGACCAAAGACCAAATCGACCACAGGGGACACAATAGCCGGCCCGGCGGGCGGATCATGCTATCTCCGCCGAGACGTGCTCGATTTGACTCAGTCGGAGCTGATTGTGATCGGTTTCATCACATTTGCGGTGGTGTCGGCCCCGTGGTGGCCCCGGCTTGGTGCCGCGTTGGGCCGGGCCGCGTCCGGGCGGCCGCCGCCAGCACCCGAAACTCCCCCAAGCGACGACAAACAGCAGCTTTCGTGAATCCCAGCCTGGAGTTTCGCTAGACTGGCGGAACGTGGCTTCGGATCCACCCGCTGAAGGGAATCTTGCGCAAAGTCCGCTGGTCTGGCTGACCGTCGCGGGCGAGGCGGTCGACGCTTTCGAGCGTGCGCTCACAGTGCGAGGCTACCAGGTCGTCGCACACGCGATCGAGGGCGCCGACGAGGAGCCCGAGCCAGAAGTTCTCCCCGACATCTGGCTGCTCGACGCCGGGACTCCCAATGTTGCGACGGCCGTAGCGAATCTGCGCGGCCGCATCGGGGGACCGACGGTCGAGCTGATCTTTCTGGCTGTTGGGGAGCTGCCGCAAGCTTTGGCACCAGACGCGGGCGGCGTCTTCCCGGCGGACACGGATCCTGAGCAGGTCATCAAGAAGCTGGACGCTCTGACGGGCCTCGAGTCGATACCTCCTCTCGTTAGCGCGCAGCCTTCGACGCTACCACCGCCAACCGCCGGATCCCGCGCGGAGTCGACGGCGGTTGCCTCAGGTCAAGAGGCACCTGGCGACGCTGAGCTCGAGGGGCCAGCGCCAAGCCAACGCGCTAGTGTGTTCCTAGACGAAGACCCCTCGCACCCGAGCCTGCCTGCCCCCGTGCCGCTCGGCTTTTCACCCGACGGCGGCGCGCAAAAGAGCGCGCCACAAGCGGAGATGAGTCCAGAACTCGAATCCTTGCTCGCGCGTGCAGAGCAACGCGTGCAGTCGCTCGTGAAACGCGAGAGTAGCGACCCGGCACCAGCACGCCCGACGCCCGAACAAGAAATCGAGGCGGTACTGCCTGCGGAGGTGCTGGCAGCACTCGATGAGCCCCTCGACCTCGATGACGAAGACAAGCTGGACTCGGACGACGACAGCGACCACGGAACGAGATCGGGTTCCGGCCCGCGGACTGGGTACGGGACGAACATCGGAACGTCGGGCGGGTCCTACGGCGGCGCTGTGACTGGCCAAGGTACCGGGCTCGGCACCGCCGCGGGCGGACCGATGTCGTCTCCGGGTACCTTCGAGGGCGGCGTCACGGCGGGCGCAGAGCCCACAGCGCCGCCGCCACGCCGCAACCTGGGTTCGGAGCCGCCGCAAACTGTCGCGACGCCGCCGAGCGACGCACGACCGCGTCCTCCGAGCTGGCCCGTGGCGCCCGCAAACGCCATGGTCACCGCGATCGAAGCGCGACCGGGCACAGGCCCCTCGGCCGACCCAGAATCCCTGCAGGGCCAGGACCCACCGCGACCCATCGCGCCCATGACCGCCGCGCCGCGCATTACGTTTCGAGGCCCGGAGCCGGATGCGGAGGGCAGCGCGGCGGACGCAGGCGCTCCGCAGATCCCCGCCGTTCTTGGTTCAGGCGATGGCCTGCGCGCCCTCGCCCAAGCGGTTCGCTCCCGATTCACCGGCGCCATCGCCTTCGAGGACCCAGCTGGAATTCGTCGTGTCGTCTTTCGGGACGGCGACTTCGTCATCGCGGCCTCCGGGGCGAACAGCGAATCGCTGATGGCGTTCTTGATCGAACGCGGCGTGCTGGGCCCGGAGATCGCGCAGCGCCTGGGTGCGCGCACACCACCCTTTGGTCGCTACGCCGGCGCCGCGCTCATCGCGAATGGGCATCTGCGCCAAGACGAGCTTTGGCCAGTGCTGCGCGCCCACGCCGAGTGGGTCGTGGGCCACGTGATGACGATGGAAGGCGGCGGGGCGAGCATCGAACGCGAGGTGCCACCTAGGCTACAAGCAGAACCCGCCGTCTTCGGCGGAGCCACAGGTGCGGAAGTTCTCGTCGAAGTCGCGCGCCGCGTGGTGCTGCCAGACGCAGCCCTTGCGCAACTGGGTGGACCAAACGCAGTGCTGGCGACCGGAGACAATCACAACCTGCTCAGCGAATGTGCCCTCACGAAATCCGAAGCAACACTGACGACTGAAGTCTTGGGCAATCCGGTCGGTGAGATCCTTCAGGAGCTCGGCGATCCAAGTCTGTCTCCCATGCTGTGTGCTCTGGTGGCCCTCGGCGTCCTGCAGGTGGACACCGCACCGGCGCGCGGCGGAGGCGCGGCGTCGAGCGCACCGCAAAAGTGGGACGCTCTGGACGAGCATGCGATGAGGGAGCGCATACTGGCGCGCCGAGCGCTCGTGGAGGAGAGCGACTACTTCTCGCTGCTGGGAGTGCCGCGTCGCGCCACGAGCTACGATGTGCGGCGCGCCTACACCGAGCTGCGCCGGGACTTCGAACCCGGACGCATCCTGACGGCCGGCTGCGCAGACTTGAAGGATGACGTGGACTTGATTGTCGAAGTGCTTGAAGAAGCCTATGAAATCTTGCGGGACAATTTGCGCAGGGAACGCTACCGCCGCGCGCTCGAGTCCGTCCCACGTTGAAAGCGGCTCTCAGGACCTTCGCTAGGGCCCTGCTCCCGTACGGCAACCCCCTGCGCGCCCTGTCCGAGCAGGGCGCCAGCCGCATAGCGTCGGTGGACAAGAGCCGGGTGGAATGCAACCGATGTGCCTGCTGTGGTTGACGCGATCCAATCGCGCAACTAATCGAATTCGTTAGTATAATGCTTTGGACGCGACCACAGTTACCGGTAACTCAATGCGTGTGATGGTCGCTGCCGTGCCGGCGGGCGTGGCGCAGATGCGCGAAAACAAGCAGCGCCCCGCCCACCACGGTGACGCCGATCTCCTGGGCGGTGCTGAGCGGGACGAACGCGGCAGCCACCACCATGCCTGCGCCCAGGGCGGCCACCGCGGGAAGCCGGTAGTGCCCCCGTTTGAGCGACGGAACAAACACCCCGATGGCCACGGCGGCAGCCAAAACCGCGAGAACCACATGGGTTTCGTGGCTGGCAAATGAACCGGCGGCGGGCAGGGCGATCAGGAGTACAGACGTGATCGCGCAGTGCACCGCACAGGCGCTGGAAAGCACCACGCCGACTAGGTCCCAGCGGCGATTCTTGAGGGCGGCGACACTGCTTTCCACGAGGGGGTCGGGGTCGGTATCACTCTTTTGTGAGGGGGACAAATCGCGCTCGGTTGGGGGTCGGGACACCGGAGTATAGCGCCGACCACGAAATCCTGCGCCGCGATGCTACACTGCACGGCGATGCGTGGCTTCATTCGACTCGCGGCGGGCTCCGCCGTGCTTGGCTTCTCCACTTTGACCGCAGCTCCCGCGGGCGCTGCACCGGGCGCCGCGGTCATCGCCGAGTACTGCTCCCAGACCGACTTGGAGTGCACTTTCGCGCCGCTGACCTTCGACAAAACGCACAAGCTGCCCATCGCCTTTGACTTCGACACGGGCTTCATTCCGAAAGGCTCCAATCTGCAGGTACGCCTCTACGCAGAGCTGCCCGCCTTTACCCGCGTCAAGATGGACGGGGAGCTGGAGACGACCTGGCCCGACGCCATGACCCTCGCGACTCCGGGGGGCGGCGCGGGGCTGCTTCAGTTCGAGTACGGACTCGCCCTCGGCGCAGAAGCGAAGATCGATTTGACGGTGCTTGGCGTCGGCATCAAGTGGCAGGGAGACGTGCCTTTTGTGCCCAAAGTCGACTTCAAGATGCAGGGGCAAAAAGAGTTCACGTCGTGGGCCTTCGATCCGAACGGGGTCGAGACATCTGGCATCACACCAAAAGTACGACTCTTCGACGTCAATCTACTGGGCCTGATCGGCATTCCGAAACAGATCAGCAAAGGCGGCATCGCCCTCGACGTGGCTGGAGAACTCGGTGCGACCTACATCACTGAGCGCATTCACGTGGATCCAGTCAAGAGCACGGACAAGACTATCGAGTCGGATACGGACACGGTCACCCGGGCCTTCGCAGGCGGCCCGTTCGTCGAGTACGACGTCTGGCCGGAAGGTCGTGTCGACTACACCGGCACACTACACCTGATTCCAGCGTTCTTCCTGGAGGTGCTCGGCAAGGACTTCACGATGCCGATCATCGATTTTCCGATCTCCCTTGCGATCGGCTCAGCAGATTTCGACTTTGACCCGGTGCGGGTGCACGTACCACTGCCGGATTTGGAGCCCCTGCCGCCAAGCCTAGACTTCGGCACCGTGGCGGTCGGCGAAGAGAAGCGTTTGAGTGTGGACCTGTCCAACATCGGCGAAGCCAAAGCCAAAGCCGCCGCTTTCGTCGACGCATCCCACAAGGATCAGTTCACGCCCTACCCCGGCGAGGTCTTCGTTCCGAGCATGCTGAGCCAGAAAGTGGAGATTGGCTTTTCGCCCAAACAGTCCGGACCAGTGAAAACGACGCTGACCTTCGTTACTAATGACCCCGACGGCAGATTTCACACCATCACGCTGGTGGCAAACGGAGCCGCCGCCGACCCGACGACGCCTGACCCAACGGGTCCAGGCGGGCCGCCGAGTGCCGGGGATTCCGGGGGCTGCGGTTGCCAGACACCGGGGCGCGTCCCCGCATTTCCAGACAGCGCATTGCTACTCGGTTTCGGCTTCGTGTTCTTAGCCTCGCGAAGGCGCGCGCGTCACTCGACTCACTGAGCACCCGTCCGCTGCAGGCGGACCCCAGCGCTGGGTCGACACGCCCGACGTGTCATACTCCGGCCATGCCCTTCCCCGCCGTGTGCAGTGCCCTGGCGCTAGGTGTGTGTGTGCACGTGCCGCCAAGCGACAGCCTGGATCTAGCGAAAGAGCTGGGCACCGAGTGGATCCGCATCGATTTCAACTGGGACATCATCGAGCCTCAAAAGGGTCAGGTCGACTACTCGATCTTCGACAAGCTCCTGGACAACGCCAAGGCGCGGGGGCTGAAGGTGTTTGCGACGGTCGGCTACGGCGCCGCCTGGGCGTCCATCTCGGGCGATGCCAAAAAGGACGGCGCCACCAACGATGTGCCCAATCCAACGGAACTGCGACGCTTCGTGATGGATTCCGTGAAACGCTACTCGGACGGTCGCGTGGCTGCCTGGGGCACCTGGAATGAACCCAATCTGGAGCAGTTCTTCGAGGGCACGCAACAGCAGTGGATCGACAACGTATTTTCAGTAACCGTCGACGCTATCAAGGACGCCTGCCCAAGTTGCGTCGTCGTGGGACCCGAGCTTGCCAGCATCAGCGACAAGTACGACGCCTATCTGGACGCCGCACTGACAGCGCGCGGATCCAAACTAGATGCGGTCAGCTTTCACATCTACGCCAGCTTCCCCGAAGACGACAGCAGCGCCGGCCTAACCAAGGACAGCTTCTACAACAAGCTCGAAAAGCATCGCGTGATCGATATCGGGGGCAACATCGTCTACGAGGGCCCCCTCAGCGCACGGGAAGTCATGGTCAAGAAGGGCTTTGCTTCCCTGCCCATTTGGATCACGGAGACCGGACTGGAAGCGCAACTGGGAAATGCGGGCGAACTAGAGAAGCAGCGCAAGTACGTGGAGCGCGTGGTCGTCGCGCAAGCCACGCGACCGTGGTGGACGAAGACGTTCTTTTACGAGCTGACCGAAGAACACCCCGGCGGCCTCTGGCCGGACATTCACTGGGGCTTCGCCCTGCGCGTGAAAGACGCGGACGCGACCTATTCCGACAACTTCCAGAAGAAGCCCGTCTTCGATGAACTCAAGAACTGCATCGCGGCGGGCGGCAGCGGCGCCGTTGGCGGCAGCAGCGGGACTGGCGGCGGTGGTGGGATCGGCGGCGGCCAAGGCGGAGCGGGCGCGGCTCCGGGCTCCGGCGCAGCTTCAAGCGCGGGCGCAGGGGGGCTGGGCGCAGCAGGCGCAGCCATGACCAAGAGCAACGAAGACGACGGCGGATGCGGTTGCCGTACGACGACGCAGCGTCCTAGCTGGCCCGCGCTTCTGCTCGGGCTGTTCGGCGTGGGCGCCTTGGGTCGACGGCGGCGCAAGGCGCGCGGATGAGGGACTAGCTCATTCCGCCGCAGTGGCGTCGGCGTCGGCATCGCCGTCGATGACGTCGATGGAAAACTGCCCGTCTTCGACGCTGACTAGTGCAGCGCTTCCCGCACAGAGTTCGCCTCTGAGGATCTTTTCCGCCAACGGGGCCTCGATCAGCCGCAGGATCGTCCGCTTGAGCGGCCTGGCGCCCAACGTCGGATCGTAGCCGCCACTGGCGAGCAAGAATTCCACCGCAGCGTCGTCCACTTCGACGCGCACTCCGCGTCGCTCCAATAGGGATTGGTCCAGGTGGGCCAGCAATCGCCGGGCGATTTCCACCACCTCAGCCCGCGCCAGGGGCGCGAACGCCAACACCTCATCTATGCGATTGTACAGCTCCGGGGTCAAAGCCGTTCGCGCGGCGGCGACCATGCGGCGCTCGAGGTCGTCGACATCCGCGCTGGCGTCTTCGGCGCCAAATCCCACACGGCGGCGACCTCCTCCCGCTTCTCCAGCGCCGATGTTGGAAGTCATGAAGATCACGGTGTTGGTGAAGTCCACCGTGCGTCCACGCCCATCCGTCATGCGCCCTTCGTCGAATACTCCCAAGAATGCTTCCAGAACGTCTTGATGCGCCTTTTCGATCTCGTCCAGCAGCAAGACCTGATACGGCCGCTTGCGCACGGCCTCGGTCAGCAATCCCCCGGTCTCGTGCCCTACGTAACCAGGCGGCGCGCCGATGAGTCGAGCCACTGCATGCGCCTCGCTGTATTCCGACAAGTCGAGTCGGGTCATTGCGCTGTCGGAGTGGAACAAGACCTCGGCCACGGCTTTGGCCATCTCGGTCTTGCCGACCCCGGTCGGCCCCAGCAATAGGAAAGTTCCGATCGGTCGCCGCGCGCCCATGCCAGCGGCGTTCCGGCGCAGAATGGCCGCGATGCGAGCCACCGCGCTGGCATGGCCAACCACGCGCTCGGCCACGATGCGCTCAAGTCCAAGCAGTCGCTCCGCATCACTTTCCAGGAGGCGTTCAACGGGCATGTCGGCGGCCTCCGCGACGATCTCCGCGACCACGTTGGCGTCCACAGACGAAACCGCTCGGCGGCGGCAGCGAGCACCCGCAAGGTCAATCACGTGCACGGCCTTGTCCGGAAGGGCGCGACCCGGCAAGTATCGGATGGACCAAGCGACAGACAGTGCCAGCGCTTCGGTCTCATATTGCACGCCATGATGCTTGCTCAGCCCGGCGCTAAGCGCTTCCAAAATGAGGTACGCGTCCTCTCGGCTCGGCTCGTCAATCTCTAGCAGGGTGAACCGCCGCATCAGCGCGGGGTCCGTATCAAGCACCCGCTTCAGGTCCTCGGCTGTGGTCGTGCCGATGCATGGCAGCTCGCCCTTTTGGAGCGCCACTTTCAGCTCGCTCGTGATCTCTTCGGACGCCTCCCCGAAGAGCTGATGGATCTCGTCGAAGAAGAGCACGATGCGGCCGGCGGATTGAGCAACCTCCTTGCGGATCGCGCCCATGCGGGAAGAAAGCGCGCCACGCACTCCAGTTCCCGCCAGCAGCTCACCCGTCGGGATTTCGATCACGATGCGATCATCGGGCCCGCTTGCCTGTCGCTCGCCGACGATGTGATGCGCCAGCGCGCGCAACAAGCTGGTCTTGCCAACTCCAGCGCGTCCAACCAAAAGCGGATTGTTGCCGTGGCGCTTCGCCAGCACGTCAAGGATCTGCTCGACTTCGCCCTCGCGCCCAACGACCGGTTCCAGCATCTGCCGGGCAGCGAGCTCCGTCAGATTGATGCCCAGACCGACCAAGGTCGGAAAGCGTTGCGGGTCGAGACTGAAACGCTGCGCTGCGGGCACAAGTTCGGCCGCCGCTGGCTTCTTTGCTGCGACGGCTGAGCTGGCGCGCTTGGCTGTCAACACCTTCCGTCCACCCTTGGGGCCGGGCTGTGCGCGTGCGCTGGCCATCGGGCAAGTCGGGTCCGGAACCAGCTCCCCCGAGGGCAACTTGCTGGCGCTCGGAGTTGGCTTTGCGGCCGCGGGCAGTGCCGGTCTTGGCTGAACGACGGATCGAGCGACGCCGGCGGCGGCCTGCCGCACGCCCACGAACTTCGCCACGTCGCGCCGGGGCACAGAAATGCCGAGCCCGAGGTTCATGCAGGCAGTGCGCAACCGGCCCACGTCCGTTCCAAGTGCTTCGAGGGTCCGAAAAGAACGCGCGCGCCGCTCCCCGACGAGGGCCAACAGCAGGTGAATCGCGTGGGTTTCGGTCGCCCCCATACGCGCAGACATGGCTCTGGCCTTTTGCACCATGCTGCGGATTGGGTCTTGGAGGTCTCCGGTGGTCGCCCGTGCCGCCCGCAAAACCTCTTCGCTGGTCACGCGACGCTCGAGCAGCATGGCCTGAGCGGGACTTTGGGTCGCCGCGATGGCAGCGAGCAGGTGTGCGCTGGAAAGGCGTTCCTTGCGCTCTTGAGCCAGGCTTTCGGCCAGCTTCCTCAGATCAACTAGCTCGGGCTCGATTCGGCGACTCGACATTATTTTGGACCGGAGCCCACAGTAGGGCCTAGCTCGGCTATTCGCAGGCTAGCGGCCATTCGGGCAACTTTCTGGAGGGTTCGAAAGCAGGCGCATCCCAGCGTTTTTCTCCCGCCCATGGGCGCTCAGGTAGAGTCAGCTGGTGGCGGAGCCGCGATCTCAGTTGCCGGCCTCGGTAGCGTCGATCTTTACCGAGGGTGCCAGCACCCATTTCGTCGAACGCGAGCTTGCGGACAGTCTGCGCAAACTGACCGTGCGGCGGCTGCGGATCGCTGGCGCCCTGTACGCAGGAGTGCACCTGCTCTTCTTCGTGGCCCTGGTGGTCTTCGCTGGGGGACTCCTGGTGGAGGAGCTTGCCCGGCGCGCACTCATCATTTCGATTTCGCTCACGTTCTCGGCGCTGACCTATGTGCCGCGTCTGGAGCGGCACGCGGAAACCCTTGCCGAGGCGTTGACCTTGATCACCGCGGCGTATCTGCTCTTGTTCGTGCTGGAGTGGGGAGTGAGTTCTGGAACAGAGGGCTTGGTCCTCCTCTTGGTATGCACCGGACTCCTATTTCCCTTCACCGCCGGCCGGATGTTGCGCGTCGCCGTATGCGTCACGGCGGGCTACATCATGGCTGCGCTGTCAGTGCTCAAGGCTGGAGAGGCCAGCTGGCTCTTTTCCGGCATCGCCTACGTCGGCAGCGCCGGCGCGATCGCCTACGTCGGAACACAGTTGAGTCACGCTCTACGCGCCGAAGAACTGCGCGCACGCTTGGAACTGGGCATTCAGCGCGACAACGCGGATCAACTATTGCTCAACATCTTGCCGCGTCCAATCATCGAACGCCTCAAGAAGGACAAGAGCGCCATCGCGCAGAACTTCAGTGAAGCGACGGTTCTCTTCGCCGATATCGTCGGATTCACCCCGATGAGCGCCAAGGTGAGTCCCACCCAGCTCATCGCACTCTTGAACGAGATCTTCTCTCAGTTCGACGCGCTAACGGAGAAGTTCGGGCTGGAAAAGATCAAAACGATTGGGGACGCCTATATGGTGGCCGGTGGATTGCCGACGCCGAGGGGCGACCACGTGGAGGCCGTCGCGCGTTTGGCGATCGCCATGCGTGACACTGTCGAGAGCTTCGTCACACCCTCCGGTGATCCGCTGCAGCTCCGCATTGGCATCCACACCGGCCCCGTTGCGGCTGGGGTGATCGGCACCAAGAAGTTCACCTACGATCTGTGGGGGGATACCGTAAACCGGGCAGCGCGCATGGAGAGTCACGGCGAACCCGGCACGATTCAAATCAGTGAGCGGGTCGCCGACGCCCTGCGCAGCCAGTTCGAAGTAGAGCCGCGAGGCACCATATCCATCAAAGGCAAAGGCGAGATGCGGGCATTTGTTTTGGCCGGGGCTCATCGCAAAATCACGAGTTTGTACCCGGAGCCCGACGACTGAGTTTCGCCGAAAACTTTCCGTTCTGGGAACGGAGCCGCGAAAATCCGAAGGATGCGGCGCTCGCGACTCTCCTGGTGTGTCCTGCTGCTGGGCGCGGCTTGCCACGAAGCACCAGCACCCGCAGCGCTGGCAACCGGTGCGCCGGCCCCTGCGCCAGTGGAACTGCCCACGGCAATCCTGTACCCAAAACCAAAGCCACCGCCGGCGCGCCTAGGGGCGCTGTCCACACGGGTGTATGTGCACGCCAGACCGACGGGCACCAGTCCGGAGATTGGAGCGCTGTCCCTGGGCAACGTCGTGGAGCTGGGGGACGACAAGCCCCGAGTAGCTCCGGACTGCGACCAGGGTTGGGTCGCCATCAAGCCTGAAGGCTACGTTTGCGCAGACTCGCGGGTGACTCGCTCCCCCGACACGCATCCGTTGCTTTCAGCGCTGCACCGACACGCAGGTCGATTCGATCGGGACAGCCCATACGGCTATGCATCGTCGCGCCTGGCGCCATGGTACCGACGGGTGCCTACGACGGCGGAACAACGCAAGAGTGAGGGGGCGCACCTCGACGCGCTGGAGCGCGCAAAAAACGGGCGCACCCCGCGTGCGCTGCGCGGAGCGGACCTCTCCCTGAGCCGCTTCCCGGTGCCCGAAATACTGGCGTCGGGTGCGGTGTCGCCCTTCGCTCGCCACTTCGAAGAGCCCGAGTCTGCCCTGGGAGGATTCGTGCCGGCCCGTTCGAGCGTGGCTTTCGTCGCGGAGTTCAGCGCGGCCGGGCGTAGCTTCTTGCTGACCCACGAGCTGTACGCGATTCCGAAGGATCGCGTCGCAGTTCAGCGCCCCAGCACCTTTCACGGTGTCCGGTTGGAGCGCGGGACGCGCCTGCCGCTCGCCTTCGTGCGGGCGGCAGACTCTCCGGTTCTTGAGCTCGTAGATCCGGACGTGCGCCCGGCGAGCGGGAGTGATCTTGCCCGCACCAAGCTGAGAGCCACGGGCGGCAACTGGGAACGCCTGTCCTGGGTCGGACTCACAGGACGCGTGATGACCGTCGGCACACGCCGCTACCTGCACACGCGCCACGACGGTCACTTCATCGAAGACGACTACCGCGCAGCGGTTGTGCGCTCAGAAGCGCCCAAAGGATTCGAACTCGGCGCAAACGAAAAATGGATCGACATCAGTATCCACCGAGGCACGTTGGTCGCCTACGAAGGGCGTCGGGCGGTGTTCGCAACCCTGATCTCGCCGGGCATTGCAGGATATAAGCGCACCGAAGCCGGCACTCCGGCGGAACACGCTTCACCCACTGGAACCTTCCGCATGGAGTGGAAGCATCGCTCCACCACGATGTCGCCGGATCCAGAACGGAAGGGCTACTACCTGAGCGAAGTCCCCTGGACCCAGTTCTTTCACATGCCCTTCGCCCTGCACGCGGCGTACTGGCACGATCGCTTCGGCGAGCCGAAAAGCGGGGGTTGCGTCAACCTATCGCCCGCGGACGCGAAGTGGCTGTTCGACTTCACCTTGCCGCAGGTGCCGGACGAGTGGCACGGCGTGCGCAGCGGCGGCAAGCGCGGGCCCGGCACGCTCGTGCGCGTCCGCTAGCGCGTGAGCACTCGTTTCCCGCTGGTCGCATCCCAAAGCACGGCCGCGCCCAGGCCGCCGACAGCCAACCATTTCCCGTTCTGCGACACCGCCACACCACGGTCCCGCGACACGCGAAACACCCAGTCCTCACTTTCGGGGGCGTCAACACTCAATTCTAGAGAATCCGCCCACTGCAGCTTGCCCTTTGCCGAATAGAGCTCGACGGCAAAGTCGCGACCGCCGTCCGTGGGGCGCACGCGCAGCACGGCCAAGTTCTTATCACTGGCCGCCACGTCGAAGACTTGCGCCACCTGAAAGGACACCAGGCTCTTGGCCCGACCTCCCAGCAGTTGGAAGCGTTCGAGGCTGCCGCCGTCGCGAGCGAGCCAAATCTGATCGAGACGCCGTGTCGGCAGAAGCCGAAACGCTCCAGTCACATCGAGGGGCAACGGCGTGCGCTTGCCCGCGAGGAAAAGCCGGACCAATCCGTCTTTGTCCGTGTGCAGGAAGCTGCCATCCCGAAGCGGCGCGAAGACGCGCCCGTCAAAGTCCTTGATGTCCCGCGGGTCCAGGATCTGCAAACTGTTGTCGTCATCCAACTCGTAACCGTACAGCGCTGCGTCGAAAGCATGCAGCACCCAGAACCGGCCACTGTGATGCAAGTCGGGGAGGACCTGAGACTGGGGAAAGAGCGGGATGCGTCTCAAGCGGACAACTTCGCGTTTTCTCTCGGTGACCAGGATCGTCTCAGCGGCACACAACGCCAAGCTGCGCCCGTCGCGCAGGACCAGGACGCGTCGTGGTTCGGCGACGGGGATCTTGGCCAATTCCTTTCGACTGGGCAGCTCATTGATGAACAGCGTGTCTTGGCTCAGATGAACGAAATGGTTCTTGGCAAAGGCAATGCTCTCCGCAGGCAGGGCTCGCGTGCCGAGTTCGAGAACGTTCTTTCGGAGCGCACCCACCACCCGGGGAGCCGAAGCGTCGACCGTGACCGATGGCCCCGTGGGAGGAGTGTGAGCCGAGGGCGCAGGCTCCAGTTTCGGGTGATCCTCGCATCCGCTGTAAACACCAAGCGTGAGCACGAGCGTTGCGATGCGTCGGGGCAGCGCGAACATGGAACGCACTCATAACCTCAGTTTCGAGGGGCTGCCATGAGGAACGGGCTAGCTGCTTGCTTGCGGCTGGCAGATGCCCGGAAATGCGCCGACGGGTTGACAGCATGAGCGGTCCCCGCCAGAACCCGCCGGTTCTATGCGGCACAAATCCCGGCAAGCCCTGCCTCTCGTCTTGTCCCTGGTGCTCGTCAGCGGCTGCGGGCGATTCGCGCGCACCAAGGAATGCCGCGCGCTCTCCCAGACGGTCAACGAAAACCACACGGCGGTGGAAGCGCTTGCAGACGCAGCGGCTCCGGACAAGAAAGCAATCGCGGAGCACTACGCTCGTGCAGCCGAGCGTGTGCGCACGATGGAGTTCTCTAATCCCAGCCTAGAGAAGGCTGCGAAGGACTATGCGACGCTGATGGAAGACACTGCGCTCGCCCTGGATACGGATCGGGAAATGCCACCACGTACGGACGGCAAACCGCGACCGCGACCGTCCTTTGCAGTCGTGCCCCGGCGGGAGCGCACGCTGGTGGCTCGCATCAACGCGCTCTGCGAATCCCCCTAGTTCCGCGGCTACCATCGAAACCCGTTTCAGTTGCATTAGTAACTGGTTCGCCGCCTAGTGCCTTATGCGAATCAAACAGGCCGCAAGGCACCTGCACCTGGGCGCCTATTTCTTCTTCTTCTTCTTCTTTTTGGGTTTCGGTACCCGACGCTCTTTGGGCCCAACGCTGACTCGTCCCCATAGATAAGCCACCACGCGGCGAAAACTGCCCAGGTCATCCCCGCCGAATAGCCACAAATCCCGCGCGTCCGTGTCCCCATGCAACGTCGGCGCCCAGTGCCCGCTCGACACCCATCCCACGACGTGGGGTTCGTCTAGCAATACGCGGACAACGACGATTCCGCAGGCAGGCTTGCGACCAATGCCCGTGCAGCCACCGAGCAACAGCAATTCTTCGTTTCCGATCGGACGCCAAATCCAGACCCGCTCAATCTTGAGAGTGTCCTCGCCGACGTCCTTCCGCACGTCGGGTGGGAGCTTGGCCAGAGCCCGGGCAATCAAGGGCCGATCGTGCTTCTCCCGATACTCCAGAGCTTTGCCGCGCACCACGTGCAGGACAACTTCTGCGGCGTTCTTGTCTCCAGCACAGCAGCGGAATCCGATGCTATTGCTACGCGTGCTTGGTGGTCTGCCCATCGCATTGGCACAGCGCCCAACCAGCTCGCCAGCGGCCGCATTCCCTCCCCGAAGTGTGGCAAGCTCGTGCTTGACCCCGCGCCCCCAATCGCTGGCGGTCCATTCCCAGCTGCCGCCATGCATGTCGGACACGCCAAAGTCACTCTTGCAGCCGACACGTAGACCACACGGGCGCAAAGACGGCGGCTTGCCGGTTCCGCAGCGTTCAGAGCGATACGTGGGGCCGTATTCGTAGGGGTGGTTGTCGGGCCCCTTACACGCGCGCTCCCACTCAAGCTCCGTGCATAGGCGCTTGCCTTGCTCGATACACAGTCCCTCGGCTTCGTCGCGGGTGACATTGGTCCGTGGGATCGCGCCTTCCTCGTTCGGAAAGGGATACACATCGATATAGAACGGCTTGAGAATCACCTGTTCGCCGGGCATTTCCTCGTCTGCGATCCGTGGCAACACATTCGGCGGTGTCCCGGCAACCAGCGCGCCCTTCTTCACGTAGACCATGCCCTTGCGAAGGGGCGGCGCAGCCCCGAGAGCTGCGAAGGGTGCGGCACTCGCACTTGCAGACGTGCTCGGCGCGCCGCTCGCCGTAGCTTGTTTGTCCCGACAGCCCGACAACAGAGCGACGAGGGCGAGGACTCCGACGCCGCATCGAAGTCTGCCGCGGCGCCGCAAGGTCACTCTGTCCTGTCGTCCCGCTCGCGTAGCCCAAGCTCCTTCATCTTCAACTGGAGCCCCTTGCGTGAGATCTTCAGTATGCGTGCCGCATGGGTCACGTTGCCGCCAGTTTGCTCGAGGGCCTTGTTGATTAGCGTGCGCTCCAAGCGGCTGGTTGCTGCTTTCACGCGCTCCTTCAAACCGTCGCCCTCACTCCCGGGGTCGGCCGCGAGCTCCCCCACGTCGACACCGCCGACGAGCGACTCCTGCTGCACGTCCCCGGGCAGATCTGCGACGGCGATCACGTCCCGATCGCAAAACAGCACGGCGCGCTCGATGACGTTCTCGAGTTCCCGGATGTTTCCGGGCCACGTATGCCTCCGAAGCAATTCGGACGCTTCGTCCGAGATGGCACGCACCCGCTTGCTGAGACGAATGTTGAACTTTTCGACAAAGTGCCGTGCCAACAGCTCAATGTCCGCAGCACGCTCGCGCAGCGATGGCAGGCGAATCGGCACAACATTGAGTCGATAGAACAGGTCCTCGCGAAAGGCTCCCGCCGCGATCTCGCGCTTGAGGTCTGAGTTGGTGGCAGCGACGAGCCGCACGTCCACGTGCAGTGTCTTGACGCCGCCAACACGCTCGAACTCGCTCTCCTGCAGCGCACGAAGCAGCTTCACCTGCATTTCGACGGGAATCGTACCGATCTCGTCCAGAAACAGTGTGCCCCCACTCGCCAACTCGAAGCGCCCAGGCTTGGAGGACACGGCTCCCGTGAACGCACCGCGCTCGTAGCCGAAGAGTTCGCTCTCCATGAGATCTCGAGGGATGGCGGCGCAGTTGACCTTGATGAACGGCTTGTCTTTGCGAGCCGAGTTTTCGTGAAGCGCTCGCGCGACCAACTCTTTGCCAGTCCCGCTTTCGCCGGTGATCAGCACCGTGGTCGGTGTGGCCGCAACCCTGTCGACGACATCGTAAATGTCCAGGATGGCCTGACTAGTGCCAATGATGCCGAAGCGCGCCTCGGCAGGAACGCTCGTGGCAGGACTGCGCGTCGCTTCGTTCTCTGAAAGATCACGCGTCTTGAGTGCTTTGCGAACGATTGCGCGCACTTCGGCCTGATCAAAAGGCTTGGTAATGTAGTCAAAGGCTCCGGTCTTCAGCGCTTCGACGGCGTTGTCCACCGTGCCATGCGCGGTGATCATGACGATCGGAAGTTCGTCGTCTAGCTCCACGGCTCGACGCAAGAGTTCCATGCCGTCCATTTTCGGCATGCGCAAGTCGGTGATTACCAGATCGATGTGGTGCTCTTTGAGAAGGTCGAGGGCGCCTTCGCCATCTTCCGCGGTATGCACTTCGTACCCATCCCGTGCGAGTTGCGCGGAGAGCACGCGACGTAGATTTGGCTCGTCGTCAACGACCAAGATTTGTTTGCGTTCGGGCAGCATTCTTTCACTTACAGCGCTTGCCGCGCTGACCGGATGACAGCAGTCGCGAGCAGTAGAAGATCGCGACCTTGCCGCCCCCAGGAGCGCCGGCAACCAAAAGGTGCCGGTCCTTTTGAGGTGCAAACGCGACCGAGGTGCCAAGGCGATCTCCGCCTTCGGCGGAAGCAAGGAAACGTTCTTCCGTGACGAGCTCCGGATCGGCAGCGCCCAGTTCGACATCAAAGACGTAGACGGCTCCCGCGGCCCCAGAGCCGCGCACCTTGGCCCGCGGCGCGCCCACGGCGACTTCCCCGTCCCCGTCGCCATCGATATCGCCAACGGCAAGTGCGTCTCCGAATCCCCCAGAGCAACCATCCACGTCGGAAGTCTTTCGACAGCGCAGGGTGACCAGCACATCCTTGGCGGCGACCTTTTGGCACACTCCGGGTTGGTTCAACGCGGCAACGGCGGCGCCACTCACGACCCGTACCTCCGTCGCCGTGGCGATAACGACGTCGTCGCCGCCGTCACCATCCACGTCGCCTGTCGCAATCGTGCGCGCAAACTCCGGGTCCCCGGAGAGGCAACCCACTTCTTGACCGGCTTCATCGAACACCCAAAGCTCTCCGCGATCCGGCGCGCCCACCAAAAATCGCCGCGAGCCGCCGCTGCGAAAAACTGCCACTGCAGCGCCAAAGGTCTCGGCGTTGGTACCCGGAACGAGATTGAGGGGCGCCGTCGATGCGGCCGCGAATCCAACCGCCGCGCCGCTGATGCTTCCGTTTAGCTTGGGGATCCCGGCGATCAGTGCCGTGGCCCCAGGCGGGTTTCCAACCGCGGGCAAGGACTCGCTGGCCAGATTGAGTTCGTCTGTTTCGGCGTCTGCAACGAACGGAAGTGGCAAGCTATACAGGAAACGCTGCTGGCCAACCTCGGTACAGGCCACGGACAGTACTGGGTCTCCCACGGGCTGCTTTTGGAAACCGGCGACCCAGCATGCTGACTTGGCAAGCCCGGAGGGCGATTGCGCCACGGGCAGCGCCGCCACTGTGCGGGCCACGACGCAATCGTTGGTGTTGCACTGGCCGACGTCGAAGGCGTCGAGATTGGCCTCTTGTCCCTGTCCGAGTTCAAAAACCGCAGCCCCATTGCCAGCTTTCGAACTACCGGCCGCCATCACCAACACGCGGTTCCCATCCGCAGCCGCGGTCACCGACGCGCCAAACCCGGGCATCCCGGAAGGCTGTTTGAGCACGAGAACCGAGGCGTTCTCCTCCAGATCGTCGAACCGCGCCCAAGAACACCCCGCGATCACCGCGACGACCGCAACGAGACCCGCTGAAACCCGGCGCCGCATCAGAAGCGTCCTCCGATGCCCAGTAGGCCAAATTCGATGCTCGGTCCCCGTGCCGGAGCCCGCCTTTTACGCGCCCCGGCCGCCGGTGTGCTGCCGGCGGGGCGCTTCTTCGTGGTCCCCTTGGCCTTGTTGGCCTTTGGCGCGGCGGCGCCGGGCTCTAGGACTGGATCCAGACTGAGCCCCGACTCGGGAAGTGGGTCCTTGATGAAATTGTAAGTGGCCAAGCCCGCCAGTACGCCGCCGATGACAAAGCCAACGTCAGCTCCAATGGCAAAAAAGCGGCCGCGGTTGATGCGTTCGTCGTCCCGCTCCAGCGTACCGGCGATGCGGTCGTCTTCTAGTTCATCGTGAAGCGAGTTCGACTCCAACCCGAGATAGGTGCCGGCACCGAGAAACACTGCACCGACGATAGCCTGTGTCCAAGCGGCACCGCGGGAAGGCGTAGGAATCAACTCCGCGTGCACCGGCAGCACTTGGCCACGAGGGACCTCTACAAATCCGTCGAAGGTCTTGTGACCGTCCGCGCGCACGACGACCCTGCGGCGCCCCGCAAGCAGCCGATGCTCCATTGGAGCCTGCCCCGCGCGCCAGATCCCAATGGGGCGTCCCTCGACTTCGATACGCGCATCTGGAGTGTTGGCGTCGATTCGAATACTGCCAAAGCGCTCTCGCACCAAGCTCACCTGGATGTCGACCTGTTGTGCTTGTTCCACGACCACAGTCTTTGCGAGCGGCTCGAAACCAGGCGCCACCACCAAGAGCTGATGCTTGCCCCGGGACACCAGCTCCGAAGAGGGCGTGCGGCCCCAAGGCGGTCGCTGTTTCTTGGGATCATCGACGTAAATCTGCGCGCCTTCCACGTTGGCGCTGACGCGCAGAAACCCCATGAATTTCCCTTGGGAGAGGTTCGCGCGAAAGTGGAAGACCCGCCCCGACTCGATGCGAACTTCGGTGTCCGTGGTGTTGAAATCTCGAAACTTCTCGACCACCAAGTGATAGTCGCCCTCGTCCAAGCTGACGCTTGCAGGCGAGCGCTTTTTCAGGACTTCCTTCCATCCCGGTGGCACCGCGTTGGGGCGAAACTTGGCGGCGGTCGGGCTGGTTTTCTGGAACAGCCGTACCGGGGCTCCTTCCGGTTCGGTCTCGATGATGATGAGGGACTTGGTATCCGCCGGGGCCGGCGGGAGCGCAGCGGGTGGCGGCGGCGCTGCATCCACCGCCGCACCGCCTTCGCCCGCCTCTGCACCGGCATCCC
>CBDUPW010000100.1:0-23113 GCA_965369205.1 uncultured Polyangiaceae bacterium | reverse complement strand
CAGCAGTCCGCTTAGGTCGAGCTGGTCAACGATCCGCGTCAGTCCGTAGCCGCCTCGCGCGGCGACCACCGCGGCGGCGTCCGGGTCGTTGAGGGCACGCTGGAGCTCTGCCAGGCGCAAAGCATCGTTGCCCGCGAGGAAGCCGTCACGCTGGAAGGCGGCCGGCGCGTGTGGGACCCGATAGCGCGTTCGCAGGAAGGACAGCCCGCGGTAGACCAGCGTGCGGTCGAAGGGGCTGGAGGGCGCCACCAGGCGCAGGCGATCGCCGGGGCGGAGCGGAGGTGGCAGGAGCACGCCGTGAGAGTCCTGGCTCCCTGGGTCAGCCGTCAAGCCCTGGCAAAGAGCGCTTGAGGCGGCGTCGTCCGGTGTACACTCGGCCAGCATGCCGGGCCCGCGCACTTCCTTGAGCCGAGTGGACGATCCGGGCGCTCTCGGGGGCTGGTCCGCGCCTGGGCGTCTGTGGTCGCGGGCGCGCCGTTCGCTCCAGGAGGTTGCCCAGCGCGCCCTGGGCGACGACTTTGACGCCCGGACGCGGACGCTCAGCGAGCAGCTGGCGGCATCGGATGGCGATCCTTTCGGCATGGATCTCGAAACCGCCAAGAATGCGGTCATGGTGTGCGCGTTCTTTCACCGGCTGTATTTCCGGACGGAAGTGCACGACGTCGAAAACGTTCCGCCGGGCCGCGTGCTGTTGGTTGCGAACCATTCCGGACAAGTGCCGATCGACGGGGCGATCATTGGTTCGGCGCTGTTCTTAGATGCGGAGCGTCCACGCATGGTGAGGGCCATGGTCGAGAAGTGGTCGCAGACGCTGCCCTTCGTAGCCACGTTCTTCCAACGGGTCGGTCAAGTGGTCGGCGTTCCAGAAAACGCCAAACGCCTCTTGGAGATGGGTGAACCGCTACTGGTTTTCCCTGAGGGCACGCGGGGGATCAGCAAGCCTTTCTCTCGGCGCTACCAGCTACAGGGCTTTGGCAACGGGTTCATGCGACTCGCGATGGAAACGGACACTCCGATCGTGCCCGTGGCGGTCATTGGTGCCGAGGAGCAGTACGTCAATTTGGGCAACCTGGATGTGCTGGCCAAAGCGCTGAACATGCCGGTTTTTCCAGTCATTCCTCAGATGTTCGTGCCGGGCGGTGTGCTGCCCCTGCCCACGAAGTATCGGCTCTACTTTGGCGAGCCCATGCGCTTCGAGGGAGATCACGACGACGACGACGCTGTGGTTGAAGAGAAAGTCTGGCTGGTGCGCCAGACGATCCAAAGCATGATCAATCGTGGGCTGCAGCGGCGGCGTAACCTGTTCTTTTGAAGCCCATGGCCCGAGCCAAGAAGACCGACCAGAATCCTCCGGAGCGGCGGCGCGCGCCGCGCCGGAAGAGCTCCCGCCGGCAGTCAGACGCGGCGGCTGCGAAGGGGGCCGTCGTCATCACTGGGATTTGCGGCCGGCTCGGCCGCCGGCTGGCCCGGGAGCTCCACCGCGAGCGACCGGTCATCGGCCTCGATCGCCGGGACTTTGACGATCGTCCCAAAGACATCGAGCACCACCAAATCGATATCCGTCGCAAGAAGGCCCGCGAGCTGTTTCGCCGCGGCGACATCGAAGCAATTGTGCACCTGGGGGTGATGCACGATCCCCGTGGCGACAGTCAGATGCATCACGCCTGGAACGTGGTCGCGTTCCAGAAACTGCTGGATTGGGTGCAGATCTACGACATTCCCAAGCTCGTGTTGCTCTCGAGCGCCAACGTCTATGGCCCGCGCCCGGATAATCCACAGTTTCTTACGGAAGAAGCTCCGCTGCTTGGCGCGGACCGCTTCAGCGACATGCGTGACTTGGTGGAGTTGGATATGTTGGCGCAGTCCTTCTTCTGGAAGCGGCCGGACACCGAAACGGTCATTTTGCGGCCAACCAATATTCTCGGTACGGTGAAAAACGCGGCCAGCAACTATCTGCGCTTGTCCAAAGTTCCGACTCTGATGGGCTTCGACCCCATGGTCCAAGTCGTTCACCAACAAGACGTCGTGACGGCCCTCCAGCTGGCGCTGCGTCCGGGAGTGCGCGGGATTTTCAACGTTGCAGGCCCCGCACCAGTCGCGCTCTCCAAGGCGCTGCGCGTGCTTTCGCGCCCGACGTTCAGTGTCCCACACCAACTGGCGCGTTTCGGTGTCGAACGACTGTGGCGGCTGCGAATGACGTCGTTCCCAGCGCCAGAACTCGACTTCATTCGCTACGTTTGTATGGTAGATGACCGTCGTGCACGCGAAGTGCTTGGCTACACGCCGAGCTTCGATTTGAACCAGACCTTGCACGCGGTGGACGAGGAACGATGGCTCTGAGCAAGCGACGAATCTGCGCATTCGGGATCTGTGCAACGGTGCTTCAGCTTTCTTGTGGCAAGTCGCAGACCGAGCCACCTCCGCCGGCCGCAAGTGTGGACCTGCCCAGCGGTGCTCCTGGCGCCACTGGGGCGCTCGCCGCGGGTCGCACGACGGCGCCGGCGCCGGAGGACGACGACGACCCACTGGACGACGAAGAAGAAGACACGCCGCCCCTGCTGCCCAACCCCGCGGATCCCCTCGCTCCGGCGCCGTCGGGTACCGGCGAGCCGGGAGTGAATCTATGAAGGGCACGCTCGCGCTATTGGGGTCCGTTGCGCTGTGCACGGCTGTGGTCGCGTGCTCGGGGCCGAAACGACCCACCGCGCCTCCGCCCGAGTACGAAGCGCCGCGTGTGACCCCTTGGGACGCGGCCGCGCCGCCGGACCCTTTCGACAATCTGCAGGGGGAAGCCGTGACGGAGAAGCCCCCGGCACCCGAAGAGACGCCCCCTGCGGAGGCGGGATTGCTGTCTGCTGACGCCGGCGCGTTCCCCCAGACCGACGCCGCTCTCGACGGGGCGTGATTCGGCGTTTTCACCGCCCCTGGGCCCTGCTACCCTTTCTGGTGTTGAGCGGACAAGAAGCGGTGCGAGGGCCGGCGCGTTGACGGTACGGTCCCAGTGTGAACAGGCCAAAGCTGCGTCGCGGCATTTCGCCCGGGCGGGCACGTCAGACAAGAACGCGGGCCTGACCGCCATTGCAGACACGTTGCGGCGGCTGGGCGCCGAAATCGAGTCTGCAAATCAAGTCGACCTCGCGGCAGCGTCTGCGGAGAACATGGCGCCGGCCATGCTCGATCGACTCCGCCTCGACGGGCCGCGTCTGGAGAGCCTGGCGCAAGCGGTCGAACACGTGCGCTCGCTGCCAGATCCGGTTGGGCAGCGTAGTCAGATGCGCCGCCTCGAGAGCGGATTGCAGGTGGGGCGTGCACGGGTGCCCCTGGGCGTGATCGGCATGATCTATGAGTCGCGCCCGAACGTGACCGTCGATGCCGCGGTGCTGTGCCTGAAGAGCGGGAACGCGGCAGTTCTGCGGGGCGGGAAAGAAGCGCGTCACACCAATCGCGCGCTGGGCAACGCCATGCGCGAAGCTCTGCGCTCCGCCGGGCTCCCGGAGGAGGCCGTGCAAATCATCGAACCCGGAAGCCGCGAGGAGATCACCGAGTTGATCAGTCTCTCGGACCTGCTCGACCTGGTCATCCCCCGTGGCGGGGAAGGGCTGATTCGATTCGTCGCCGAGCATGCCCGCGTTCCGGTCATCAAGCACTACAAGGGCGTGTGTCATCTGTTCGTCGACGCCGGCGCGGATCCGGCGCGCGCCCTCGCCCTGACGCTCAACGGTAAAGTGCAGCGCCCCAGCGTGTGTAATGCGCTCGAGTGTTTGCTAGTGGACCAGAGTGAGGCGGCCGCCCAGTTGCCGGGGATTGCTGCCGCGCTGGCCGCTGCGGGGGTGGAGATGCGGGCCTGCGAACGCGCATTGCCCCTGATGCCTGGTGCGAAGGCCGCGGTCGCTTCGGACTTCGGCGCGGAGTTTCTGGATTTGGTGCTGGCGATCGCCGTGGTGGACGACCTCGATGGCGCTTTAGCGCATATCGAGCGCTACGGGTCGGGCCATACAGAGGCCATATGTTCGGATAGCTACAGTCGTTGCCAGCGTTTTTTGCGCGAAGTCGATGCCCGCGCGGTGATGATCAACGCTTCCACTCGTTTCAATGATGGAGGCGCCCTGGGTTTGGGGGCAGAAATTGGCATTTCAACCAGTAAGCTCCACGCCTATGGCCCCATGGGGCTCGATAGTCTGACGAGCGAAAAATGGGTCGTTCTCGGGGACGGCCACACGAGAGAATCGTGACAGCAAAAGTCAAAAAGAAGAAGAAGTCCAAACGACCCGCTGCGAGCCGAAGCGCGGCTCCACGCCGGAACGCATCGACGGCCGCGGCCGAAAATCTCAGCCGGCCCGAGCCGTCCGACGAGGCACGGCGGGTTGCGCTGTTGGCGGCACAGGCAGGTCTGGACAAGAAGGCCGTCGGCGTCGAGATCGTGGATGTGACCGGCAAGGTCGACTACACGGACTTTCTCGTGCTCATGACAGGGCACAGCGATCGGCACGTGGGCTCCATTGCGCACGCCGTCGAGGAGCTACTATCAAAAAACGGCACGCGCGCGATCAGCATGGAGGGCCTGCCCCAGGCGAATTGGGTACTGATCGATTTCGTGGATGTGGTCGTGCACGTGTTCGAAGAACAGTCTCGGAGCCTCTACGACTTGGACGGGCTCTGGATGGACGCGCGCCGGATCCCGGTCCCGGGAAGTGCCGAACAGCGCTCGTGAAGGTCGTCGTTCTCGCCGTCGGGAAGCTAAAAGACAAGGCCCTACGCAGCGTCGCGGACGACTACTTGGGGCGGTTGCGCCACTACACGCGCTGCGAAGAGATCGAGGTGCGTCAGGCCGCCGAGTTCCCGAAGCATACCGCCGGTATCTCCAGCTTGGTTGCCCTCGAGGTCGACGGGGAGCGGCTGAGCAGTACGGAGCTTTCTGCGCGCGTCGAGCGCTACGGGAGCACGGGAAAGGGCGTGGTGGGTTTCATGATCGGCGGTGCCGACGGTATCCCCGTCGCGCTCAGTGCGAGCGCCCATTTCCGTTTGTCCCTCTCCAGCTTGACCCTCCCGCATCAACTGGCACGAGTCGTCCTGTACGAGCAGATCTACCGCACCTTCACCATCTTGCGCGGGGAGCCCTACGCGCGGGAAAACTGAAGCGCCAGAGCTTCTGAGACAGCCCACTAGGTCGCGGCGCGTTTCTTTGTGCGTGCACGGTCCACCAGCCACGCGATCCCGATGGACACGACGTACAGGACGATTAGAGGAACCGCGAGCAGGAACTGGCTCGTGACATCCGGCGGCGTAATGATCGCTGCAAGCAAGAACGCAATCACCACGAAGTAGCGTGCGAATTGAATCAGGTGCTTGTGGGTGATCAGTCCTGCGAGGCTCAAGAAGAAGATCAGTACCGGAAGCTCAAACACGGCACCGAAGGCGATCAACATGCGCGTCACGAACTCGATGTAGTCGCCGATCATCACGGTCGGCTTGACTTCGAATCCCTCCTTGCCAACCGGGCCACTAAAGCCAAGCAGATACTGGAACGCGATGGGAAAGGCGACCCTCCAGCCGAAGTAGCCGCCCGTGGCAAAGAGCAAGCAGGACGAAAACACGAAGGGCAACGCCAGACGTTTTTCTCCGGAGTACAGCCCCGGCGCGATGAAGGACCAGAGTTGGTACAGCATCACCGGCAACGAGAGCACCACGCCGCCCAACAGCGCGAGCTTTAGATAAGCCACAAAAAGCGAGGCGGGGGCGGGGAAGTGAAGCGCCGCTTGTCCAGTTAGCTTCTGTTGGTTCCAAGCCTGAATGAACGGAGTCGTCAGCCAATGCAGCAAGGTTTCCCGGAAAAACCAGGCTACGGCCGTACCGATGGCGAACGCTAGCAGCATGCGCAGGATCCGAGAGCGCAGCTCTGCCAGGTGCTCCCAGAAGGTCATGGTTGCTTGCTCGGGATCTTCGCTCACGTGACATCCCTGGCGCTGGGCGCGCCTTCGTCCGCAGTTGAGTCCCCACCGGCGGCATCTTGGATCGTCGACGCCGTAGGGGCTTTGCCGGCATCGGCCTCGCCGGCGCTGGCGCTGGGCGTCGTCCCGGGGTCCGCTGCGTCGGTCTCGGCGGCTTCTCCATGCCAGGGCGCGTCCTCAGCTTCGTCGTCGTCGACGAGGTCGTCCGGAAGGGCTCCCTGGGCGTCCGCGCCCTCTAGCGGGTACTCGCGGAACGGGTCCGCCGCGATGCTGTCTCGGTAGGGATCGTTTTCCGGCTCGGCGGCCATCCGGGCGGCGGCGCGCAGGTCTCCGCGCAGGATCCCGCGCAGCTCGGTCAGTCCGCCATCGATGCCTTCATTGCGCAGGATGTCGTCGATACCGGTTTGGGCGCGCACCTCGGTGGTCAGACGCCGCAACTTGCCCATCCACTGGCCTAGGGTGCGCAGCATGCCGGGTAGCTTCTGGGGGCCGACAACGACCAGCGCGACGACGGCGATCAGCGCGATCTCAGAAAGCGAGATCCCGAACACGCCAGGCACCGTAGTCCACGTCGTGGCGCCTCGCAAAGCGAAACGACCCAGGCTTTCTCCGCGGCCTGAGACGGCCGGGGGCCGGGGCGCCCGGCGGCCAGGGCGCCCGCTGGGGAAACGACGGAAAGGTGGGACTACTCGACCCAGATGGGGTTCGTAAACGCGAAGGGTTTGATTCCGGCCTGGTAGACGTTTGGCAGCGGGGTGTGGCCCTTTGCTAGCACCACCACGAAGCTCTTCGCAGGCACGCGCAGTGAAAACTTGGTGTCCAGCCGCACGACGTCCTGCTTGCCTTTGGGCAGGCTGATCCAGCGCACGCGATTGCCCTGGGGCCCGAGCAGGACTTCGACTTCGTCCACTCGGATCCAGGGCGCCGCGCGCACGCGGATTGCGAGCTCTTTGTCCTGATCGCCTCGTGTCGTCTCGCCGGGCTTCTTGCCGTCGAGGGTAACGTCTAGGATGGGGCCCGTGGTGACGGTAGCGTTGCCGGACTTAAGCGCAGCCACCAACTCCTTGGGAGTTGCCTGAAGATCCGTTGCGTCGTCGCCACTGTCGGCAAACCGGATCATCGTGCGCGGGACGCCGGGGTCCAAGAAAAACAGCTTGTGAGAATCGCTGCTGCCCGTCGCGGTGAATCGGTGACCTTGGCCGAGCAGGCGGATCCAATCGAACAGCACCTTGCGGACTTTGGCTTCGCTGCTGGCGTCGAGGCCGTTCATGACTTCGATGCTGTCAAAGTCCCAAGAAAAGGTGTCTTTGGCCGTATAAGGAAGACGCGCGGTCTTCGGGTCGAGCTTGAACTGGTGAAAATAGCCAATGTCGTCCCAGCGCGGGTGGTTCACCTGGATGATGCCGGTGGGACTCGCCTTTCGCATCTCGGCGAACAGCGCTTTCGGGGTCGTGTTCTCGTAGCGCACACGATCCGTCGATTTCATCGGGATCAGATTGAAGTGCCCGAAGCGGTTGCCCACGGTGCTGACTTCGCTTCCCACGGCGGTGACCAGCGGCGTTGCGAGTGCGCCATGCTGAAGCAGCGCCGCCACCATCGGCGCGAAATCCGTGACCGCGTAGTGGTCGCTTGCGACGGCGAACTCGACGCCTTCCGCGGCGACGCTGACCAAGCGGGTTGCGAGGCCGATGTCTGCGTCGACGCTTGGCGACTGGTGCAAGTGCAGGTCCGCTGCAAGTTGTCCCGGCGTGGTGATCACGCGGGGTAAGGTGCCGCTGAGAAAAACGTTCTTGCCCAGGGTGATTTCGAGGTCAAAGCGCTGCGCGTCGCGTTCGATGCCGGCCGTGGCGAGCACTTTGTATTTGCCCGCAGGCAAGGTGCGCACGAACCGCCCTGTCCCGCTCCAGGCGAACCGTCCCGCCCCCGTTTCGTCCCCGTCGTTTCCAAAGTTCGGGTCCGGCGTGCCCGTAGTGCCGCGGAAACTGAGTTTCGCGGCTACTGGGCGGCCGCGCTCGTCTTTGAGTTCGACGACGAGGGTGGCTCCAGGCTTTTCCTTGGCGGGGCGGATGGGAAGGGTTTCAAAGCTCAGTTCACGGCGAACCCGGAGGGTTTGCGCGGGCACCAGGTTGCCCGAGCCGTACTGCGCCCGGATCTCCGCGGCGAGCCCCGGATTGCGCGCGCGATAGGAGACGGCCATGTCTTTGGCCTCAAGTGTGCGCAGAAGTAGATCCCCCCCGGCGCCGTGTCGACCCACCCAAGTGCCGGCGCCGGAGAACGTCGCCCGCGTGCGCCCGTGCCCTTCCACAAAGTAGTCCGTGTTGCCCCATTTGAGCAGATCACCGAGGGCAACATGGGTCAGCTTGCCTCCGGAAACGTGCTGCAGCGTACTTTCGATGATCAACTTGGGCGAGGTGGCGTCGAGGGAAAACAGCGTGGTGACTTGTAGGCGCCCGGCGCCGAGTGCAACTTCGCTGACGGTCTCGATGGCGTTGCCCGCCGCACGCACGCTGCGCGCGGTCAGGTTGTGCGGCATGTGCCCGTCGATGACGACGGGATGCAGCATCCAAAGCCCGTCGATGTTTGGAGTGAGTTTTAATTGGGCTGCGCTCGCCGCAGTTGGCCGGGTCCGCCAAAAATCGACCAAATAGCCGTCGCTCTTTCGCACGATTGCAACCACGTCTTTGCCGACCAAAGCCAGATCTCCAGGTCGACCCCCGACGCGCAGACGGTCCCCCAAAAGCGCTTGGTCCACGACCACCACGGCCGCGGTGTCCGAACTGGCTGCGGGGCCTGCGGCGGACAAGAGCAGTGGTGCTAGGAGCCACCACCTGAGTCGGGAAGGTTGCCGCACGGAGGCAACCTTAGCCGCCCGGACGGTAGAAAAGCCACCGCCCAGGGCCGCGAAGTCCCGCCGAGCGTCCAGCCACCGCAGCCCAGGCAAATCGCGATTCGCCGGGCCCTGACGTCGCGATCAAATCGATTACTCAAGCTGGCCTTCCCCGGGTAAGCTGCCGCGGTGCTATTCCTGCTGATATTCGCCATCTTCTTGGTTGGGATCTGTGTCTTCTTTTACGGGCTCCTGATCAAAGGCGTCGACCGCTATGAGCCTGAGCCCTGGTGGTTGCTCATCGTTTGCTTCTTCTGGGGTGCGCTGGGGGCGACGTTTTTCTCGATCATCTTCAATACCGTGGGCGGGGCGGTGATCACGAGTGCGGTCGACCCCCGCACCATGAACGAAGCTGCGGTGGCACAGGGGCTGACGGCATCCTTTGTTGCGCCCCTGGTGGAGGAGTCATTCAAAGGAGTGTTCCTCCTCGTCCTTTGGGCTGCGAGCGCGTTCTGGCTGCGCGAGCTGGATGGGCCTCTTGACGGCGCCATCTACGGCGGCGTCATCGGGCTCGGATTCACTCTCACCGAAGACGTGCTGTACATCATGACCGCGGCGTCGAAGGCGGGCGTGGTTGGCTTTGGTGCCACCTTCGTCCTGCGGACGATTTTTGGCGGCCTGGGGCATGCGACCTTCACCGCCATGACCGGCCTGGGCGTGGGGGTGGCGTCCGAAACACGCAGCGTTCCCATCAAGATACTTGCGCCTATCGGTGGCTGGACGGCCGCCGTGGGGCTGCACTTCCTACACAACTTCCTGGTCAGCTTTTTTGGCTGCGGCGGCGTCCTGCTCAAGTTCGCGGTGTTCTTGACCTTCGCCGTGCTGTTCTTCGTTCTGCTCTACATCTTGGCCTTCCGTGACCGCGCGATCGTCATGCGCGGATTGGCGGACGAAGTCGGCGTGGTCTGCCACCCCAAGGAATACAAGCTGACTACCAGCGGAGCGATGCTGATCCCGCTGTACAACGTGATGGCCATCTCTGGCAGCGACGGCGGGTACATGGCCGCGCGCAAGAAGCAACTGCTGCTGGCGGACTTGGCATTCCTCAAGCATCGAGAAAAACGCGGCGACACCGGGGCGGGTTCGCGGATCCAAAAGGTGCGCAGCGAGCTCGTCGCCCTCAACGAGCGCGGCGTGTTCATAGGCAAGCGTTAGGAGCTAGCGCTCCATCGGCCGTGTTGGTCCGGCGCGCAAGCGGCGCCGGAGCCATGCGACTGCCGCTCAGCGAATCATATTGCGTGCAATGACGATGCGTTGGATTTGGCTCGTGCCCTCATAGATCTGCAGCACTTTGGCGTCGCGCATCAGCTTTTCAACTGGGTAGTCTTTGACATAGCCGTTGCCGCCGAAGACCTGCACTGCGTCGACCGCGGTCTGCATCGCGCGGTCCGCCCCGAACGCTTTGGCATAGGCGGAGACGATTGGGTCACGGACGCCGTTGTCGAGATTCCAGGCAGCCTTTTGGTACAAGAGGCGGGTGGCTTCCGCCCCGATAGCCATCTCCGCAAGCATCGCTTGGACCAGCTGGTGTTCAGCGATGGGGACTCCGAACGCCTTGCGTTCTTTGGCGTAGGCAACGCATTCGTCGATGCAGCGCTGCATCAGTCCGGTTGCAAGTGCGCCAATGTCCGGGCGCGTTTGGTTGAAGGTTTCCATCGCCAGCTTGAAGCCCTGGCCTTCAGGGGCAAGCAGGTTTGCTTTGGGTACCTTCACGTCTTCAAAGTGCACGGCTGCCGTGTCGCTGCCCCGCTGTCCGAGCTTGTCTTCGTGTTTGCCCACTTTGAGGCCGGGGGTGTCGCGGTCGACAATGAACGCGGCGATGCCCTTGTGCTTCTTGGCGGTGTCGCTGGTGGCGAAGACCACGTAGAAACTCGCGAAGCTAGCGTTGGTGATCCAGCATTTTTCGCCGTTGATCACGAAGTCGTCCCCGACTTGGGTGTAGCGCGTCTTCATGCCTGCCACGTCGCTGCCGCCGCTGGGCTCGGTGGTGCAGTAGCTGGCGAAGTGGGGCTCGGCAGTGAGCATTCCAAGGTACTTCTTCTTCTGCGCGTCGCTGCCGCCGAGCTTGATGGGCGTCAGGGCCAAGGTGTTGGCAAGCATGCTGGTGGTGATGCCTGTGCAGCCGTAGGCCATCTGCTCAGTGATGAGCGCGTTCTCGAGTTCCCCCATGCCCGGGCCGCCGTGGTCAGCGGAGACCGTGGTGTTGACGAAGCCGAGTTCGTGTGCGGCTTCGAACACTTCCTTTGGGAACTTGCTGTCGCGATCGCATTCCGCGGCGACGGGCACGATGCGCTCTTTCGAGAAGCGTCGCGCCATTTCCACCAAAGCGTTTTGTTCTTCAGAAAGACCGAAGTTCAACATTCTTTACTCCTTTGCTCGCTTCTTCATCCGTTCGTACTCTGCTCGGACAGCTCGCGCGCCCATCGCGTAGCCAATGCTGAGTCCCACTAGCACCACGCCCGGTATGTAGATGATGTGCTCGAGGGTCATGACTCCGGGGCATCGTCTCGTGCGCGCGCGAGGCGACGATCCAAGTCAGCAAGCCGGGTTTCAAGCTGTCCTTGGCGCTTCCAGGTCGAGAATACGAACCAGAACAGCACCACCCACAAGATGCAGTAGGCGACGATGAGAAGCGCCTCGGCGCTTGTGGATTCACGGCCGCCTTCCACGGGCACAAACTCCGTTGCCCGCTCTTCCGGGTTGGCGGAATTGGCTGGCACTTGGGCGAGTTCGAGGCGCGGTTGCAGTCCGAGCCAACTTGCCATGCTCTCGGTCTGGGTCACTTTCCAGAGATTGGACACGTCATGCCTCCTTGGCGAGACCTTCGTCAATGGCGCGCTCTTCGGTATCACGCAGGCGAGCCGATAGCTCTAGGGTGCGTGCCCGTTGCCACAAGAGCAGGCCCGCCAGCAGAGTGAACGCGAGAAACCCGACGCTGAGCGCAAGCTTCATGTCGGGATGGGAAAGACCGCCTCCGCCCTTGGTGATGACGACGGGGTGATTGCCGCCCCATTTGCGCACGGAGTAATGAATGATGGGCAGGTTCACCGTGCCGAGCACGCCAAGAGCAGCGGCGAATTTGCGTTCGGCTTCGCCGCTGCCACCGAACCGCCGGAGCAGGACGACCGCAGCATAGACCAACAGGCTCAGCAGCGTGGTCGTCAGCCGCGGATCCCAAGTCCAATACACGCCCCAGGCCTTCTTTGCCCAAAGTGGCCCGCTGGTGATCATCAAGATACCGAAGATCGTCGCGCACTCCGCGCCTGCCTCTGCCCACGCGTTGCTGCGATTGCCCAGCTTCAGCAGATAGATCGCGCTGGCCACACAGCAGACCACCCCAGAGAGGTACATGGCGTACGCGGACGGCACGTGGAAATAGAAGATTTTTTGGGCCATGCCGCCGGCCTCGGCTTGGGCGACCGGCGCGCGAAAGAACGCCAGGTACAAGAGCGCAAAAATCGAGGCCAATGTGAGGCTCGCGAGCACCGCAAAGGCGGGCTTTTGTCTCAGCATGGGCGCACGCTAGCGCGAATCTTGAGCGCCGTCATGGCGCTCAAACGTCGCAGCTGGAGAGCGCGAGAAGGGCTGCAATTTGTGCGCGCACGAGTTCGAATTCTTTGATGGCGGAGTCGATTTCGGCCTCGCGCAGGCGACGGGAGGCGTCCACCAGCTCGAAGCTGGAACCTTGACCCGCCGTGAACGCGATCTGGGATAGCCGGGAGCTTTGCCGCGCTATCTCCCGAGAGCGCTGACTGACCGCCAGATTCTGCTTGGCAAAGTTCACCGCGCGTCTTGCCTGTGCCGACTCAACCCGGGCTGCGCGGCGGGCGTCCGTGACGTCTTCCTGGGCGAGGCGCGCTTGGGCAGCGCTGGTCTGCCGCGTCCCGTAGCGCAATCCGCCGTCGTAGAGCGGCCACGTGAGCACGCCGCCAATGGTCCAGGTGACGTGCTTGCCGTTGGCGCTGAATCGCTCCTCGGACGCGTAGTTGAGGTTCGAGACCAAATCGACGGTGGGCACGTAGTCCCAATCGACACCCTTTTCGTTGCGCGCGGCGATTTCTAGTCGCGCCCGCGCGGCTTGCACGTCCGCGCGCACGTCCGGATTGCCCACGGGTTTGCATACGGCGCTCGCGTCGGCGGCAAGTTGGTCCAAGCGGATTTGTGGAGTCACGCTCCAGGGCACGGAATGCCCCAGGGTAATGCCAAGGGCTTCCCGTGCACGCCGGACACCTTCGTTGGCGCTGACGACTTGGGCGCGAGTCAGGGAGACCTCTTGTTCAGCACGCAGCACGTCGACCGCGCTGGCCGCACCCAGACGGGCGCGCCTGCGATTGAGGTCCAAGGTCGACAACGTGGACTTCAACGACACGCGGCTGACTTCGGCGACCCGTTCTGCGGTGACGACGCTCACAATGGAGTCGGCAACGCCGGCAATCACACGGCGTTCTGCGTCTTCGCGGGAGAACTTCGCGGCGCGAGCGCCGCGTTTCGCGGTGCCATGATCGTGCCAAGCGCGGGGGGCGATCACAGGAACGCGAAGTGCGAGTCCTGCGCCCCAGGTGGTCTGCGGATCCGGGATGGTGCCTTGCTGCGGTCCCGAGGAACTGAAGTAGATGCCCTCGCCCGTGAGCAGGTGGCGCTGGATCTGAGCAGTTCCGGTCAGCGTCGGGAGGGCCCTCGCCAGCGCCTGGCGCGCTTGGGCACTCGCGAGCTCCACCTGCGCCACGCTGCGGGCCAAGGTCGTGGACTGGCCGCGCACCTGGCGCAGCGCTCCCTGCCAGGATTGCACGACGTGGGGTGCCGGCGGCAGGGGCGCGAGCATGGGGTCGTCAATCTCTGGGAGCGTTGTTTTCGGCGCTTCCGGTGGGGGCGCAGCCGGTGCGGCAGGCTCCTCGGGCGTGGGTCGAGGCTGGGCGAGCGCCGTACTGGTCAGCGCGAGACCAAGGCAGAGCAGGGGGATCCGTCGCATGTGCGCGGAGATAGTGCCGTTTTCGCTTCGTGCAAAGGCCTGAGAGTCCGAAGCTTGAGCGCTTCGGACTACTGGGGGGGCATTTGGGTGCGCCAGCGCTCGAGAAGGCGTCGGGCAGTCACCGCGCTGCCCTCGGCTCCGCCGGGCAATCCGCGCCGCAGAACGGCCTCTGCGCGCTCTGCTTGACCCGTGCGTAGCAGCGCGTGTGCGTAGGAGGCGATGACCTCAGGCTCGTCGGGCATGCACCCTGCGGCCCGGGCCAGGTGGGGCAGGGCGTCCTGGGGCCTTCCCAGACCAACGTCCAGCATGTGGCCGAGATTGTGCGCGTATGAGCCGCACCCTGGCGCTAGCGACAGGGCGCGCCGGAACGCCCGCGCGGCCGCCCGCACATGCCCCATCTTGGCGTGGGCGAGGCCGAGCACGGCCCACGCGGGGTCGGACTCCCCGTGAGCCAGGAGCGCTCGGGCATGCAGGGCGGCTTTCCAGGGCGCACTCCCGAGGTGTTGTTCCGCAAGCTGCTGGGCTGCGAAGCGCCAGTCCGGCGTGCCTGCGGCCGCCTTGTCCAGCAGGCGCTCGAGCATCGGGATCATTTCCCTTGGTCCGAAGCCGTGAGCGAGGCCGTACTCCACGTTGTACAACAGGCGCTCTACGGATGCGTGGAGGCTAGCTGGGGAGTGGCGCTCATCTGGCACGACGAACAAAGACTTTAGCACGCGGCCAGCGGAGGTCGCGCGGTTTTCAGTTCCTGGGTCGCGCTTCTTCTGCCATCGCCTGCTTGCCGGCAATGACCGCGCCGTTCAGCGCTGCGATGACTTTTTCAAGATCTTTTCGTTGCACGCCGACAAACGAGTGACGCTGTCGCACGTTGACGTAGTCCGTCGCGCTACTTGACAGTCCGGCGTCTGTCTCCAAGATTTCCAAGATCAGATCTTGACTGGCGCCGTCGCGCGAACCGACGCTGAGGAATACCTCCGCCGAGCTCGGATCCGAGCGGTGGGTCTTCCAGTCTTTTTTCGCGTCCGTCGTGTCGCCGTTTGGTTGGCGGGCGGGGGTTGGCCGTTCTTCGCTGGAGCGCGTTGTGGTTCCCGTCGTCGGGGCGTCCATGTCGGAGGTGGAGTAGCGGGGAAGATCGCCGTCGCCTTCTGAGTGTTCCCGCCGCCGACGTCGGCGCGGTTCTGAGCGGTTCGGACCGTCGCTCCGAGCCGCACTTGAGGCCCCGGCGCGGCTCGCTGTGTCCGAGCGAGTCGTGCTGGGGGACTTCGCGCGGTTGCGACCGTCGGCAGCTACCGCGGCGGGCGCTGGGGCCCGGGCCGCTGGTGCCGCTGGTGCCGCTGGCGTCGCCGGTACGGCTGGGGGCATTTTGGCCCTACGCGCCGCAGAGGCGTCGGCCTCGGCGTCGGGATGTAGCCCCAGGTGCGAACGCAAGAGCCCCGCCACGATATCTTCCGCTTCGTCCAGAGTGAGCAGTCGCCGCGCGAGTGCTCGGTCTTCGGACGTCACCCGGACTTTGGCGAACGCCTCGGCGAAGGACGCGACCATGTCGGCTTCTTGCCGGGTCTTGAGTTCTCGATTGGACGGCAGCGACTTCTCGATGGGTCGGACCTTGTAGGTGAGCCGCAAGTAGTACAGGTGCCCGACGTCTGCCGGCGCGATGAGCGAAACCGCCGTCCCAGTTCGGCCAGCCCGCCCCGTGCGACCGGTGCGGTGCACATAGGCTTCCGCCGATGGAGGCATGTCGTAGTTGATGACGTGGGTGAGGTGAGAGATATCGATGCCACGCGCTGCCACGTCCGTCGCCACGAGGAAGCGCAGCTTGCCTTCCCGGGTTTGCGCCATCACCTTTTCGCGGTCGTTTTGCGGCAGATCCGCGTTGAGCCAGGCGGCCGAAAAACCCTCGTCCGACAGCGCACTGGCGACGCGCTTGGTTTCGTCCTTCGTGTTGCAGAAAACCACGGCGCTTTCTGGGTTTTCGACCTCGATGATCCGCAAGAAATCGGCCACTTTGTCGCCGAAGACCATGTACACATAGTGGTCGATTTCCAGGGCCCCGATGTGGTCGCCGCTGAGAGTGACGAACTCTGGGTTCTTCAGTCGAGTCTCTGCCATGCGTTGGATCGCAGGTGGCAAGGTTGCGCTGAATAGCAGCGTCTGGCGCTGCTCCGGCAAGTAGCTCAGGATCTCGGTGATCTGCGGCAGGAAGCCCATGCTGAGCATCTCGTCAGACTCGTCTAGGACGAAGCTGCGGATGTGGGTTGGATCGAGAGTGCCGCGTCCCAGGTGGTCGAGCACCCGGCCCGGCGTGCCCACCACGATCTGCGCGCCCTCTTCGAGCTCCCGTACCTGTTTGCCCATGGGCGCGCCGCCGTAAACGGCCGTGACGGAAACGGACAGGTGTTTCGCGAGCTGCGTCAGTTCGCGGTTCACCTGAAGTGCTAGCTCACGGGTGGGGCACAAGATGAGCGCCTGAACCCGCTGCTCCTCGGACCGCACCAGAGAGTTTACGAGCGGCAGACCGAACGCAGCGGTCTTGCCGGTACCCGTGCGCGCCTGCACGACTAGGTCGCGACCGCGCGCTGCGAACTCGAATACCGCGCGCTGCACCGGCGTGGGGTGAACGTATCCGAGCTCGTCCACCGCTTGGCGCACCTCCGGGCTCAAAGGGAGCGCGTCGAAGGTGGGAAGTGGCTCTTCGGCCACGGTTAGATCCGTTGAAGGGGAAGTCATCGAAACCTCTCTGTCCGCTCCGCGCCGAGCGCGGGGGTACTGGGGGAGCTTTTCATCATGTTCCTGGGACGCAGTCCACCGCTCAGGGAGGGGGTGCGCCGCCAAACTCTTTTTCGAGGGTATGCACCCTCCGGCGCAGGCGGGCTAGGTCTACCGCGTCGGAACGGACGGCGTGCTCTTCCGCGTAGCGCAGGCGGTCGACGTCAGTCAGGGCGCGGAGGCCCTCAGGGTCTCCGTAGCAAGCTCGGTCAAGGGAGGCGCGGACCGCCCAGATCGGCTCCAAAGTGCTGCGATATATGGCCATGGAGGCCCGCTCGCCTTGTTCTTCAGCAGCGGCCGCGCGCCGTGCCTGACGGATCCCAGTCACCAGCTGCAGAACCCCGTCTCGGCAGCTGCTCTTCGCCGCAGGTACCGGCACGAAAAAGACCTGGTCGATGATGCGGACGGTGTTGTGCAAGGTAAAACCAGCCACCGCTGCTCCAAAAACCGCCAAGACCAACCGACGGCCAATGCGCTCGGCGCGGGATACGACGGGGGGGGACGGGGACATGGCGACAGGATTCCAGCGCGCCGGGAATCAATCCCGGCGTTTCAGCCATGGCGTACTCCTCTCCCAGGCGCGGCGTCAAACCACAGCGGCAATTGACCCGGGTCACCCGGGAGGCTAGTTTCAATAAACTTTGAAGAAATCGAACGGTGATTTCGCCCGGTCGCTATCGCTGCTTCAGGGCAGCGGCGAGGGTCGCGCGCCCGAGCAAGTGGTCCATCGCGTCGAGGACGTACAGGCGCTCGTGGCTGATGATCTGGCCGAGGTGGAGCAACTCTTGCGCCTTGCGAGTGACCAAGGCCCGGCGCCGGGTCGGGACGCCGCGGCGCACTTGGTGGCGGGTGGTGGAAAACGCATCCGGCCGCTGGCGCTCCTGCTCGCACACTCCTGCTTTGCTCCGCCGGGACCCGCGGCGCGGCAGATGGCGGTCGTTGTCGAATTGGTGCACTCCGCCACCCTGATGCACGACGACGTGATCGACGACGGGGACGAGCGACGCGGAAAGCCAACCGCGCGCAAAGTCTGGGGCAATGCCGTCAGCGTTCTTGCCGGGGATCTGCTCTTGGTCCGGGCGTTGGAGACGACGTCGCTGCACGCACCGGAACTCATGCCGAGTCTGCTCGCAACGCTGCGCCGCCTGGTTGAAGGCGAGGTCATTCAGTTGCGCGGCAGGGTCGCACTGGATCCGTCGGAAGCGACCTACGAGCGCATCTTGCAGGACAAGACGGCATCGCTCTTCGGTTGGGCGACCCGCGCGGGGGCAACGCTTGCCGGTGCGGATAGCGAGAGTATCGAGCGCATGGGAGAGTTCGGCGAAGGGTTGGGCGTGGCATTCCAACTAGTCGACGACCTGCTCGACTATTCCGAGACGAACACGGGTAAGACACCGCTGGCGGATCTGAGCGAAGGCAAGCTGACGTTGCCGCTCGTGCTCGCCTGTGCCGGTCGACCCGAGTTGCACAGCGCCCTGCAACGCATCCACGCTGGGGACCTCTCGCCGGTTGGGGCAGTGAGTAACGCCGTGCGCGATTCGGGAGCTTGCGACGAAGTGCGGCGCCGGGCGGAGACGTTCACGGCGGAAGCCCTGTCGGCACTGCGCACGGTTGCGCCGACTCCCGCTCGCCATGTTCTCGAGGGCGTTGCTACGGGGCTAGTCGAACGAGCCATCTAGCGCCATGAGTGAACGCGAACCAGAACTCTGGCAGAGCGAAGTCATCGTCAGTGATGGCGTGGGCAGGCTGATGGAGTTCTGGGGTTTCAAGCGCAACATGGGGAGGATCTGGGCGGTGCTGTATCTCTCGCCGGATGCGCTGACGGCCAAAGATCTACAGGCGATGCTGAAGCTCTCGAGCGGAGCCGTCAGCATGACGCTCACGGAGCTATTGCGCTGGGGTGTGGTGCAGAAAAAGTGGGTGCCCGGAGATCGCCGGGATCACTTTTCCGCAGAAGTGCAGCTCTGGAAAATGATTTCGCGCGTGCTCTCGGAGCGTGAGTTGGTGGAAATCGACGCTGCGGTCGAAGCGTGCGAGACGGCACTTGCGTCTCTCCCGATGGGCTCCGACTCCCCGGATGTACAGCAGCGGGCGCGGCTACAGAAAGAACGCATCGAAGCGCTGCTGGCGCTTGCGCGCATGGGGCGCAAGCTACTCAAGGCCCTTGTGACAACAGCGAAAGTCGATGCCGAGGCGCTCGCGCGGGTGGAACTCAGTCGCTGACTGGCGGCGGAGCGTCGATAAAAGAAGCCGTGAGCTCGCGGCGCAGCGCTGCGACAATCTCTGCTGCCACGGAGTCGACGGAGCCAGCCAGACGCTCGACGTTGCGCTGGTAGACGATGACCCGCGCCGAGGGCTTTTCTCCCGGCCGCGCGACCAAGCCATCGAGCAGCAGTAGAGCACGCGGGTCGACTCCGTCGGCGACGACCTCGACTCCCGGCACGTCGGATACATACTCTTCGTCTTTTCGCAGGAATTGCCCGACGTCGGCCGGAAGGGCGGCGACTGCCTGACGCACGGTCTCCTCGAAGGTTTCTCGGGTGAGGGTCCACGGAGGCGGTGGGATCTCGAGATCCAACTGCCTGGAACACAAGAAGGCCTGGGTCGCGGCGGTCGTGTCTCCGCGGTCGTCCCGGATCAGGCCTAGGTAGTACCAGGCCTCAGGATTGGGGGGGCCCGACTTCACCGCCGCTTCGATCAACGGAACCGCGCGCTCGGCATCCCCGATTTCGTAAAGCGCTCGCGCCACCAAGAACGAATGCATGGGGTTTTCGTAGGGTCCGTCCGGGAAGGTATTGCACAGCCGCTTGGCGGCTTCGGAGTCGGCCGAGGACAGCAGTGCGTCGAACTTCAGGAGCAATGCGTCGATGCGCTCGTCGTCGGATTCCGCCAAGTCCAAAGCTTGATCACAGAGGTCCAGCGCTTCGGTGATGTCCCCCAATGGATGGATGCAGATTTCCGCGGCGTTGAGCATCGCTTCGAAGTACGTGTCGTCGAGGCTGATGGCCGTTCGGTAGTGCTCGGCAGCATCTTCGAATTCACCCTGAAGCGCAGCCACATAGCCAAGCAGGTTGTAGGCTTCGGGAGACTGGTTGTCCATTTCGAGCGCCCGTCGGGCGCTGAGTTCGGCACCCGCCGAATCGCCGCGTTGCACGAGATCCCAGCCGCGATCCAGGTGTGCGGAGAATTGGTCCATGCGCGCTAGTGTAGCCGTCCAAGCCGGACGTCAAGACCGGTTTCTTTGTCCCCGGTTACTCGTGGACGACGACGCGGCTGCCGGGTGAGTCTTTGGACGACCAACTGCCGTGAAAACCGTCGGGGACCGGGGGATCCGTCAGGTAGAAGACGTGTTTCGCGTCCAGGGGGGACAGGTTCAGACAGCCGTGGCTCATCTGAATGCCGTAGTTCCGGTGCCAGAACGCCGCGTGTAGCGCGTACGAGTTGTAATAGTACATCACGTAGGGAACGTCTTCGATGCTGTAGGGCTGATCCCCTGCCGCTGTTCCGTTGCCGTCCATGGTGGTCGTGATGTGCTTTTCGCGGATGCGCCACTGCCCGGTGGGGGTTCGGTGGTCTTTCGCCTTGATGCTAGACTTTTTGCCCGACGACGTCAGTGTTGCGTAGACCGGCGTCGTTCCGCGATACACCACCAGCGTCTGTTCGTTCAGATTGACGTCGATCCACTTTTCTGTGGGAACGAGATCTTTGGGTGGCGGCCCTGGGCGGGTGACCCGTACGTGCAGGTTCTTGATCCAGGTTCCAGCGGAGGTTTCGAGGTAGCGAGTCTTGCCGACTTCGCGCTCTCGCCCAGTGAGTTGGATCGCCGTAAACGCATCGATGCTCTTCGCGGACTTGGGCTTCGCGTCTTCGCTCTCGATCTCGTAGCTGGGGGCTTTCTTTCGCCCGCCGTAGACCCAAGCGATCGGCAGTTTCCACTTCCCGCCCTCCAGGGAGACGCCTTCGAATTTCGAACCGGCGGTTTGCCAGAATCGGTCCGCGGGTGCGACCAAGCCTCGAGTGGTTTTGTACCAGGTGCGATCGTTCCAGCGAAAGGTCTTGTCGACGGCGACGTAGAAGCCCGTGACCATGCGTTTGGCAAGGATGCCGTCCCCTTCGGCGGCCAGCTCCTCCAGGGTGACCTCGTGCAAGGAATCCTTGGCGTTCTCCCGCTGCCACCAGGGTTTCTTGGGCTCTTCGGCGGCCGCGTCTCCCACCAGGGCCACGCCGCCGTCTTGGGGCGCAGCTTCCACCAAGCCTGCGTCCGGCGTAGTTGACGCACGCTTGACTGGGCTGCCGCCGCTGTCTTCGCCAGCTTGTGCCTTCTTCTCCGCTTCCCGTGCCTTCTTCGCCCCGGGCAGGTAGGGCTCGTACTGGTACATCTGCTCGCGTGAAGGCACGCTCTTGTACAGCGGCGTGCCGTTCTTGGCGTTGCGCGCGTAGGCGTAGGGCAGCACCTCTTCGAGGTCTGGGCGCTTGAGGGCGAATTTCACCTGTGGGTGATCGAGATCCGTCGTGCCCAGATTGCCGCAAAGAAACCCGCCAGTCGCGAGCTCGAGCCAGCCGCTGCTGCAGTTGTCCTTCGACACGGGCTTCTTGTGCACGCCGACTTTGCCGCCATTGCGGACGTAGCCGATCTTGTCGTTCTTATCGAAGCTGGGATTGCGGTAGATGCCGGCGGCGGCTGAGGTCACGACGAACCAGGGACCCGGGTGCTTCACCGGGGCGGCGTCGGCTTCGGGAGCGGCGCTCTGTGCGACCTTCGGCGCCAGCTCGTCAGGCAGCGTCGGATCGCCGGCCAAGCCGCTCTTCTTCACGTCCCGGGCGCTGGGCGCAGCCTTCTGCTCACCGCCCGGAGGCGGCTTGCGCTCGCACGCCAACCCAATCAGGGCGGCGAGCGCCGCGAAACACGCTCTTTGCACGCAAGACATGGGTCCTGGAGGCCTTACTACCCGCTCTGGCATTCGTCGAACCACTTTCTGGTGTCAAAACCGGCCCGCGGGCCGGATGTGTCCCTTCAGAACGGTCAATGAAAGTTCCGTGCCATGGCCCGTATGCGCGTCTCGCCCGTCCAACAGGAGAGCGCTATCGTGAGCAACGTGGACAGGAGTCTAGGCTGGCGTGGCCAACGAGACACGGAACGCAACCGTTTCTGGCGCATGCTCGCGTTCAGCTTGTTCGTGCACGCGCCACTGACCCCGGCAGCCGCGCTCCTCGGCCTGCTTGGGCTCCTGGCGCAGACACCGGACGAGGCCGCCGGCCCGCCCACCCCGCCGATCACCGCCATCCCGGTGGATCTGCTCACCGGAGACTTCGGGCCCGTGGGCCAGGATGACGCCAAAGGCGAGGCAGAAACGGTGGCCAAGGCCGGAAGCCCGGAAGCCGCGTCCGAGAAGGACCCCTTCGACGAACTAGACGACGACGATGACGCCGCGCTGTCGATACCCGATGCGCCCGAAAAGAAGCCCGGTGACGAAGGCCCAGCGGACTCGGACAAGGCGGAGCCCCCAAAGTCGGGCACGTCGGTGGGCGACCCCGTGGCGATGGCGGGCAGTGCCGCCAAGGTCGCCGACGCAAACGCGAACGTGCGCCTGCTGATCTTCAATGACCGCATTCGCGCGCACCCCCTTGGGACGCGCGTGGGGAAGTTGCTGGGCGCTGCCGAGCAGTGGAAGGACTTCTTCGGTCCTGGTGGCTTGGACCCGGTGACCGATGTTGACCGCGTGCTCATCGCGGGACCGCAGCTCAAGGATTCGTCGCAGGTCGTGGCGGTCCTCAAAGTCAGTGCCGATCCGCAGCGCGTGCGTGCCGCTGTTGACGCGTTGGTGACGCGGGATAGCGGCGGGAACTGGCTTGACGGAGGGGTGCCGGCGGCGCGTGCAAAAGCCGACCGCGCGGACCGGGTGTTCGTATTGCCCAAGCCGGGGATCGTGATCGTGACACCTCCAAGCGCAGCGGATCACGCCATCAAGGTTGGCAAGAGCATCAAATTCCCCAACCCCAAGGGCAAAGAAGCACTGACGACCTACGTGATCACGCCCTGGCGCGCATTTGTGGGGCTGCCCTTCGAGGTGCCCAAGTCGATCAAGTGGGTGCGGATGAAGATCGTCGCCACCGACGATGGCGGCGCGTATGCGGAGCTGGTGGCTGAGGACGAGTCCGATGCCCTAGCGGCGCAGAACGCCAAGCTGCTCACGGATCGCTTGAACACCGTGACGCGCATCGACCTGACGAAGAAAGGCGGCGTCTTCGGTAAGGCGGCACGCTTTCTTTTGGGGGACGAAGTGAAGCTGGTGGAGCCCGTGGCGTTTAGCTCGAAGGGCCAGGAAATCCACGGCAGGATCGTTGCGACGCCAAAGCAGCTGGGCAGTTTGCTTGAGGCTATTAGCGGTTACGCGGAGCAACTGGCCAAGGACGCGAAGGCAAAGCGTGCCGCTGCGTCGGACGCCGGCGCGACGCCGGACGCGGGCGTGGTCGAAGCCGAAGCCGGGACGAAAGTGGCGCCCGCGGCGCCGGATCCCGCAACGCAATAGCGTGTCTGCTCGCTAG
>CBDUPW010000099.1:0-23176 GCA_965369205.1 uncultured Polyangiaceae bacterium | reverse complement strand
GGGGGGGGCACAATGTGGTCTTTCAACAACGGGAGGGCACATGACATCGAGTATTAGAAGCGCGTCTATTGCGGCGGTTCTTTGCAGCATCATTCTATCCGCCACGCCCGACGCAACCGCGGCGGCCGGGTACGACGACATGCTTCTGGGGACGGTTTGCGTCCCTGAGGACTTCGGGTCTGCATCGGGGAAGTACAACGAGTATGGCGTGCGGAACGACAGCACTTCGTCCGTATTGAAAGTGTTCTGTGCAACTCCCGGTGACACGGTCCTGCCGCATTTGGGGGGATCTGTCTATGTTTGGGATCGACATCCTAGCTACGAGTTCGTGGTGTGGCTATGCGACCAGTCGGCGGACGGCAACAACAGGACTTGCCTAATCAACAAGACCCAGCCCGCAAGTTGGACCGGTGGACAGTGGCTCTACTTCATTCCAAGCCCGGCCAGCCGACACATCATGTATCTCAGGGCGGAGATTCCGCCACAGTATCAGAGCACCTTCTCACACGTTGCGAGCTTCGAGGTGACCGAATGACGCTTGCATCGAGGCACGCGCTTGCCGGCGCATTCGTCCTCGCGTGCGTCGTCGCCATCGCGACCGCGCTTGCCTGCGGGGACGCCGACGATCCGGGCACCAGCACTGGTGCCACTGGAACCGGCGAGCCAGTCGCGCTCGGAGTTGCCAACCCCGGCGCCAGCGGCAGCGCTCCGACCGTCTCTGATCAACTCGCCGCACCCATCGCTCCGAAAAACGACGCGCAGAGCTTTGAGGACGGTGCAACGGGCGATCAAGACGGCGGCAGCGTGTCAGGCATCTCCGAACTGCAGCAAAGCTATGAGAACTGTCTGGCCAAAGAGGCGATTGATGCCAGCTGGGCGCCGGCGCGAACCCTGTTCCTCCGGAATGCGTTCTCCGATGCAGTTGGCTTTGCGCCGGACGTCTACTGCGGCTCCACGGCGTGCCGAGTCCCACTGGGCGCGGTGGATGCCGGCAGTGGCTCCGAGGACATCTGGTCGCGCCTCGCCAAGGAGCCCTGGGGTTCCGGTTTCATTCATCGCGCGGTCAGCATGGTCAAGAAGCCGGACACAGGTGAGCTGACCTTCTATGTGACTCGCCTGGGGTACACGGCGCCCAACCCAGACGGCACACCCAATCCGGTGGACCTTTCCAAGATCCCCGGCGCACCAGCCGCTGAGTAGCGGAGCCTTTCGGAGGCTTCACACAACTATGGCGGCTGCCTCGGCTCTTACCGCCTTGGCGCCCTTCCGGCTTGGGTGCACGATCGGATCGGTCACCGGACGCGAACAGCATGACTCAGTCCCACCAGTACTGCGCAAACGGCGACAGAGTGCTGACAGCATGCAAGCCACCTAGACCACGCGCGGAAATCGGCTACGCTCGGCGCATGTCGAAAGCATTCTGGTTTCTTGCCCTCATGACCTGTGTTGCCTGCGGAGAGTCCTCCAGTGACGGCAGCGGCGGCGGATCCGCCACCGGCGGCAGCTCCGCGAGCGGGGGCAGCTCCGCGTCTGGTGGCAGTGGCGGCGGCAGCGCGGGTGCAGCTGCAGGCGCCGGGGTCGGGGCAAGCGGCGGCAGTAGTGGCGCTTCAGGCGGCGGCGGCGCGTCCGGAAGCGGCGGCGCCAGTGGTAGCGGAGGCAGCGCCGGCGCGGGTGGCACGGTGAACTGCAACCCAACACCCGTCACTTGCAAAGCCGCCGTCCCGGACTGTCCCAAGGGGCAAGTTCCGGAAGTCATCGGCAGCTGTTGGGGCAAGTGCGTGCCGATCATGAATTGCGCAACGGAGGCAGACTGCTCCAACTGCGCCTCGGGCTTCTGCGCCGAGTACGCCGCGTTCACCAAGGAGTACCGCTGCGTCATGCCGTCTTTGCAGTGCTCGGCTCTGGCATGCTCGTGCCTCGCGGACTACTTCTGCGTGGGCTCGTTCAACGCCTGCTCCACGCCCGCCTCGGGGCCCGCCAAGGTATCCTGCGGCTGCCCAGCGTGCTGAGCGCGATCGGCAAGGGGAGATCGGCCACGCCCCGGGGGTGACTGAAGGCGTCAGGGGGTGACGTTTTGGGTCGTGACTGCGCGCGTCCATAGCCAGTGACACGCGGCAGGCGACAGTTCTTTTCTCTGGAGTGGATTGAGACTCGGGCCGCGTGCCAGCGAGGCACGGACCTTGCTGAAGCGTGCTGCATGACGCACATGCCCAACGGATCCAATCACGCCACGCATTGTGCGCGGGACCGCTTCCCGATCACGCTGGCCGGACTCTTGGTTGTATCGAGCGCAGCGTGCGTCGGGTGCGGCGGCGACGACGCAGCGAGCTCCGGTGGCGGCGGCGCGGGGCAGGGTGCCGCGGGCTCCACCGGCGCGACGAGTGGCGCAGCGGGCTATGCGGGCGGCGGCACGGGTGGCGCTAGCGGACAGGCTGGCGCGAGCGGCGCAGGCAACGGCGGCAGCGCGGGCGCAGCGGGCAATGCGGGCGGCGGCGCGGCGGGCATCTCCGGCAGTGGCGGTACACCAAACAGCGGTGGCACGGGTGGCACATCGGCCAGTGGTGGCGCTGGTGGTACATCCGCCAGCGGAGGCACCGGTGGCACACCCGCCAGCGGAGGCACCGGTGGTAGCTCGGGCAGCGGTGGCTCGGATGTGGGTTGCGCGCTGCGCGCGTTTCCAAGCGCCGTGGGCTTCGGAAGGAACACGACCGGTGGCCGCGGCGGCTACGTGGTGCACGTCACCAATCTCAACGACAGCGGCGCAGGCAGCCTCCGCGCCGCGTTGGCCATGACCGGCGCGCGCACCATCGTGTTCGACGTTGGCGGCACCATCAACGCAAAAAACTATCTTGCCATCAACTCCGCGAACGGGAACGTGACCATCGCCGGAGAAACGGCGCCTGGCGGCGGGATCCTGATCAAGAACGGCGAGCTGCGCATTTCTGCAAGCAACGTGATCGTGCGCTATCTACGCATCCGACACGGCAACACCACCACGGGGTCCAACGAAGACGGCATCAACGTCTCTGCGTATAACGGCTACAAGCTCCAGAACTTGATCGTCGACCACTGTAGTGTCAGTTGGGCAAGAGACGAAAACGTTGCGTTCGTGGGCGGCTTCTCTGGAAGCACAATCTCCAATTGCACAGTGCAGAACAGCCTGATCGCCGAAAGCGGCTACGGCGCGCTGAGCTACAAGAATGTGTCGAACGTCACCTATTACAGGAACCTGTTCGCGCACAACACGGAGCGCAATGTGCGCGCGAACTACGCAACGGGCAACAGCTTCGAGTTCGAGATGATCAACAATATCGCCTATGGCTACAAGGCGGGCACCAATCCTACCCTCGGCCTCAAGTTCTCCGTGATCAACAACAAGTACAAGGCGTCCAGCGGCGTGTCCGTGAGCAACTCGAACTCCGTGCAGGGCCAACCCATCTCCGCCGGGGAGGCTGCCGCCGGGGTAGTGGCGTCCACGACCCACGCGCACATTCAAGGCAACATCCAGATCCCGGGTCAGGGCGAATACTCCTCGAACCTGGCGCCGTACCTGAAGAGCGCGCCCTACGCGAACTCGGGCATCACACCGCTGGCAGCCGCCGCCTTGGAGGCGGACATGCTTGGCAGTGTCGGCGCCAGTCTGCCCGCACGCGATGCCGTGGATACGCGGTTGATCAACCAATACAAGGCGGGCAACGGCGGCCTACAGAGCAGCGGCACCTTCCCCACGATTGCGGGCGGAGCCGCCCCAACGGACACGGACCAAGACGGCATGCCCGATGCCTGGGAGTCCGCCCGTGGTCTCGACCCCAAGAAGGCGGACAACAACGGCGACGACGACAAAGACGGCTACACCAACCTGGAGGAGTATCTCCAGTTTCTCACCGGGGACGCCGCGCTTTGCAAGTGACGGCAACCACGCGTACCCAGCGCTAGGCTTTGCCCCGGGCGCCGGTCCATAATCCCGGCGTTGCAAAAGAAGCCTGGCGTTCGTCTGGGGTTTTCGAGCCTCTGGTTTGCTTTCCGCTTTCTGCTCACGAGTCCGCGGAGCCTGCCCTACGCGATCGTGCCGGCAATCGTGCTGAGCATGCTGGTGACGATCAGCGTCGCGATCAGCGTCTGGTTGATCCGCCCCTGGGCGGAATCGTGGATCGGCACCGACGCCCAGAGCACGCTGGCGCAGTGGGCCGGCGCGGCGTTGGGGTGGATCGTAGCGATCTTAGCGGGGCTGCTCGGACTACTGGTGTCCCTAGCCCTGGCGTCGCCGCTGTCGGCGCCCGCTCTCGAGAAGCTGGTGTTGCATGCTGAAGAGCGACTGCAGGTGCCGTCACGGCCCGAGAGCGGCTTCTTCAAGGAAATGTGGTTTGGCCTCAAGGCCCAGGTTTTCGCCATCTTGTTTGCAGTGCCGATCTTGTTGTTGCTGTGGATCGTGGACCTGCTGTTCCCGCCGGCCATCGTGGTGACATTGCCTTTGAAGCTGTTGGTGGCGGCGTTTTCGCTGTCGTGGAACTTGTTGGACTACCCGCTCACCCTTCGCGGCGTTCGCATGCGGGATCGTTTGCGGCTGTTCCGTGCGCACAAGCTCGCCACGCTGGCCTTCGGCGTTGGCTTCGCGGTCTTGTTCTGGTTGCCGTGCTTTCAGGTCGTGATGTTGCCCATCGGTGTCGTGGCCGCGACGCGCTTGGTCTGGCAGCTACTGGAGCATAGTCCTGAACTCGCCCGTTCAATGGGCATTGCAAGCGCGCCCGACGCGCCCGTCGCTGCGCTACCGGAAGTGCCCGTAGCGAGCCAGGGCGCGCTGCAAGTCCATCAGCCTTGAGTGTGATAGGCCCGAGTTTCCGGCTTCAGCCAGTAGATGAGCACCGGGATCGCCAGAAACCAACAACCCCCGCACACGAACGCCGCCCCGCACAGTACTATGGCGTACGTGTAGGCCCAGGGCTTTCGTGGCGCGACCACACCGACCACATGTGCAACAGCGAGCGGCAGCGCGTACACCAGCAGGAACAGCCCAACTACCCACAGCGGCGGATCACCCGGTGCGGCGCGCATACCTGGATCGATCGCCGCGGTAGCCACCAGCCCGAACCCGATCAAACTCAGGCCACCAAAGAATAGAAGCTGCGCGGCGCAGAAGCCCTGCAGCCAGCGCACCGCATGCCGTGGGTCCGTCGTCGGTGCCGCGAAAGTCGGCGCCAGCGGGCGCTGGGGCGGCGGCACGAACCCACTGCCGAAAGACGCTGGATGCGGTGGTTGTGCCATGCTGCGTCTTCACTGGTTCGCCGCGAGGCGATGGTACAATCTTTGAGGCGTTTCTCGAAGTCTGCCGCGGCAAACGGGGTGCTCCCTATTGCAAGCCGTTGAAATAAACCGGCCGCGCCCAGCGAATACCTCAAAGAATCGATGTTTTTCGTCCGCGCTCTGTACTTCTTGCTGATCGGTTGGTGGCTTGCGCTGCTGTGGGGGTGGCTCGCGTATCTAGCTTGCGCCAGCTACGTGCTGCTGCCCGTGGGAACGTGGATGTTCAATCGGGTACCCCTGGTGCTGACCCTCAAGCCGGCCGAGCGGGACGACTTCGGCAAAACCGATCGCGAGTTCCCCTTCATTGTCCGCGTGATCTGGTTCTTCGTCGTGGGTTGGTGGCTCGGCCTCGGTTGTTTCAAGGTCGGCTACCTGCTGTGCTTGACCATCCTGTTCATGCCGGCAGGGATCTGGCTACTGCACCGCGTCCCGGAAGCGATGACGCTACGGCAGGCGTCCTGAGCCACGCGAGATGCAAGTCACCAGAGCAGCGCCCAGAAGCCCCCCTTTTCCGAGTCATTTCTTCGGCGTGAGCTGAGACTTCCGCGGCACATTCTTGTGCTCGAAGGGGCAGTGCCGACACGCCGAGCCGCAGCAGTTGCCGCGGCGCAAGTGATACACCTCCGTGAACACCAGGTAACCCGTCTGGGGATCCGTGTAGTGGTCCGCGACAGCTTCGATCGCGCGGGCATGCGCTTCTTTCCAGGGCGGACTATTCATGGGTCGGCGTGCAGTGCGAGCGATGCATGGTGGGCGCGATCCCCTGCGCTGCTGAATCCAGCAGTTTTCATTGGGCTTTTCCCTGCGCGTGGCAAGCTATCTGTGTCGTGCACCGCCTCCGCCGCTCGTTTGTCCTGACCTATGCCCTCGCGGCTCTGGGCGCGGCCGCCCTTTGGGGTTGCCGGGACAAGGACTCTGGCTCGGCGGCGCCCCCCGAAGGCGCAGACGCGCGGAGCTCGGCAACCGCCCAGGGCTCGGCAGCAGCCGCGCCGACCGTTGCTGCTCCCAGTACCGGCAGCGCGGAGCCACCCAAGAGTCCAAAGGCCGACAAGATCGTGATCTTGGCCGGCGGCGATGTGAATTTTGGCCGCGGCGCCGGTCAGAAGATCTTGAAAGACCCGAGCTACAACCCGTTCTCTGAAATTGCGCCGCTCCTAAAGACGGCGGACTACCGCTTCGTGAACCTGGAGTCGCAGCTCAGCGATCAAGGCGGCGAGACCCAGTCGCGCAACAATCACTTGGTGTTCACAGGTCCGCCCGGCGGCGCTGCAGTGTTGGCGCGGGCGGGCATCGACCTGGTGTCCCTCGCCAACAACCACGCTTGGGACTACGGCAAGAACGCGCTATTCGAGACCTTCGAGCATTTGGACAAAGCCGGCGTCGCGCACGTCGGCGCGCGCAAGAAGGCCACCACGCAGTACGAGCCTCTCGTCGTGGACATCAAGGGCTGGAAGGTGGCGTGGTTCGCCGTGACGCACATCTGGAACCAAGGCCCCATCAACAAACACGAAGGGCGCCACTACGTGGCGTGGGCCAGCTTCGACTTGCTGGGCAAGCGCTTGAAGAAGGCGGTGAAACAGCACGACCTCGTGCTGTTGAGCTACCACGGCGGCGGCGAGTACGTGGACGTGCCCATGCAGTGGACGCGCGACTTCTACCGCGCGGTGCTGTCCACCGGCGTGCACGCGGTCTTCGGCCACCACCCGCACGTGCCCCACGGCGTTGGCTGGGTGGGTGGTCGTCCTGCGTTCTACAGCCTCGGGAATTTGGTCTTCGCCATGCACAGCGACTACCCTTGGACCGGAACGAGTTTTTTCGCCCGCGTTACCTTCAATGTGAACGGCGAAATCCAGGTCGAAGCATGCCCGTATCACATCCTTGGACACGTCCCGATGCCCTTCGACGGCAAGGCCAAAGCTGCCCGCGAGCGGGCATTCGGCTCGCATTTGAAGCTGCTGTCCCTGTCGACGGGGGGCGCGACGGTTGGGGAGCCGGGTGAGTTTTCATGCGTGCCGGTTACGCCCAAACGTTCGCCTATGCCGAACTGATCCGCTGGTTTGCGTTTCCCTTCGCGCTGCTGCTGCTGGCGTCGGCGTGCAAGTCCACTTCCGACGCGGTGAGTGACGCTCACGCCGCCGCCGGTCCGCCATCGAGCGCAAGCCAGCCCGCGCCACTCGCGTCGACGCCGCCCCCGAGTTGCACGCCAGCCTGCAACCGCATCGAGAAATGCGCCGCGGACAAATGCCTGCCCGGCTGCCCCGAAGGCGAAGTCTACATTCCCGCAACCGGCGAAAAGGGCTTCGAAATGGGCCGCGGCAATCCCGGCACGGACGACCAAACGCACACCGTTGTGCTCAGCCAACCCTTTTGCATGGACGCCACGGAAGTCACCGTCGCCGCGTACCGCAAATGTGTCGACTCGGGAAAGTGCACCGAGCCCCAGCTACGCGACCAGAACAGCAACTATCGCAAGGAGTACGCCCGAGACCGACACCCACTCAATATGGTCAATTGGGAGCAATCGACGGCCTACTGCGCATCGCGCGGTCAAGCTCTGCCGACCGAAGCGCAGTGGGAGTGGGCAGCGGGTCACGGCGACGGACGCAAATACCCCTGGGGCAGCGAACCCGAGCCCAGCTGCGAAAACGGCACCGCGGACTTCACGCCGGGTGGTTCCCCGCACTCGGATCCAGCTGGGAACGTGGGCTGCCACGGCGGTGGCAGCTCCGAAGTGAAGGCCCATGCCAAGGGCAAGAGCACTTGGCCCGACGGCGATCTGTACGACCTGGGCGGCAACGTCTGGGAATGGACGGCGGATTGTTTTCTGCCCTACCCAAGGGGCCGAGTGACGGATCCGAGTCCTCAAGCGCATCCGAACCTGGCCGGAGACTGCTACGTCCGGTCGCTGCGGGGCGGCGGCTGGAATCGAAGCACCTATGCGCTGCGGGTGTTCGCCCGCGCCGCCTCGAAGAAGACCTATCGCGTGCCGGGCCTGGGTTTTCGTTGCGTACGTAACGTGAAGTGACGCGGGCGCCAAAGTCGCTACAGTGCCGGCGCGATGAGCGATGACCCCGCCGTAGAGCCTCGCCCCGGGCGCGTCGCTGCCGCGCTGGCGCTACTGCTCGCCACGGTGCTGGGCATCGTGCTGGCGTTGATCTTCGTGATCTTGCCGGACCCGGCGCCCCGAGACATTGCGCCCCTTGCCAAGCCAGAGACGGCGCTCACCGACCGAGTGCTGTTCGTGGTGGTCGACGGCCTGCGCTACGACGTAGCCACGGACGCCAGCAAGATGCCGAACTTTGCCCGCGCCATGCGCGAGCACGCGCACGCCGAAGTCTGGGCCGGCCAGGTCACCATGACCACCAGCGCGATTTTGAGCTACGGCACCGGGCGGCCGGGGCGTTTCGAACAGATCTTGCGCAACCTCGATCCGGCGCCGCCGCCCCACAACAACTGGCTCGACAACGCGAAGAGCGCAGGCCGCAGCCTGATGTCCGTAGGCGACCCTGCTTGGCCGCATATGTTCCGCGACGCGCTGGTCGAACATCGCGAAGACCCCAAAGGCGCGAGCATCGACGTCGACTTCAACCACCTGACCTTCCGGGACACCCGGGACTTGCTGCGCAAAGAGCCCAACTTCTTGGTGGCGCACTTCGTCACCCCGGACCACCAGGGGCACGCCTACGGGATCTTGTCCCAGCGCTATGTCGACCACATGCGCAGCTTCGATCGCTTGCTATTCGAGCTCTTGGGCGAGCTGCCTCCCAACGTGACCGTAGTCGTGACCAGCGATCACGGAGCCGTCGACAGCGGCACGCATGGCTCCGACACGCCCGTGCAGCGACGCTGTCCTGCGTTTGCGTATGGACCCGGCATCGCGAAGGGCGCCGCGCCACCGCAGCTCGTGCCGCAAGTCGATCTCGCGCCGACCCTTGCCGCGCTCTTGGGCGTCGCACCCCCTGCCCATGGCTTGGGCATGTCGATCGTCGAGTGGCTGCAGATCCCCGACCAAGCGCGGGCCGAACGCGCGTGTGCCCAAGCCGAAGCCGTCCAGCGTTACGGCGTCCGCGCAGGCGCGTCCCTCGCAGACGACCTGGCGGGATGTGCCCCCAGCGAACCGCCCCTGGCGCGGATTGTCACTGCCCGCGGAGCTGTGCGTGGTGTCGACGCTGCGCTGGCGGACGCCGCTGGCATTGCTTCGCCTAAGGCCTGGGCAATCGGCGCCATCGCCCTTGCGCTTCTTGCGCTGTGTTTGCTGTTGGTCTTCGGCCGCGGCGCGCTGCCCCGGCTGCCGAGCGCGCTTGCGTTGATTGCGATCGCAACCTGGCTCATTCTGGACGTGGAGCGCCTGCCTGGACTCTGGCCCGTTCGCGTGCGCGCCGCGCTATTTGTCCTGCTGATCGGGCCGTCGCTGGCGTTGGTGCTCGCGCCCAAGAAGATTGCCGCCTTGGGCGAGCGCCGCCCCTGGTGGCTCGCCGCGTACCTGCCCGGGTTCTTGGCCGTGGCCTACCCCTCGAACCTGCAGCCGTTGGCGTGGATCGCGGTGTTTGTGCTCGGCGCGCTCTTGATCCGTGCCCCCGCCCTGGCGCCGGATGGCCCCAGCTTGCTGCGCGCTCCGGGATCTCTGCTCGGCGTGGGTCTGCTGCTTGCGTGTTTCTTGGTCCTGCTGCGCGTGGGTACGCGCGCGTCGGGCATGACCCCTGGATGGTACAGCGGCAACCCCAGCCTGATGTGGTCCGGAGCCGCCGTCGCTGTCATCGTGTGGATGGCGCTGCGCCGCACGCGGCTCTTGGGTGAACCGCTCCCGCTCAGGCCTGCCATCGGCGGCGTAGCACTCTTGCTCATCTGTCTTGCGCTGCGTGATTTCCTGCCAGCTTGGCTCGCGCGGGGCAGCGTCGTCGCGCTGCTGGCGGCGGCGCTGTACAACTTGAGCGCCGATCGCCGCGCCTGGGCTCTGACCCTCGGTGCCTGCAGCTATGCGCTCCTTGCGCGGTTGTGGGAGGTGCCGTGGTTGTTTGCCACCCTGGTGGCAGCAGGTGCCGTGGGCGCTGCCCTCCACCCCGGGCAAGTCCCCGGCGAAGCGGGCCCACCCCGCAGCGTCTTCCGTCAGATCGCCGTCGTCACTTTTGTGTTCTGCTTGATCTTGTTGCAGCGCCTGGCGCTACAAGGCACGCAGGATTTTGGCGGCATGGACCTGGGCGCCGGCGGTTTTGGCGACGTCAACGTGCCTGCAGCGCTGGTGGGCGTGTTCCTCGGCTACAAACACGCACTGTGCGCCGCCCTGGCGCTGCTGTGTGTGCTCGGCCCACTGCCACCCCGCGAAGTGAAGAGCACCCTCCGCCTGCTATTCGCCGCGTTCCTACTGCGCGCGGCGGCGCTACTCGCCATGCTGTTCGTGGCCGGCGGCAGCTATTGGACGGGGCTGCGCGTGCTGGGCGAGCTGCCCTTCGCGCTGCTCTTTGCCGCCGTGGTGCTCGGGTGTCTGGCGGCGATCAGCGTCCGCGCGCGGAGCGCCGGCGCTCAGGCGTCGTCGTCGTCTTCTTGAAGCTGGTCCAGGATCTCTTCAGCGCGCTCCGGGGCGATGCCGAACCAATCCGCCAGCTTGTTGATCAACGCGTTCTCTTCCTCGGCGATTTCGTCGTCCGCCAACGCTACGGCTGCAGCCAAGGCAAAGGCGCCTTCGGCTTCCGTCGGCTCTTCGGAGATCTCCTCGGCGATCTGCCGCAGACGCTCGTCACGGCCTTCTTCTTTGGCGCGCTTGGCGTAGTTTTCCACCATCACGTTGATGGTGCCCGTGCGCAGCAGGTTGTCCGAAAGCCCGCGGATGGCGCCACGCACGGCGTCGCGTTCCGTTTCGTCGATCACGCCGTCGGCGCTCATCATCAGGTACATGGTCTCGCCAAGAGGATCCACGCGATTGAGCGCCGCCATTTCCTCAGGGCTGAGCAGCCCCTCACGGGTGAGCGTTTCGTACGCGGGGGAAAGCACGACACTCGGGCGCCGGCCGCTCTGCAACAAGGCGTCTCGAAGGCGTAGGATGGTCTTGGTCTTGAGCTCCATGCCGTGAAGTTACACGGCTTTCACTCCGCGATCCACGGGGGCATACACCAGCGTGCCCGCGCCCAGACGCACCTTGTGCCCGCGCCACAGCACGTGGCGCTTCAGTGGCGCGCGCAGCCACACCAGCAGCATGCACAGCTCCCGCAGGGGAGCCAAAAGCAGCGGGACCCACGCACGCCGGAAACCACGCAGCGCAACCCAGCCGCCCACGTCTCGCAACATCCACAGCACGAGCAGCCAGGTCAGCGCCGCGGGCCCCATCAGCAGCCATGCCAGGGGCAACATCGCCAAGGGGCTGGTCACGATCTCGGCCAGCTGCGCCGCTGGACGCAGCCGCGCGCGCAACATGCCCCAGCGCAGCTGCCGCCGCAGAAATGCGCGCACCGTCGTGCCCTGGGTCACGTTTTCCAGCACCGTCGGCGCGATGCGCACTCGTAGCTTCGCGTGCTGGAACATCTTGCCCATCACGAAGTCCTCGGCCAGCACGTTCTTGACCCGGTCGAAACCGCCCAGGCTCTGGAACTGCTTGCGAGAAAGCAGCAGGCTCTTGCCGACGACCAGGGAGTCGCCCAACAGCGTGGGCAAGGACGCGCCTGCTGCGCAGAACCCGTTCAGTTGCGCGTTCTCGAGCGCGGAGCCCAGGCCGTCTTCGCCCGTGCCCGCAAACAGGCTCGTGACCAGGCCCGTGTTGTCCTTCTCGTAGTAGGTCGCGACCATCTCGGCCACGTAGCCGCTCGGCGCGCGCACGTTGCTGTCACTGATCAGCACCAAGTCGTTTGCCGCAAAGGGCATCATTCCCAGCAAGTTGCTGACTTTCGGGTTCACGCAGTCCGCGCCCGCATGCACGACCAGCGTCGCCGCCACCTCCGGGTGCCGCGCCATGGCCGCGCGCACCACCTCAATGGCCGGATCGTCCTGCCGCTCCACGCCGAATACGAGCTCGAAGTTCTCGTACTCCTGCGTGAAGAACGTCTCCAGGTTGTCGGCCAGTCCCGCGTCCGCGCCACACAATGGCTTGAGCACCGTCACTCCGGGAAGTTCCGGGGGAAGCAACGAGCGCCGCATTCGCGCCCGTCGCGAGTCAGCCGTGACGCGCAACACCGCAATGATGCCCAGCACGATCCAGCTACTGCATAGTCCGACTAGTACGAATGCAAAGGCCATGTTTACGCTTCCTCCAGCTTGGGTTTGAAGATGCGGGACCACAGCGGCAAACAAATGCCGAAGTACACCAAGGAAGTCGTGACCAGACGCACCGGCAAATACGGCAGGCTGCTATGGGCCATCACCAGATCGAAGAGCACCAGGTTCGCGCCAAAGCCCAAGGTCTCGACCGCGAGGAACTGCGCGCCCTGACGCGCCCAGGCCCGTTCGCGGTTCTCGAAGGCGAACCACTTGTTGCCCACGAACTGAATGCCAATGCCCAGGCACAGCGCCGGCAGGCTCGCCACCCGGGGGTCCATGCCGACGCCCGACACGAGTAGCGCCAAAACGACGAGGTCGGTTGCCGTCGCGAGCAGCCCCACGGCGCTGCTGCGGATCACGATCCAAAGACCGGCGAGGAATTTCGGATTCACCATGCACCCGCTAACAAGAGCGAGCGCCGTGCCAGCTGCGGGCTGTCATGATTTCGCGTAGTTAGCGGCCCGCTGCGTAGGGATTTCCGCGAAAGGCGCTACGCAACTGGTTGAACCAATTCGCAGTCCATGGGGTTTTGGCCCGTCCGCGCGCTGCTGCGGCTGGGCGACGACTGCTTGCACCGTGCTCGACGCTGGGATTGTTCCATCTGCGGAACAGTAAGTTCAGTACTAGCGATCTTGTTGCACGTGCGGAACGCGTCCACGCTATGCAAGTGGTCCAACGCCGTGCATTCCTGGAGTTACTCGCAACCGGCGCGTATGCGTTCGCGGCCGGCGGTTGTGAGCGCACCAGCACCAAGCGCTCTGCGCCGGGGCCCAGCAAGGAAGCGGCCATGACGACGCAGACCAAGAGCGATCCATCCGGGGCCGGGCGCATGCCCGTGGTGTTCGCTGGGCACGGTTCGCCCATGAACGTCATCGAAGACAATCGTTGGAGCCGCGGCTTCGCTGAGCTCGGTCGGCTCGTGCGCAAACCAAAAGCGATCCTGGCCGTGTCGGCGCACTGGTTCGTGCGCGGCAGCTACCTCACGGCCAATCCTCGCCCGCGCACCATCCACGATTTCCACGGCTTCCCGAAAGCGCTGTTCGAAATCGAATACCCCGCTGCCGGCAAGCCGGAGCTGGCGCAACGCGTGGCATCGCTGCTGGGCAGCGGCGCGGCGCCTAGTCACGACTGGGGTTTCGATCACGGCACCTGGGGCGTGCTGCGTGGCATGTTCCCCGCCGCAGACGTGCCCGTGATCCAGCTCAGCATCGATCAGGGGCTTTCGCCGCAACAGCACTTCGACCTGGGGCGCTCCCTCGCTCCGCTGCGCGACGAAGGCGTGCTGATCTTGGGCAGCGGCAACATCGTGCACAACCTGCGCGACGCCATCGGCCGCATGCAGTCGGGCTCGCAAGCGACACCAGATTGGGCGCTGCGCTTCGACAGCGCCACGAAAAAAGCCCTGGAGCAACACGACGCCCAAGCCTTGCTCAAGCTGTGGCCCGGCGGCGACGGTCAGCTGGCGCACCCCTCGCCGGACCACTTCTTTCCGTTGCTCTACGCCCTGGGCGCCAGCAGTGACAGCGACCGCGTGCGCTTTCCCGCCGAGGGTTTCGACCTAGGCTCGGTGTCGATGCGCAATGTGATCTGGGGCAGCTGAGCGCGCGTGGTGCAGCGCGCGCGACGGCAGCCGTTGCACGCGGACGGCGTGCGCTGACGGACGTTCGCTGCTGCGCATGGGTCGGGATCGACGCGGCTCACAGCCACGAGAACCGATTCGGAACGAACTTGAGCCGGGGGTTGCGGCCGGCGCGTGTGTTCTCTATGCATGTCTCCATGCTCGATGTCGGCACCGACGCGCCGGACTTCACGGTGAAGGCCCATGACGGATCCACGGTCAGCCTGCAGGACTACCGAGGCAAGCACGTCGTGCTCTGGTTCTATCCCGTCGCCGACACACCTGGTTGAACGGTCGAGGGTCGCGGGTTCCGCGATCGAGTCGCCGAGTTTGACGCCAAGAACGCCGTCATTCTCGGGGTGTCCTTCGACAACGTGGAGGCGAACGCCGCCTTCGCCAAGAAGTACGACTTCCCGTACAAGCTCCTGTGCGACACTGACCGGACTGTCGGCATCGCTTACGCTGCCGCGGCCGACCAGAACGCGGGCGCCGCGCGCCGCATCAGCTATCTGATCGACCCGCAGGGCAAGATCCAGAACGCCTGGCCCAAGGTCGACGTGCAGAACCATGCAAGCGAGATCCTCGAGCTGCTCTGACGGTGTGGACGCTTCCTTGTCGCATCGTTTCTCCCGTGCCGGACGATCCCACGCAGAGCGTGGAAGCCGAGTGGGTGGATGCGGACGAACGCGCCTGGCGCTTTCGAGATAAGCTCGTCATCTTCCGCGAGGACCGCGAGGACCGCGAGGACCGCGAGGGAGGCGATGCTGCGGGCGTGCGCGACGGCATCCGTTGCACGCTGCTGCGCATCGGTCGTCATCAGGGGCAGCTGGCGTACTGGGTTTCCACCACGCGCCCCGACGGCCTCGCGTCCATCCCAGAGCAGCGCGCGGAATTCATCGCGCGCGAGGCGCAGTTCTGCGCGCAGCCCCAGGACTACGCCGCGCAATTCGAAACCATTGAGCGCAACCACGGATTCATCGACATCGATTTCCTGCAGCATGCCATCGCCCTTGGACTCGGAGTGCTGCCTCCGGGGACTGGCTTCAACGACGCCAAACCCATGTACTGGTCCGCCGGCGACAGCGTGGGCGACTTCACCCTGGGGGTGATCCGCGTACTATTGGACCAGCGCGCGCTGGCCGAAGCGCCCGACGACGCGACGTTGCTGCGCTGGACAGCGCACGCACCGGACGCGCCGCGTGGCCCAACACGAGAATAGTGGCCCAGCGCCGCGCAGGGACCCGACCCCAAACCAACAGAAACCCAAACGATTGCAGACGCAAGAAAGAGGCACAGCACGATGAAGAACTTCATGGTTTTGCACTACGGATTCGAAAAACCCACGCCGGAGATCATGGGCGCCTGGGGCAAATGGTTCCAGTCGCTAGGCGACAAGATGCTCGACGCGGGCCACTTGCCCAGCGGTCGCGAGTTCTCCAAAGCAGGAACGAAAGAGCTGCCCTTGGCGGCGGACTCCATCACGGGCTTCACGTTGATTCAGGCGGAGAGCTTGGACGAAGCCGCGAAGATCGCCGCGGAGTGTCCCTTCATCGCCAGCACGCGCGTCTACGAGATCATGCGCAAGGGCTGAGCAGCGCTGGGCGCTGGGCGCTGGGCGCTGGGCGCTGGGCGCTGGGCGCTGGGCGCGCGCTGAGCTACACGTGTTGGTCGATCAAGATCGGATTGCCGTCCGGATCGAGCAGCATGAGGCTCGCGGGGCCCGTGGTGTTTTCGTCGGCTTCGCTTTCGAGTTTGACGCCCTGGGCTTTCAGGTGCTTCTGAAGCTCCCGCACGTCAGCGAACTGGTCGAGGGTCTGCGCGTTTGCGTCCCAGCCCGGGTTGAAGGTCAGGGTGTTCTTGTCGAACATGCCTTGGAACAGGCCCACGGCGTGCGGACCGTTCTTCAAGATCAGCCAGTTCTGCGTGATGTCGCCGGCGAAAACTGCGAAGCCGAGCTTTTCGTAGAACGCCTTGGAGGCGTGGATGTCTTTCACCGCCAAGCTAACCGAAAACGCGCCAAGTTCCATGAGTTGCCTTTCGTCGAGGAGTACTCGGCCTGCATAACGAAGTTCTCCGAATGCGTATACGCGGCGCGTGCCGTCTGCGATGCGGCGGATAAACCCGGTATCGCTACTCGGGTCGTCACGGCGCCGTGAAAGTGCAGCGCCGCGGCGACTGGGTGCATTTCGCACCAGCTACGGTTCAGGCAGAATGCCGGAACGCTTTTCACCGATGATGTTGTTCCAGCTGGTTAGGCAACCTGGCGCGTGCAAACTGCGGCGTGCAAACTGGGGCGTGCGCGTCGGGAAAAGCCCGTGCCGCGTGACCGCGATGGGTGTGACAGACAAGGGCATAGCGCGAGGTCGAAATTGCTGGACAGCATTTCTACGACTGAGCGGCGCGCGTGCGTCGGTCGCTGCTAGAGCGTCTCGTGCGGCGCTCAGGTGACACGCTCGCAGGCGTTCGCGTTGTCGACGAAACAAAACGCGTCGAGCGCCGGGAAAGCGCGACCTGAGACGACTCTGCGAGGGACAAAACCCGGGTGTACGCTGAGGCATGGATACGCATGCACTCACTCGAGAAAGCCGTTCGCAACCCAAGCGCCCCGCAACCCCCCGGCTGCAGGAACCTCAGCGTCCGGTGCCGCCGCCGCTGCCGGTGACGCTATCTCCATTCCGGCAACGCCCCGCGACAGAGCCTGACCAAGAAACCGCGCAACAGCTTGCCCGGAAGTCGAGCTTTGCCCTCGACCATCTCACCGATGTCGAACTGCTCGGCAGTACTCGGTCGATGGTGGGGCGGTCGAACGTGGTCTTCGCTGCGCTGCTCGCGCACCTCGCCGAGGTGGAGGCGCGCCGGGTGTTCCGCGAGCGAGCGTGCTCCAGCCTCTACGCGTACTGTGTGTACGAGTTGCGAATGTCCGAAGACGCTGCTCAGCGACGAGTGCAGGCGGCGCGGCTGGTGCGCAAGTTTCCGGAGCTCCTGGAAGTAGTGGCGGCGGGAGAGCTCCATCTCACGGGCTTGCTCTTGCTCGGGCCGCATCTGACGCACGAGAACTTGGCGCAAGTGTTGCCGTTGGCGAAGCATCGCAGCAAGCGTGAGATCTTGGCGCTGGTGCGCCGGCTCGATCCAAAGCCGAACGCACTGGCTCGGATCGAACCGCTGGGGCCTGCCGTCGTGAACGCCGCTTGCGGCGGGACCTGGGAGCAGTGGACCGGGTCCTTCGCATCCGTAAACCATCTACAACCCGGCGACCGACCGCGCGACTGGATCCCCTGCGACGCCGGCGCGACGGATGAAGTGCCTGGCGCCGGCGGGCACACAGACGATCGCGGCGAGCCTAGCGACGGCAGCAACGACGCCGCCGGAACTCGGGTGCACGGCGAAGGAGACGCTGGGGTCGTCAGCGGCACCATGCTCCCGGCCGGCGCCCACGTGCATGGTTCCCTGACCGCGCCACAACGCTACAAGGTGCAGTTCACCGCGAGCGAGGAGCATATCCAGCTGTTGCAGGAAGCGCGGGATCTGCTCGGCCCCGCCCTCAAGGGTCGCGCGATTGAAGAGGTCCATCTGCGGGCGATGCAAGCGTTGGTGCGCGAACTGAAAAAGCGCAAGTTCGCCATGCTGGAAGGGCCCAGAGCTGCGGCCAAGACCGGGACGACGCGCCCGAACGGAGCCGATGACGCCGACACGCGCCGATGCACCGTGAATACCGCCGACACGCGCCGGCGCGGATCCAATCTAGACGACACCCAAGAGCGCGCCGCCCTTGACGACCACACGCGCCGGCGCGGATCCAATTCTGAAGCCACGCGCCAGCGCGCAAGCCCAGGCGACGCGCTGGAGTCGAGTCGCCACGTTCCCGCGTGGGTACGGCGGGCCGTCTGGGAACGTGACGGCGGCAGATGCACTTACCGCGACTGTGGTGCGCAACGCTGCCGCGAGCGCAGCGGGTTGGAGTTCCATCACCAGGTCGCCTTCGCCAAACGGGGCCGGCACACCGTCGCGAACGTCTGTCTTCGGTGCAAACCCCACAACGACCTGGCGGCGGAACAAGACTTCGGCGAGGCGCACATGGCGCGCGTCAAGGGTGACGTCCCGCACTAGCGGCTTCGTCGTCCACCAAACGCTGCGCGCCGCTTCCCGATCAGCCGCCGGCTTTCCAAATGCGCTCGAGCACCGCCGAGCAGCCTTCGGCCAAGCCGTCATTGCACATGGCCACCAGCGTACCGTCGCTCGCAGGACCGATCCGAACGCTGCCTGCATCGCGCTCTGCGTCCGGCGCGCCTTCGGGGCATCGGATCTCGATGACATGGACCGCCCGCGCTACGCACGGCGGTGCCGCGAGGCGGGATTGCGACATCGATGTCCGCGTGGCCAAGGCCGCACGCCGAGGGGTGCGGGGTGCGGGGTGCGGGGGTGCGGGGTGCGCCAAGAATAGTTTGCATACACATCGATTTCTTGGCGGCCGCGTCAACGCCGGATCCAGGCGGCCGCGACGAGGATCAAGCCGATCAGGTACAGGCCGCCGAAGATGCTCTTGTTGTGGCGCGCGAGCCATTCGGGCAGAAAGATGTCGAAGTTGTCGCGGCGATCTGTGGTGTAGCGCGCCGCGATGGGCGTGAGCGGACATGCCATGCCGTTGAGCACGACAACCACGCACTCCAAGAACACAATGCCGCACAGCACGCTGGCGGCCAGCAGCGCCCCGCGCCACACCAGCAGCGGGATCGCCACGATGCAGCCGGCGAAGAAGGCCCACGCAATCGTATGCACGAGCTTGACCGCAAACAGACGGCGGTCGTTCGTCGGGGTCATGGAGCCCATGGCCGAGATTTATCCTCAGCCACGAGACGGCGCCACCGAGCAAGCGCTCAGCTGCTTAGAGAAGTCATGACCGTGCGGCGAGTTTGGCGATTTCACGCGACAGCACTTGGCGATTCGTGCGTGCCCACAGCGGCTGCGCCCGCTATGGTGCCGGGACAAAGGAGCGAAGCATGACGACGGTTGCGGTATTGGGCATGGGACTACTCGGACGCGGATTCGCGGAGAACCTGCTGAGCAAAGGGCACACCGTGCGGGTGTGGAATCGCTCCGCGGACAAGTGCGCGCCACTGGTCGAAGCGGGGGCCGTCGCTGCGGAGACTCCTGCCGAAGCGGTGCGCGGCGCAGATCGCGTGCACCTAGTGCTCGCCGCGGACTCCGCTGTGGATTCGGTTATCGAGGCGCTGCGGCCTGCACTCACCAAAGACACCTTCATTGTCGATCACAGCACCAACTTGCCTTTGGGGGTTGCGTCGCGTTTTGTGCGCCTCCGAGCCGACGGCATTCGCTACGTCCATGCGCCAGTGTTCATGGGGCCGTCGAATTCCCGCGACGCAACCGGCTTGATGTTGCTCAGCGGTCCGGCGGCGGACGAAGCCGCGCTGCGCCCAATCCTCGAGACGATGACCGGCAAGCTGCTCTACTTGGGCGCCGAGCCCGACAAGGCGGCCAAGATCAAGATCACCGGCAACGGTCTGTTGATCATGCTCACCGCAGCCATGGGCGATCTGTTCCGCATGGGCAAAGCCTCTGGGGTGAGCCCCGACGAGATCCTGGCGCTCTTCGACCAGTTTTCGCCCACCGCTTCCGGAATGGGGCGGCGCGCGTTGGCAGCGGGGGATGCTCCCGCCAGTTTCGCCATGTCCATGGCGCGCAAGGATGTGGGCCTGATGCTGGAAACCGCGGGCCGCGAAACGCTCACGCTCTTGCCTGCCATCGCAGCAGCCATGGACCAGGCCATCGCAGAGGGCGATGGCGACAGTGATTTCACGACGTTGGCGACGCGCTGAGCTGCGCGCGCGAAAGCTCAGCAACAGTGTCTCCCGTTTTCGTTCGGGCGTGTGGAGTCACAAATCCGCGCTGCGTTCACTGGACCGTGTCACGTGGGGCGCCGCTTGCTGACGCGCACGACGACGCCATGACGCGGGCGCAACGTGGCTTCCGGGAAGGGCTCGTCGTCGCGCAGGGATTCAAAGCGGTAGCGGCGCAAGAGCACGGCCAAAGCCAGTTGCGCTTCCATGTATGCAAAGTGGTTGCCGATGCAAGTGCGGGGGCCGGCGCCAAAGGGCAAGTAGGCGTAACGGTTTCGCTTGGCTTCGGCTTCCGGCAGGAAGCGATCCGGATCGAAAACCAAAGGGTCCGGCCACAAGCTTGCTTTGCGATGCAGCGCCCAGGGCGAAACCAGGAAGTTCGTGTTCTTCGGCAGCTCATAGCCACCAACGCTGACGGCGCGATTGGTGTCGCGGCCGAACATGTACACCGGCGGGTACAAGCGCAGCGCTTCCTTGAACACACGCAGGCACAGGCCAAGCTTGGGCAAGTCCGCCAGCGTCGGCTCATGGCCCAGAGCATCCACTTCGCTTTCGAGGGCGGCGTAGGTCTTGGGGTGGCGCGACGCGAGGTAGATCGACCATGCCAAACCCGTGGCCGTGGTTTCGTGCCCGGCAACGAATAACGTCAGCAGCTCGTCCCGCACTTGGCGGTCGCTCATCTGCGTGCCGTCGTCTTCGTCCCGTGCGGCGAGCAAGCGCGACATCAGGTCGCCGGGCTGATGCGGCGATGCGCGTCGCTCTTCGATCATGTGCTGCACCGTCTCGTCCAAAACCGCCAACGCTTTGCGGAGCTTGCGACCGCGAGGACCGACCAGGGCAACGGGGCCCCGCAGGTGGTCAATGGCCCGTTCGACGAAGGGACGCGCAAGAGGCGGGAAACGATACAGGGAGTCGACCAGTTTGCGACGTGTGAGTACGTGCGCGATGGCGTACGGGCGGCCGATCATCCACCCCGTCCACGACAGCGCCACGGTCAACGCATTCCCAATCTCGTCAGCCTCGGTGAAGGTGTCCGCGTCGAATAGCGTCTTGCCGGCCACACTCATGGTGAGCCGGGTCGTCTCGTGCAGCAGCTGCAGGGTCTCGCCGTCTTTCCACTCCGCGCAAGTGCGTTCGGCGATCTGCACCATGTCTTGCGCATAGGCCTCCAGGGCACGCGGTTGAAACATGGGCGCCATCAGCCGGCGCTGGCGTTGCCACAGCTCGCCGTTGGACGTGAACAACCCCTCGCCCGCCAGCGGGAACAGCGCGAAGCGCAGCATGCCAGACTTGTCGAAAACGCGACCGTGGTCGACGAGGGACTCCTGAATCAGATCCGGCGCATTCACGACCACAGCCTTCACGCTGCGGATCGGCAAGCGCAGCCGCATCAACGGCGTGTCGACATCCGCGAGCTGCTGCAACACGCCCAAGCGGTCTTTGCGAAAATCACCGTTGTGACCCATGGGCCCATGGCCCCCGGGCGCGTAGGGCATTGCGTCGATGTGCATGGCTGGGACTGTCATACCGCATGCCGGTGGCGTGCGGGAGCGGGGGGGCGAGTGGGCCTAGCATGCAAGCGGCCCGCCAAGCAGCCTCAAGCCTCGTGCGCGCGCGGGTGCGTGCTGGACGCGGCAAGCGCTTCGTCGAGCTGTGTGGGGTGCGCTCTGAATAGCTCATATCCGTTGGGCAGGACGAACTCTCTAGACCCTGTGGTGGGGCTCCAGTTGGCGGCAAGCGCAAGCTCGATGACCAGCCGAGCGATCCGAGGATGATTGAGGTTCACTGCCTGAGTGGGCTGTCGATAGTCGACCACGACTCCGCTTTGAGACGGATAGCCCGGCCCGTGCTCCGGCGTTTCCGGAAACAGAACTCGTGCGGGCGCCTTCGGGAAGTTCTCCAAGAACGCGGTGAAGACTTCCGTGCACCCCCGGCCATCCCTCTGCGCCGGAGCCACGTGCCGATGGTGCACCCGCCACAGATATGTGTCTGGCCCGACGACAATTCTGCGTAGCTTTTGGCGAGACACAGCCGCAGAAACTTACTTGCCCTGGCGAGTCCGTCAACCGACGCCGCCGCAAGCGGCTTGGCAGGCAACGCGCGCGCTCGGGCCGAACCCCCGTTCGCCCACATCGTGTCGGCCACTTCGGCGACAGCGCGCCACCCGCGTTCGTTGGCGGCGTGAATGCTGACGGAGACCGAGGCCAATGCTACACCGCGACGATGCAGCTCTTCGGTACGCCTCGGTCGCACTACACGCGGGTCGTGCGCGTGTTGAGCTTGGAGCTTTCCCTCGACATCGAATTCCGTGACACTGGCAACCCAGGTGAAGCGCAGCCCTTTGGCGGCAATCCGCTGATGAAGGTTCCGGTGCTGCACGACGGTGATGTCGTTGTGTGGGAGAGCGATCACATCTGTCGCTATCTCGTCGAACGAGCCGGCAGCGACCCCCTTGGCGTGGCTCGGTCGGATTGGGCGTGGCGCAATGCCGTCGCTGTGGCGCAAGGTGTGATGGCGTCCGAAGTCACCTTGGTGCTTGCAGCGCGCAGCGGATTGGCAACGGAGGGCGCCTTCTTCGACAAAGCCCGCGCCACGCTTCGCCGCGGGCTGGCGTGGTTCGACGAGCGCGCTGCCGACTTGCAGGCGCTCGACTACCGCACCGTGTACATGGTCGCCATGTGGGACCACTTGATCTTGTACAACAGCGTAAAGATCAGCGACACGCCGCAACTCGCAGAGTTGGCAGCAGCGCTGAACGCCCAACACAAGAGCCTGGCAGATACCCGGCCGGCGCTGCGGAGTTGAACGAGGGGCGCTTCCTGTTAGCCAGCGACCACAACAGTGTCGTCTTGACGGGGTAGAAGGAGCGCGAATTCACGACCTGCAACTCTTGTGCTTTGGCGACGTTACGATGGGTGCAGGGCGTGCACGCCCCAAACAACCAAAGCGCGACCTGCTCGACCGGACGCCCAAGTTCGGGCAACATGCAGAAGTCGTTCAGCCCGTTCCCCTGGCCCCATGCTCTTGCAAATGGGGTGGTCCCATGGGGCTGCAAAGTGGCACGCCTGAGGGTGCATTGGCCTTCCATCCAGACCTCCAAACTTTTGTGGGATGGCGGGCGGCTGCTAGGCCCTCGGCGCGTCAGTGCAGAGGCGTG
>CBDUPW010000098.1:0-23319 GCA_965369205.1 uncultured Polyangiaceae bacterium | reverse complement strand
GATGGCACCGCACGAGCCAATCGTAGCGGAAAAGCTTTCCACCACGCTGCGCGCACGCAATCGCACGGGCGCCGCCGACGAAGTGCTGCGGGAGCACGCGCGCGCCTGTGGTGAAGGCGGTCGCGCCGTGCACCTAGAGCGCGTGCAGCACGCCCAGAAAATCGCGGATTTGCCCACGGCTTTGGGCGCTCTCTTTGATGCGCACCTCGATGCTGACGTCAGCGCCGGGCGCTTCGCCGAGCCGCCCGACGTCGCGGCCTCTGCGCTGGCTTCGGTGCTCGATAGCGCCGGCTTGCACGAGCTTTTGGCTGCCCACGATGAACTCACGGTCACGAGTCTGGCTTCTGACGAACGCTTTCGCGCCTACCTTTCCCTTGGCAAGTTGTACGAGGAAAAGCTGTCGAGCCCGGAGCGCGCGCTTCGCGCATTCCGCCAGGCGCTCGCGCTTCAGCCCGGCTCCGACGTTGCACGCAGTGCGCTCTTAGAGCATCGCCGCGGCAGCCTCGACCCCTGGGACGTCGCAGAGGCGTTGATGTTCGCCGTCGAACGTCACACCGGCGCCGCGAGCTGCATGCGACTGCTACGCGATCTCGCGCACATGGCAGAGGCTGAGCTCGAAGCTCCGCGACTGGCGTATTGGGCGATAGAGCGCCAACGCGAGATCGAGCCCAGCTCCGAACTGCTGGCCCAAGCCGAGCAACTCAGGCCGAGAGCGGAATCCCTTGCTGCGAGCCTGGCCGAGGCCGAGCAGGCGTTACGAGAAGCGTCGGGATCCGAGCGCTTCGAGCGCCTGGAGCGCGTGGTGGCGTTGCTGGTCGAGTGGCCGGAACGCAAATCGGATTTGCAAGCGCACCTGCGTGAAATGGTGGTGGCTGACCCTTCACGCGCCGAGCTACGCGGTCGCTTCGAGCGACTCTTGGAGCGCACAGGCGGCGACGACGAACTAGAAGCGCTGCTGCGAGATTGGATCGCCCAAGCCCCCGCCGGCTTCGATCAGGAGCGCGCGCGGGTGGCAATGGCGAAGATCCGTTGCGGGCGGGGGGATCTGACGGGTGCTCTTGAAGTGCTCGACCCGTGCCTCGACGATCCGGCGGCGCAAGCGCAAGCTTGGAGCTATGCGGTGGTGATCGCTGCGCGTCGCGATGATCCCGTGCGCCGCGCTCGCGCCCTGTCGCGCTTGTCGCTGCCGCTATCGGCGAGTGTACGCGCGGTGACGCTGGCCGTGGCTGCCGAGGCGTTGCTCGAAGCCGGCGATCTCGAAGCCGCGACGCACGCCTGCGAGCAAGCGCGTCGCGCCGATCCCTCTCTGGCGCGTCCCGTCGGTGTGTTGGCCGCCATCGCGCTCCGTCGCGGTCCGAGCCCCGAGTCCGCCGAGGCCCTAGAGCGCGCCATGGGGGTGATCGTGCCCCGACCGGCTCTATGCGAAGCCTTGGCCGAAGCCCATGAAGCCATGGGCGATCCGGTGCTGTCTCTAGCGTGGACGCAGCGCTGGCTCGCACTGCGCCCCGGCGACGCCCGCGCCGCGCGCACGCTACTGGGCCGGGTGACCGAAAGTGGCGACGCTGCAAGATTGGCGGACGCGCTGTCCTGGCTTCTGTCGCAACCCGAGCCTCTGCTCGACATGGCGCCCGCGCTATGCGCTGCGCTCTTGCGCCTCGCGGAACTCGACGCCACGCGCGCCGCAGGCATCGCTCGCCGTGCCCTCGATGTGCTGGGTCCCAAATCGCCGGAGCTATGCGATGTCGTCCTTGGGGTCGCAGACGTTGCGGAGGAACCGGGGCTGGCGCTGACCGTGCTCGAGCGCCGGTGCGCGACCATGGCGGACGGACAAAGCCGCGCGGAAATCGCTCTGGAGATCTCCAAGCGTCGCGCCGCAGTTGGTGACGTCGACGGCGCATTGCGCGCGCTTGCCCGCGCTGCGCGAAACGGCGCGGCTTCTGAACTCGTGTTGCAGGCGCTGCAGGAGACGCCAGATCCCCGCGGGAGCGACGGCGAACTTTCGCTCCTAGAAGCCAAGGCCGAAGCCTTGGCCCGGGCCACGCCGGCGCAGCCTGTGGAGGCAGCGGCCGTGCTGCGGGAGCTTGGAGCGGCACTCTGGGACTTGGCGGGCGATGTCGAGGGCGCCGTGGCGGCGTGGGAGCGCGCAGCGATTCTCGATCGCGAGCGCGGGCCATCGCGTTTCGCCCGGGATTTGCTGTCTTTCGCCGGCCACGCGGAGGCGGTTCGGCGTCTCGAAGAAAACGCCGCGCGGCAGGCAGCGGCCGAAGACGGCGCGCGTCACTATGGCACCGCCGCAATGGTGGCGCTTTCGTCGGGGGACTCCGAGTCGGCGCTGCGGCTGGGCGCGCTGGCCTTGGAGCTCGACCCATCCCGGGCCGACGTGTTGGCCATCGCCGAGCGCGCCGCGAGCGCCGCGGATATCGACGCTCTCGAAGCCATCTACGCCAAGCTATCGGACGCAGCGCTCGGCTGCTACGGAGAGCGCGCGGTACACTACCGCGCCGCACGGCTCTATGAGCGCCGCGGGCATGCGGCTCGTGCTGTGGCACACGCTGTCAAGGCCTTCGAGGCGGTGCCCACCGAAGGCGTGACGTACATCGTCATGACGCGCCTGGCTGGCAATGACGCAGCAGCCAGCGAAGTTGTCCGCTGTCTCGAGCGTGTTGCGAGTCGTCAGAGCGACAAGCGCGAGCGCGCCGCATGGCTGCAACGCGCTGCGGCCATGGCGGGTGGCGGCGAAGAAGGCGTGCGTCAGCGGGTCGACGTGCTGCTGCGCGCCCTTGCCGTGCGCCCAGATCGCGAAACCCTGCGCTCCCTGGGTGAAGCCGCGCTGTCGCTGCTGCGCATCGCCCCGGATTCCCGCGACGTTGTCGAGATGCGCGTGCGCCGCTCCATCGACGAGCTCTTGACCGGGTGTGAGGGCCCCGAAGGCGCCCGGGCAGCCATCGTGGCCGCGGGCATCGCCTTGCGTCTGTTTTCCGACGGCGACGCCGCAATTGCAGCCCTGCGTCGCGCCATCCAAGCCGATGCAGACATCGAAGAGTACGCCGATCTTGCCTCCCACACCGAGGCACTTGCCGCTCGGGAAATCGCTGCTCGGGAATGGCTCGGCGAGGTGCTTGCGCTGACGACTGCGAAGTATGGCAACCCGGGCAAGGAGCTGCTGTCTCTCGCCGCTCGCATTGCTTCGGAGATCGGCTCCGAACGCACCGAAGCTGGCTTGCTGGTGGCGCTCGCGGAACGCTTTCCCGACGAGGCTGACTTTGTGCGCCGCGCAACCGTGGCTGCGCAATCCACCGGCGACGGGGAACTGCTCGCACGCATCGTGGCGGTGGTGCCGAGCGCAGCCCGCATCGCGAACCTGATCGAAGCCGCCGACGCCGCGGAAAAGCAGGGCGAGTTTGCCCAGGCCATTGAGGCCCTCGAGAGTGTCGAGGGCGATCCGGAAGCCTCCTCCGCCGAGCGGCGCACGGCGCGAGATCGCTTGCGCAAGATCTATCCTGTCGCTGGGCGCCGCGAGGAGTTGGAACAGCTGCTGGTCGGAGAGCTGGAGCGGGAAGGTCTCGAGCCCTTCGAGCGCGCCAAAATCGCGCAAGAGCTGGCCGCATTGGTTGCCGCTCGCGGCGATCCCGAGCGCGCGCTGACCATCCTGTCCCGTATGGCCGCAACCCTGGGCGACCAGCGCAGCTTGCTGGAAGACATGGTGACGCTCGCGCGGCAGAGCAGCGACAAGCGCGCTCAGGCCGATGCTCTCGGCAAATTGGTGGAGCTGTTGCCCGAGTCCGAGCGGCTCACGACCTTGCGAGAATTAGCTCGGCTTCTGGGGGATTTGCGCGACGAAGACGGCGCGCTGTCCCGCCATCGCGAAGTGCTGGAGCTCGATGCCAAGGATCTCTCGGCGCTTTCCGCTCTGGAACGGGACGCGGAACGTCGCGGCGACTGGGAAGCGCTGACCGCGATCTTGGCGCGTCGCGCTGGGCTCGCTGCGCGGGTTGACGACGTGCGGCGCATTCGCTTGCGTCGGGCGGGCGTGCTGGAGCAGCGCCTGGGGCGCCCCGACGAAGCCTGCACGGAGCTCGAGGCTCTGATCGCCGCAACGGGGGATCACTACTCCGTGTTGCGAGTCTTGGCGGATCTGCACGAACGCATGGGGGCGTCCGCGCGCGCGGCGCAACTGTGGATGCGTGCCAGTGCCTGCACCACGGACAAGCGCGAGGCAGCGGATGCCGCCCTGCATGCGGCGCGCGCGGAGCTTCTTGGCGGCGATGCGGCGGCGTCCCGGCGTGTGCTCGACGGCATCGAAGCTTGGGCGGAGCCCACTTCGGAGCTGCTGCAGTTGCGTGTCGATTTGGAACGCACCTCCGGGGATCCCGTGGCGCTTGCGACTGCACTCGACGAGCTGGCGTCACTTTCGCCGGGCACTGCCCAGGACCGCGCGCGCCTGCTGACGGAGGCCGCCCGCGCCTTCGACGCTGGCAGCGAGATCCAAGAAGCCATGGCGCGGGCCCAACGCGCCGCGCTGCTGGCGCCGGATAACGGCGAGGCCCAGCTAACAGCGCGTTGGCTTGAGTACCGCGTGCGGGGCACGGGCACTGCGAATGACGCGCGCGTGACCGTCGCGGAGTTGCGTGGCGTGGACCCAACCGGACTCACGCCGGAGCAGCTCTCCTTGCGTGCGTTCTTGCTCGCGGAAAGCCTCGATGTTGCCCTCGGCTCCGGCGCCGGCATGCGGGAGATCTCCCGAGCCGAAGCGGAAATCGGGATGTTGCCCCTGGTCGCTCTCGGCATGGCGGAGCGCATGGCTCAGGGGGGCGAGCCCGGTCAAGCCCTGGACGCCTTCGACATTGCGCTCTCTGGGGATTTGCACGCGCTACGCACTCGGGCCCGGGTGGCCCTTTCCGCGGCGCATGCGGCGCATGTCGCCGGTGAGCTCGAGCGTGCGCACAAACACGTCGAAGTCGCAGCGACCGACGAACGCACCCGGGCCGCGGCGCTCGAGCTGCAGGTCGAGCTCGTCAATGATCAGCGGCTCCTGCGGGACGCACCCTCCAAGAAGGCGCCGCGGCGCACGGCGTCCAGTCAACGCTTGCTGGGGCGCGCCCCAGCGAAACCAGGCGCGCGCCCCGCCGTCGAAGCCGGCGTGGATTCTCAGGTGCTTGCCCGGGACGTCCGCGCCGAATCAGCGCCGCCTGCCCCCGAGGTCAGTGCCACCGCCGCGCCTGCCGTTCGCGACCCACGCGTCGAACCAGCGCCCATCACGCGGGCGCAATTCGAGGAGCCAGAGAACGGCGTCGCGCGCACGGATCGCGTGGCCTTGCCTCCGGACAAGCCGCCCTCCGCGCCGCCGGCGCCGCCGGAGTCGGAGTTGCCACCGACGCGCCACTCGCCCTCTCAGCCCGCGCAGCCATCGCCCACTCCCGTGGCCGCAGGACCCTCGCCGACTCCAGCGCCGCAGCCAGCGACTCCGCAGCCCATCGCACCAGATCCTGACGCAGAGACCGACTACCAGCGGCGCCCTTCGCGAGTCTTTCCGGCGATTGGTCGCGCAGAAGAGCAACTCTTCCTCTCACTGTCCCAAGGTTCGATCGAAGCCGGCCTGGAGCTGATGCACCAGCTGGAGAATCGCTCGTCGCGTTCCCACGACTTGGTGAGCGTCGCGCGCCGGGTGGCACATCTGGATCCCGCTAACCCCGAGCTGGTGCGCGGGCTATTCGAAGCGGCTTTGGCGGACCGCGATGTCGCCTATGCGCGAGCGGTGGAGCATGTGCTGCACTATTTGGATTTCTCGCGCTCGCCGGTGCCCGTGCCACCGCTCTCAGATCAGCCGGAAAACCCTGACGCCGTGCGAGCGCTGTTGACCCACGACATCCAGAGTCCGTCTGCTGAGGCGCTTGGTTTGCTGTGGGAAGGCGCGTCCCACGTCTTTCGTCGCGACCCCAGCAGTTACGGCGTGACCGGCCTCGAGCGCATTCCCCTCGGCGCTCCGTCGCCCCTCGGGCGCGTCTTTTCTGCGACCGCTCGGGCGTTGGGTCTCTCGCGCACGGCCATCTTCCAACGCCGCAGCGCGGGGCCCGTGACGGTGAGCGTCGCCCTGCTCTCGCCGCCCGCTGTGATCGTGTCGGGCAACGCCAATCGAGAGTCTGCGGAGCTGGCCTATCACGTAGCCGCCATGCTCGCCGGTACGCTGCCCGAGAATGTGCTGCTCTTCGGAGCCCCGGAGGCTCAAGCCCGCGGCGCACTACGCGCACTCGAGCTCGCCTTTGGTCACCCCGACGACGATCCCAAGTCCCTGGCCAGCGTGGCCAATCTCGCTGAAGTACTGTGGGAGAGCATCCCGCCCCGTTCTCAGCGCCGCCTCCGTGAGCTGTGTGACGACAAGCGCACCACGGACTACGCCGCCGCGCTCGTCAGCGCCCGGCGCTCTGTGCGTCGCTTTGGCCTGTTCGCCGCCGGTGACCTCCTCGTTGCGCTCAAGGAAGTCGTCGCCGACGAAGGCGTCCCCGAAGAGGTACTGAGCCAGGTGGGCGGCCTGCGTCGCCTGGCCAAGGTCAGCGAGGCCGTGGCGGACCTGCTGCGGCTGAGCACCAGCCCCGAATACGCCCACGCCCGCTGGCAGGTAGAAAAGCTAGGAGTGCGGCAAGGCGGCGGCGGGTTTGCTACACTCTGAAAGCCGGCCCCATCCGGCCGTCTTGAGCTGCTTCCGCGACAGCCATGTCAGACCCCTTACCTTCAAAAAACACCGTCCGCCGCACAAAAATGCGGCTGGCACGGCAGTCGCTTAGCTGAGGGCATATGGCACGTTTCGCCAGCCTCGCTCTGCTGCTCGGGACCACCCTCCTGGCGGGTTGCAGCGTGGCGTCCGAGGACGAATCCGGCGCGGGCACCCCCAAGAACGAGTGCAGCGAGGCTTCCGAGTGCGGACCAGGCGGCACCTGCAGCAAGGCCGGCGTCTGCGTGGCTCAGAGCGGTCAGTTCGCCACGGTTCTGTTCGAAATCACCGCGCCGTCGTCCTCCACGGAGTTTTCCGGAGTCCGCTTTCTGAAGACCGTCACGGATCTGAACCCGTCCGGCGACTCTGAGCTGAACTTGGAACTCGACGTCGTCTCCGTGGTCAGCGGCACAGTCGCGCCCACGCGCGGCAGTCATCAAAACGAGTGCGTGCTGGACTACGAAGGCAGCTCCACCGTCCCGGTGAAGCTCACGCTGACGCCGAGCGAGCGATTGCTGGGGCTGCCCACCCAGGCGTATACGACGAACGCCGAAAAGGTCGGCAGCGAGTTTTCGTTCCAGCTCAAGATGCCTGCGGGTGAGTACGACGTTTACGTCGAGCCCGACCAAGAGCTGATCGCCGCCGCATCGAGCGGGCCGCCCAACAGCGTGCCGTGCAGCGTGGTGCCGCAGTTGTTCAAGCGCGTCACCATCGCCGCGGGCAGTGTCACCCTGCCCCTGGTGTCCTCGCCGCCGAGTGCCATCAACGTCAAAGTCGATTGGCCGGATCCAGGCACAGGGGATCCGACCAAGAACGCCCTCAAGAGCCTCGACGGCTGGAGCGTCGACGTGATGGACCCCGCCAGCGGTCGCATTCTGTCCGCGCCGGCGGTGCTGAACAAAGCGGATTGCCAGGAGGCCGGTGACGACAACTGCGCCATCGTGGAGTACGCGCCCGTCGTCGGCGAAGGCACCGCCGCTGGCAAAGAACTGATCCGGCTGCGCCCCCCGGAGAGCGTCGTTGCCCCTACGATTGTGCTGGAACGCGCCACTTTGGACGCCTTCAGCGTGGGGGAGGGCGTGATCAATCAACTTGGCGGTGTGCCGAAGCCTATCTCCATCGTGGGCAGCTTCGTCGAGACGGCGGACGGCAAATTAGTCGCTGGCGCCACCAGCCTAAAGTTCGTCGCGAAGAAGCTCGGCTTCTTGGACTCCGGAACGCTATTCGCATTCGAGCGCAGCGTGGAGGCCAAAGACGGCGCCTACACCGTCGACCTGCTGCCGGGGGAGTACGACGTATACATCGTGCCGCCGCCGAATTCGGGTTTGGCGCAGACCGTGCGCAGCCTCGAAGTCGGCAAGCAGCCCTTGGAGCAAACCGGCAAGACCCTCAGCGTCGAACGCGCTTCGGACCTGGCTGGCACCGCGTTCGCGCCAACCGGCGCACCGCTCAGTGGCGCCCCCGTACATGCCATCGCGTCACCGGTGTCCATTGACCCATTGCTTGCGGCGGCTGGCGCGGTGCCTTTGAAGCCCCAAGCCGTCAACGCCCTGGTGGGTGCCGACGGCAGCTTCGTCGTGCGTTCGGATCCCGGCACCTTCGATCTTTCGATCCGCCCCGATAGCCAAAGTGGTTTCGCCTGGTTGGTGCGTCCCAACGTCGCCGTGGCCAAGAGTCTCCACGAACTGGGCGAACTCACCCTGCCGCTGCCCGTGGTCTATCACGGTGCTGTCCAAGTGCCCGGGGAGGTCGTGGTGCCCGGCGCGTTGATCCGCGCCTACGTGTACTTGACGGACGCCGGCTACTCCGCGGATCCGAGCGAAGCGCATAGCGTGCTCCAGGTGGCGGAGGCCCGCGCCGACGCAAACGGCGCGTTTTCGCTGCTGCTTCCCGCCAAACTCAACTGAATCGCCGCCGCGCGCGCCCTCGCGGCGCAGCGCGCCTGGGTGCCTGTCCTGGCTCTTCGGCCCAGGGTGTAATATTCTGTTATGTGTGAAGCTGGGTGACCCGAATGACGACCGCGCCAACATGGCCGCGGCCCTGCACGAGGTGTCCAACGCGCTCACCGTCGTCGTGGGATGGTTGGAACTGGCCCGCGCTCGCGCCACGAATGCCGACGCAGCCGCCGCCATTGAAGTCGCCCGCACTCACGCCGAGCTAGGCCGACGCTTGGCCCGCTCCGCCCTTGGCGCCGAGTGCGCGGCTGATCCCGAACGCGACGCGAGCGACTTGGCCCTGGCCGTTGCCCGCGCCGTCGAACCCCAAGCCGCCGGCAAGGGCGTGCGCGTACGGGTCGTGGCGCCGCGGGATCTGGAGTTGCTCTTGCCGCATCCCAGCTCCGCCATGGAGGTATTGCTCAACCTGCTGTTCAACGCCGTGGCGTTTTCACCTGACGGTGGCGAAATCCTGCTCGAACTCGAAAGTGGGGATCACGCGTCCGACTGCGTGCGTTTCACCGTGAAGGACCAAGGTCCCGGCGTCGAGGAAGAACGCGCGTCGCTGATCTTCGAAGAACGCAACTCCACGCGTCCCGGCGGGATCGGTCTCGGTTTGCCGCATTCACACCGCTTGGCCGAGAGCCTCGGCGGCAAGCTACGTCTTGCCGGACCTGGCCGCGGCGCCTGTTTTCACCTGGAGTGGCCCACCACCCATACGCCGAGCGGCGCGCGCCATATCGCGCCACGGCGCGTTGCGCTCACGGGTATGCGCGTGGCCGTGTTGGAAGATGACGCCGCCGTACGCGCGCTGCTCGAGCTCGGCCTCGCGGCCCGTGGCGCCGAAGTGCATTGCATCGATTGCGCCGACGACATCGAGCGCCTCAGCGATGTGCACGTGGCACTGATCGACTTGTCCCCCATCGCGGCAGACCCAGCCGCCGCCCTCGACCGCTTGATCGCCCGCGGTAAGGATGTGCGCGTCTTCGTCATCAGCGGCGCAGCCAGCGGAGTGCCCGCCTCCATCGCGGATCGCGTGCTGGGCTGCATCTACAAACCCTTCGAGCTCGGCGAAATCGTCGACCGCATCGCCGTTTCCGAAGCAGATCTGGCGCGGCTGGTGGGCTGACGCGCCGCTGATGGAATTGGAATTGGGGTCGAGGCGCTGCCGCGCGCTGCTGCACTAATCTCGTACTATTTCCCTGGTTGCGACCGCGCCCCTGGAAAAAATGGTTTGCACTGCGACGCCGCAGGGCGCGATTCTCTGCACCTGAAAAGGAGCGAAAACATATGTCGGTCGTAACTCGTCTGTCCTCCGCTGCTCTGCTTTCGACCTTCGCGTGCTTATCCCTCGCGTGCGACGAAGAACCGTCGCCTGCCGAACAGGCCGCCAGCGCGAAGCCGCCGCCGCCACCGCCGCCGCCGCCCACACCGGCGCCGAGCGCAGCCGCGCCGCCCGAACCGAACGCCGATTGTCCCGAGAAGTCCGAGGGCGTGGGCTCCTACGACAAACCCTGCGAAGCCACCGGTACGGAGCGCCTGATGCAAGTGAAGTGGACCGGCAAGATGAAGGACGACGGTCCCTCCTTCAACGTGAAGAACACCGCCAAGCTGCCCATCGTCTACGGCAAGATGTTCGTCTACTTTTATGACAAGGCCGGCAAGCAACTCGAAGTCGAGGATGGCGATAAGAAGCGCCCGCACCAGACCTGCGCGGGCAAGATCTTCCAAGGCCCGATGAAAGTCGACGAAAAGGCCGTGATCACCTTTTCCTGCGTCGCCAAAAAGCACGTGCCTGAAGGCACCACCGCCATCGAAGCCGAAATGCAGATGGTCGGCTTCACGGACGACGAGGGCAAGAAGACCGACTTCTACTGGCGCAACAAGGACATCACGCCGGACGAACGCAAAAAGGGCGCGAAGTAACGCGTCTCGTGCTGTTGGCGGCGGCGGCGCACCTGCGTCGCGCCCCGCAGCGAGCAGCGACGCTCGTGCGCATGGAGCGGCCGTCAGCGCCGGAGGTTCGCAGCGCCGCTCTCGGGCGAAGTCGCTTCTGAAGCGGCCGTTCGGCGCCGGAGGTTCGCAGCGCCGCTCTAGGTAGCGATTGTTTCTGTGCAGGCGAAGTCGCTTCGGATCAGGTCAGCCACGGCGCGCACGCGGGGGATGTCCAGAGCGCTTTTGGCGCGCGCTGTCCGTAACCGCGCTGCGCGCTGCGACTCCAAGTCCCGGTAGCGTCGCGCGGCTACGCGGATACGTCGTCAAGCGTTACAGCTGTCCGCCCTGCCCACCCAAGGCGCAATGCAAGCCGTGCATGGGCAGCAACATCGTGCTCTCGGACGACGCAACTCTGCACACCCTCTACGATCTCGATGACCGCGACGTGATCGTCTTCACGGACGCGCCGATGGCGTTCACCCTCGGCGCACAGGTCACTATTTCCGTGCAAGTGCTCGATCGGCAGCAGAGCAATCGTGGCGTCCGCGACCTGCAGCTCATCAGTGACGCTGCCGGCGAAGACTGCCCACACGCATCCCCGGCCCCCGCATCGCCCTGCAATCGTGCCCGCGGCCGCCCCTGCACCTACCCCAGCGGACGCAGCGACTGCCGCCGCAACATTGCCACCTGCGCCGACCAGCGCTGGGTGGTGCGTTGCTTCGAGTAGCGCCCCCCCCAACCCAATCCGCCCCAGCGGGAGTCGGCGCGTCGATGAGGCGCCGGCTCTCGCGTTTTTGCGCGTGGCAGTTGGAAAAGCCGCGACAATGTTGGACAATCGCCGCCCCTTGGCGCGCTTGCACCCCATCCAGCTGATTTGCTTTGCCTTAGTCGCGCTGCTTGCGACTGCGGCGGCGGCGGCTCCGCGGGATGCGGCGGCGCAAAAGAAGATCAAAGAGGCGGTGCACAAGCACTATCTCGTCACCGATTTCGACCAGGCGGAAGCGGTCTTGCTCGGGACGATCGCGGCGTGCGGCAACAAATGCAGTCCTCCGGTGCTGGCCAAAGCCTGGATGTACGTCGGCGTCGTGCGCGGCAGTGGTCGCAACGACCCACGGGGTGCGAAGAAGGCCTTCGAGAGCGCTCTGGGTTTCGACCCGACCATTGCCCTCGACGAAGCCCTTGCCACCAAGAAGACGAAGAAGATGTTCGCCGACGCGCAGCGCAGCGTCGGCGCCAACCCGGGGGCCACGAAGTCCGTAGGCATGGGCGTGGGTGAAGGCGCAGGCGGCGGCATGGACTGCACGCCGCGCATCAGCTCGATTCAGCTGCGCCGACCGATCCCGGTGGCATGCAGCGTCGGCGACGGCGCCGATAGCGTCGACTTGAACTACAAGGCTCCGGGGCAGAGCTGGAAGCGCATCAAACTGAAGAAGAAGCGCTCCGGCTACCAGGCGACGATCCCCTGCCAGGCCACCGCTCGTAAGGGCACGGTGCAGTTTTATGTGCGCGGGCGGGACGCCGAGGGCGACATCGTGCAGAGCTTCGGCAACAAACGCGACCCGATCCAGATCGAAGTCATGAAGGACTCCGACGAGGACCCCCCGGCCTTTCCCGATAAGGATCCACCCCGACGTTGCTCCCGCTCTGCGGCGGCCGCCGGCTCGTCCTGTTCCGACGAAGAGGACTGCGACTCGGGTCTGGCCTGCGTCGAGGGCAAGTGCGAGCAGGTGCAGAGTTGCGAATCTCAAGCGGACTGTCCCGACGGCACCCGCTGCGATGACGGGCTGTGCCTGGGCAAGGAGAAAGAAACGGCGAGCGGCCCGGCCAAGCAGAGCTGGCTCGGCTTTCATCTTGCGTATGACTTTGCTCTCGTCGGCGGCACGGACGTGTGCTCCCAGAAAAGCCAACAAGAAAACGGCTTCGCTTGTTTCTACAAGGACAGCGAAGAGGTTTACCGCTTTGATCCGAATCCGGACTTCGGCAACAAGATCACCGCGGGCCTAAGCCCGGCAACCCGCCGTGCGTTGCTCTCCTTCGATCAACTACTCCTCCCCAATGTCACGGCAGGCGCGCGCTTGGGTTACGCCATTGGCGGCGGCCCACCCGCTGGCTCCAGGAAACAAGTCCCGTTTTTTCCGTACCATATCGAATTGCGGATTTCGTATTGGTTCGGCGACGCGCCCTTCGGCAAACCGGGCTTCCGTCCCTTCATCGGCGTGCAAGGCGGCGGTGCTCAGGTCGACGCCAAGCTCCCCGTCAAGATCGCCGACTGTGCGGGCTCCTCCAGCGCGCCGAGTCGCCCGGGCGCCGTGGACCCGCAGAATCCCGCGTACTACCAGGACTGTACCAGCGGCGCGGAGACGGGCGTGTCTCTCGATCTGGATGTGTACAAGAAGCTGGGTAAGGTCTTTGGCGGCGTGCATGGCGGCGTGGTCTACGCCATCACCGCCGACAGCGGCATCATGCTCAATCTCAACGTCATGCAAATGTTGCCGACCAGCGGGCAGGTCTTCGAGCCGTCCTTGGGCTTCGTGCAGGGGATCTAGACGGGCCGGGGGAGGGCTTCCGTCTGCTGCGGGTTTGCACTAGACGTTGGCGATGGAGCGTCGACGGGCAACCCGCATCCACTGGGAGAGTGACTGCGTTGCCTACTATTCGAACGAGAGTGCGCGTGGGCAAGTCATCAACGTGAGCGCCACGGGTTGGCGGAACAGAATCGTCGCGGCAAGCCCTAGGCCAAGGCCGTGGTCGCGCGGCGGCGTTGCAGGGCAATCGCCGGTCGTCACTGCAAGCAGTTGCGCCGTGCGCACTAGTCCGACAGCATGCGCCCCATCGCCGTGCAAGACGCAGTACCGAAACCCGGAATGGTGCTCTCCGGTCGCTACCGGCTCGAAGAAGACATCGCGCGGGGCGGCAGCAGCCTGGTCTTCCGTGCGACGGAGCTGAAGCTCGGCCGGGAGGTCGCCCTCAAGTTGCTTGGCACGAGCACCTTAGACGCCGCGGGGCTCGACCGATTTCGACGCGAGGCCGACTTGGCGCGGCAGCTGCAGCATCCGAATACCGTGCGCATGCTGGACTTCGATTTCGAAGCCGAGCCCATGCCGTTCATCGTCTACGAACTCTTGAGCGGGCACAACCTCGCGCAAGTGCTGAAAGCGGACGGCGCACTGCCCGAGCCCCGCGTGGTGCGACTGGTCACTCAGATCTTAAAGAGCTTGATGGAGTCTCACGCCGTGGGTGTGGTGCATCGGGACATCAAGCCGGGCAACATCTTCGTCTGCACTTATGCCGGCGAACCTGACTTCGTGAAAGTGCTCGACTTTGGCATTGCCAAGGCGTTGGGACCGGAAGCGCTACAGCTGACTGCCGACGGCATGTTGGTGGGCACGCCCCGCTACATGCCGCCGGATCAAATCAACGGGTTGCCGGCGAAGCCGGGCATGGACCTGTACGCGCTGGGCCTGTTGATGGCTGAAATGCTCGAAGGCAGCGCGGTGATCCGCGGCTCCGGCGGCGCCGCGTGCATGGCGCAGCTTTCGCCAGATCCAATCGCGTTGCCCCCGGCCGCGTTGGCTTCACGCCTGCGCCCGGTGATCGTCAAAGCGGTCGATAAAGATCCCGAGCGTCGCTACCAGTTGGCTAGCGCGATGCTTGAGGACATTGACCGCGCCATGCAGGCCGCGCCCAGTGACGCAAACATGCTCTTGCCTCTGGGAGAAGCCGTCGCAGAGGCAGGCAAGTCCATGACAGCCGCTCCGGACAGTTGGAACAATCCGACCTTGGACGCACCTTTGGTGGCGCCCCCCCCGCGCCCGCTGCCACCGGCGACCAGAGCCGGCACAAACCCGTGGCTGCTGCTGCTGGCCGTGGTGGTCGTGCTCGTCGCGCTTGCGCTGCTCGGCGTGGTGGGCACGTGGCTCGTTGCTAGTCCGTCTTCTTCTGCGCCGTGAACACCACATGCTTGGCGAAGCTCGGCGTCAGGATACGCGTCGGGCCCGCGACGCTGCCGCGGGACAGCTCGGCGCCTGTGGCGGCGTCGTACCAAGTGACCACGAGAGGCGCGTCCGCCAGGTTGCCAATTGCGAGTTCGGTCTTCACTTTTGGGTGTTTGCGGTACGCCTTCGCCAGGGCAACCCGCACCTCCGGGGAGCGCGCCAGTTCGAGTCGGAAACCGTTGACGGATCGCGCCAGCTCTTTGGCGATGGCGCGGCGCTTTGGGACGGGCACGCGGCCGAGCCGCTCCCGGGCTCCGATGGGATCTGCGAAGAGCTCATCGACCAGCTTGCGCGCGGCGGGTTCGGACTTGCGCGAGTGCTTCAGCACCATGCGCACCAGCTCCTTCTTGTACTCCGCGATGGGCGCCTTCACACCTTGGGTCGCGAGCACTTCCAAGAGGTCGTGCATCATCAGGGGCGCAATGCGTGGGTCTCGGATCTCTCCGGCGAGCCAGGAGCGAATGTTGTCGATGCGGTAGTCGACGGAGTTGTTATGCAGGACAAAGCCTAGGGCTGCGCTCCGGTCGGCCACCACGAAGGCCAGCACTTCCTGGTTCTTGGAGGTGACTTCAGCCGGCCGGCCGCGAAACTGTTCAAAGTCGATGCGCTCCAGAATCGAGCGCATGCTGAGGTGCGTAGGCCCCACCACCGAGTGGTCGCGAAAGGGTTGCCATGCGCCGATGTTGAGCCAGGTGGCCCCTGCGCCCGCGGCGCCAGACGTCAGATACGTCCACGCGGCCACGTGCTCCATTTCCCGCTGAACGGCGGTCGGGAAACGCCATGAGAGCGTGCGTTCGTTCTCGAGGAACGGACGTTTGTACTCCACGCGCTTCAGGTTTTCGACCACCGCCGCATGCAGATCGACGGCGAGAGCCGCCGGGTTGCCGCTGCCGCCGGCTGGCCGGTAGTAGTGCGTCACCACAACGTCGGTGCCCGGGCTATCCACGAAGAAGTCGCTTTCGGGAACGATGTCGTCGCTGCTCACCACAATCGGGTGCGCCTTGCCGTAGCGATCTTGCTCGTGGTTTCGCAGGTGTCCGCCCATCTCGCTGACCCACGCCGCTGCCGCTTTGGCGTCGTTGCCGCCGCAGTTGAGTAGCTCGTTGTACAGCTCCCACATGGCGATGCGGCGAGAATGGCCCCAGCGGTCAGAGATATAGGTCAGGCGCCGCTTGAACATGGCCCGAGCCCGTTCGTCCACGAACAGGTCGTTGATGTGCGCAAGTGGACCTCCCAGCCGTCGGTGATAGGGGTGCAGATCCAAGTTGGGCGCAAGCGCCGTGACGTCGCAGCTGTGGGTGAATAACGCCAAGCACAGGTACACGTCGTACTTCTCCGCCAGCGTGATCAGACGATCGATGCGCTTGGCGTAGGCTTCGTTGAAGTGCCCCGCGGGTTGTTCCAGGAACTGGAGCTTCTTGTCGGCGATCAAGCCTTCGATGGTCGCTCGGGGCATCAGGCTGGTGCCCTCGATGTCGATGCGCAGCAGGTTCTCCCCGTTTTGCTGCATGTCGCGCAGCAGCTGCTCCATGGTGTCTTCGGCGAACTGAAATTGCTTGCCCTCAATCGTCACCGTTCCGAAGTAGTCCAGGCTGATCGAGTGCCCGGGCAAGGCGACGCCCAGAGGAACGAAGGGCTTGCCATCTTCGAATCCCAGGTAGCGATTGCCAGGCGCGACGCGCACCCAGTTGCCTTCGGGGGGCTGCGGTGGCCGTGGGGGCTGCGACGCCGGGGCGCTACTGGCGCTTGGCGCTGGCGCTGCTGACGAGCCGGTGCCGCGACACGCGGTGACGATGAGCCCCAGAACCGCCACCCCAAAAAACAACCAATGCCCACGCTGTGCCAAGGCGCGGACTGTCCCATGCACGCCGGCGCGTGCCAAGGCCATGCCGATAGTGGCATCATGCAGCGCGATGGGGAGATGCACGCAGCATGACTGAGTCGAAGCGCCCGAGCCTGAGCCAGTTTCGGGGCTGTCTGTTGGCAGGCGCGCTCGGGGACGCCCTCGGTTGGCCTGTGGAGTTCGATTCCTCTGCGGAACAGATCGCGTTGCGCTACGGCGCGGCGGCTCCGGAGCCCTTGGCCTACGCCGCGCCGCCGCCGGCGGAGATCACCGACGACACGCAGATGACCCTGTTCGTCGCGGAAGGAGTGATCCGCACCCTCCAGCGCAGCGCCGAGCGCGGCTCGGCATCGATGCGGGATGTGATGCGTCACGCGCTGCTGCGTTGGTACCGCACCCAGGTGCAAGTGGGGCAGTTCGATACTCTCAGTGATGCGGGATGGCTCCTCGGCGTGCGCGCGCTACATGCGCGTCGTGCGCCGGGCAATACCTGTCTCTCTTCGCTGGCAGCGCAGGTTGCGCAGGGGCACACGCCGAGCGTCGAGTCGCCGCCCAATGACAGCAAGGGCTGCGGCGCGATCATGCGGGCGGCGCCCATGGGCCTGGCGGCCCAAGATCGCAGGACGGCGTTTACCGAGGCACGCGACCAAAGCGTGCTCACCCATGGGCATCCCAGCGGTTATCTGTCCGCGGCTGCCTTCGCAGCGTTGGTGTTCGACGTTGCGCGGGGGAGTCATCTGGGCGCGGCGATCCCACACGCCCAGGAGCTGCTGCGCAAGGAAGCTGGCGCGGACGAGACGCTGGAGCAAATCGACGTCGCCCTCAGAGTCGCTGCGCAGGGTGTGCCAACTGCCCAGAAGATTGAGTCCATGGGTGGCGGCTGGGTCGGCGAGGAAGCGCTGGCCATCGCCTTGGTTTGCGCTCTGACCGCAGGCGACGCCGGGCCCGAGTCTATGAAAAGTGCCCTATGGCGCGCCACCGTGCACGCCGGCGACAGCGACAGCACGGCGAGTCTGACCGGGCACTTGCTCGGGGCGGCGTGGGGTGAGAACGCGCTGCCCCCGCGCTGGCTCGAAGAGCTCGAACTGCGCGACGTGATCGCCCAAGTGGCCGACGATCTGTATGCCGCCGCCATCGAGGGCGCGCCCATCGATCGAGTCCGCTACCCGGGCAACTGAGTGGCGTTGCGGCAAGAAGTCGCTCGCCGCATCGCCCGGGGCGGGCCGCTTAGAACTTCGTCGGCGTGGCGCCCTTCGCCTGGTAGTCGGAGTTGTAGTCGCTGTTCGGGTCGTCGCCGAAGCCCATGTTGATGATTGCCGTCCAGGGCAGCACGCCGTCTTCGGCGTGATTGACCAGACCGATCTGCACGCCGCGCAAGCGCTTGGCGTGGTTGAAGAGACCGATCTGCACGCCCTTGGCTTCGTCGGCGATGTTGGCGATGCCGATCTGCGCGCCGTGCACGGATTCGGCGTAGTTTGCGGCGACGCCCAGCTGCAGGCCGCGGTGGCTTTCGAGGGCAATGGCGCCCGCGCCGATCTGCGCGCCGTAGGACTTCTCCGCCATGGTCACGACGCCAATCTGCGCCAGCCCGCGGAACTCTTTGGCGCCGGCACCCAGGGCACCGATTTGTAGGCCGCCGATGAAGTCGTGGCTGTAGCTGGCGACGCCGGCTTGGGCGATGCCGCGGAAGCTCCCAGCACTATTGACCACGCCGGCCTGGGCGATGCCGGCGAAGCGTGCGTCGTCGTTGCTTTCGTCGAAGAGGTCTTCGCCCTGTGCGTTGAACACGCCGATTTGCGCGAAACCCGTGAAGTCCTCCCGGGAATGATTGAAGGCACCGAGTTGCATCAATCCGCCGAAGGCGCGATCCGTGCGGTTGTAGCCGCCGAGCTGCAGCGCGCCGTAGAACTCTTTGGCGCGGTTGTAGCCCGCAAGCTGAAACAGCGCGGCGGTGTCCACGGTGCGGTTGTAGGCCACGGCGACTTGGCCCAGGCCGATGAAGTTGCGTGCGCGGTTCTCGCCGATGCCGATCTGCGCGATGCCGCCGAAGTCGTCGGAGAGGTTGCGGCCCAGGGCGAGCTGCAAGCCGCCATAGTGCGAGCCGGCGTCGTTGCGGATCAACGACAGCGACAGCGCGCCGTAAAAGCGTTCGATGCGCTCGTGCGCCAACGCCAGTGCGGCCACACCACCGAAGGTGCCCAAATGCGGGCGCACACCGGCGTGCAGCAAGTACCAATCGCCGGGCGGGTCCGTGGCGATCTGCGGGGGAGGCGCCGGATGCCGCTCCTGGCCCAGCGTCGGACCGCGCTCGCGGTTGTGGTGGTGATCCGTGTCGAGCCCGTCCCCGTCGGTTTCCACGATTTGCGTACCCGCAGAGGGCGCGGACTGCGCAGGCCGCGTGCCGATGTCCTCGTCAGCGGGGATTTTCGGGGCAGAAGCCAGCGCCGCCGGAGCGACAAGGGAAGAACCAAGGGCGAGCAAAAGCAGTGAAGTGCGCATGATGCCCCGAAAACGCCCCAGCAGCGCCCGCACTTACACTGTGGGCTCAAATCTGCGCTGGGTTTTTTGGGGTCGGTTCGCGGGGGCACGCTGGGCCACGCTTCCCGCGCTGGGCCCCGCTAGCGCGGCTGCCCGCAGACCGCGGATACAGGATCGGAGGTGTTGTTGTCTGTGCGGCACTCGATCACGCCGGCCGCGGGGGTGACCACGGCGTAGACCGGCGTCGCGCCGCTCTGCACGTCTGCGGGCGCCGTTGGCAAGTCGATGGAGATCAGCTCGGCCTGTGCGGCGTAGAGCGGGATGGTGGTGGCGGCTGTGGCGAGGGAAGTGCCGCCGGGCGGCGTACCCGCGAAGAGCTCGACTTGTACGCCTGTGGGTAGCGGCGCGCTGCCCAGGTTGCGCACTTCGACGATCACCCCGAAAGTGCCGCCGCAGCGTGCGCGTACGGTCACGACGGCGTCCGCGGCAGCCAGCTCGCTGCCGGGTTGTTTGTTCTGCCGGAAGTTGTTCAGGCCGGGCACGGTCCAGTTGGCGACTTCTTTGGTGGGGATGCTGCCGTCTTCTTCCACGTTGGTGATGTGATAGGTGTGCTGGTTCCACACCCGACGCGTGCGCACCCAGGCTTTGCTCTTGCTCTGGATCACGCGGATGCCGCTCTGCTTGGTGCCGCCGCAGTTGAAGGCGTAGGCATTGGAAGCCACGACGATGTCCGCCTGGCCGTCGTTGTCCACGTCGGCGATCACCGGATATTCGATCAACGTGCCGGTGGTGTTGCAGGTCTTCCACAGTTCGTTGCCCGTCGCGCCGTCGTAGACGCGCAGGTAGATCTCGTCCGAGTACACGGCTTCGGCCTTGCCGTCCCCGTTGAAGTCGAAAACGGAGCTGCCCGTCGCCGCTGAGGAGCAATCTTGGGTCACGCTCTGCCACAGCAACGTGGACGCCGTGGGCGTCGTGGGCGTCATCAGCTTCTTGCCGTCGAAGATCACGTAGGCAATCGAGCCGGCGAGGGCGACGTCTGGCGTGCCGTCACCGTTGAAGTCCGCGATGGTCGGCGGTCCGCCGCCGGAAGCGTGCCCGCAGGGGTTCGAGGTGGCGGTCTCGTGGATGTCGAAGGCGGGCCGGACCAGCTCGAAGCCCGGCGCTGCCGTCGTGACGCGCCAGATGTGCATGCTGCGGGCGCCGCTGGCCGGGTTGATGCCAATGATCTCCGGCTTGCCGTCCAGATCCAGATCACCGACGGCAGACCATGCCGACGCTAGTCCCGTGTCGGCGAGCAAGGTGCCGTCAGCGCGGTAGGCGCGGCGCCCGTCGGTGATGTCCAGCTTGCCGTCGCCGTCCAGATCCGAGACGGACGGTGTGCTGAGGCCTACGGCGAATGCGTGCTTCAGGGTGCCGTCTTTGCCGTTGAGGATCCCGCCTTCCACCACGACTTCCACCGTGCCGTCGCCTTCTAGGTCGGCCAGCGCCGGTGAGCGGCAGCCGATGGTCGGACTCGTCCACAGCTTGCTGCCCTTGCCGTCAAAGGCGGTGACGGTGCCATTGGAGCAGCCGACCACTTCGTTGCCGGGGTTGCCGTCGAAGTTGCCGCCGGCCAGATCGCTGCCGGCGTTCAAGACGCCGGGCACGCTCCACTTGTCGACGACCTGTTGGTTGACGATGGAGATGGCGTGCAACGTGCCTTGTCCGGTGTAGGCGCCGCCAGCGAAGGTCGTGAACACGATTTCCGGGATGTCGAGGGCGGTGATCTTGCCGTCGCAGTTGTCGTCGTCCAGCTGCACCACGATGGGCGTCATCATCACGTCGCTGCTGTAGGGCGGGGAAGTGATGCCGCCCCAGGTGTAGGTGACTTCAGGATCGAAGGCGGCGGTGCTCGGCGGGCGCTCGCATTTGGGGAGACAGTTCGGGCCGGGTTCTGCGCCAGCGCACACCGGCGGCTCAGGCAAACACTTGCCCTCGGCGACGATGAAGCCCGTGGTGCAGCTGGCGGCGTCCGGTGCCGTGCCGCTGTCGCCCTTGTCGCCCAATGCCAGTTCGCAGTACTCGCCGCTGGCGCAGTCCGAGCTCTCGGTGCATGTCTTGCCGGGAGTGACGCACTTCTGGAAGGAGCAGACCTCTGAGCCGGAGCAGCATGCGTCTCCGCAGGCGTTTTCTTTTTCGCAACACACCCCGCCGGCGCATACGCCGGCGTCGCCGCAAGCATTGCCCGTGGGGCAGGCGCCGGAATCCAGATTCACCGAAGCGTCGCCGGAGCTGCCACCGGTTCCACCGGTGCCGCCGCCGCCCGTGCCTGCGTTCGAAGCCGTGCTGCCGCCGTCGTCCCCACCACAGCTGGCGAACATCGGGACCACGAGTCCCAAGATCGCCGCCGCTTGCCATAACCCTCGCGCCGATTTCCTAGCCAGCATGCCGAGAAGGTTCGCACGCAGGCGTCGCCCGAGCACGCAAAAACTGAGCGGCGCGGCGTGGCGGACCGGAGCCCCAATGTTGAATGTCCGCCCCGGGTGATCCGTCCTATGCTCTGAGGCATGCGTATCCTAGCAAGCGTGATCTTCGCCGGCGTGTGCATCGTGGCCTGCGGGGGCTCCTCCGGGTCCTCGCGGCCAGGGGGCACCAACCAGCCCGGCGCGGGGGCTTGCGGCGTGCAGGTCTTCCGCACGCCGGCTTGCCAGCAGGCGCTCGATTCCGTCTGCTGTCCGCTGTCCCAGGAGTGTGCGCGGGATCCTGGCTGCGTTCAGGTGTCGCAGTGCATTCTGTCCTGCAAATCGAACCCGTCGGTGAATGCCAACAACTGCCTGCAGGGCTGCGCCACGCAATCCCGGGTCGACTATTGCCGGCAGGCTTGCGCTGGCAAGGGCAACGACTGCACCACGGTCTGCACCCAAGAGGGCAACCGCGCTGAGCCCATGGTCAAGTGGCTGATGATCGCGGACTGCAGCAAGGGCGTGGACTATCCCGAAGGCGTGACCTGCGACGACAGTACTTGACGCTTGGAGCTTGCGGTCGCCGCTCTGCGGCGCGCTTCGGATTTTGGCGTTTCGGCGGGGGACGGATCGGGGGATAGTGTGGGGATGGACGACGACGCGGAACAGCTGACGGCGCTGCTCGCGCGGAAGCTCGGTCCCGCGGACGAAGACGCGCTGACGACCAAGCTCGAGCGTCGCCCAGAGCTGCGGCGCACGCTGGCGGACCTGGCCCTGAAGGCCGAAGCTGAAAAGCCCAGCGCGACGGTGCATCTGCTCCCTGCTGCAGAGCTCCCCGACCGGCGCGGCGCGGAAGGCGTCGATGTGGGCGCTACCCTGGGGCAGGGCGGCATGGCCGTCGTGCGCTTGGGGCAGCAGCTCAAATTGGATCGTCCTGTCGCGGTGAAAACGCTGCGCGAAGATCGCCGCAGCCCTGAAGACATCGAGCGATTGCTGCGCGAAGCACGTATTACCGGCCGCTTGGAGCATCCGAACATCGTGCCGGTGCATGACATCGTCACCGGACCGGACGGCGTGCCTCAAGTCGTGCTCAAGCGGATTGAGGGCAACACCTGGAGCGAGCTGATGCGGGACGAGGCCCGGGTGCGTGAGCTCTTCGGCGCTCACGACTTGCTCGAATGGAACCTCGGCGTGCTGATGGCCGTGGCGCGAGCGCTTTCCTTTGCTCACAGCCACCGCGTGATCCATCGGGACGTGAAACCCGCCAACGTCATGCTGGGCAACTTTGGCGAGGTCTATCTGCTCGACTGGGGCATCGCGTTCGAGTTGGACCAGCCTGGCGGCGACAGCGGAGCGTCCGAGCTGGCGGGCACGACTGGATACATGGCGCCGGAACAAGTCCTCGGCAGCACGGCGCCCTTGGGGACCTGGACGGACACGTACCTGCTGGGCGCCACGCTCTTCCATCTGCTCACTGGCCGTCCGCCTCACGCTGGGATCCCCATGGAGGTGCGCATCGCCGACTTGCTGGAGAACCCCATCCGCCCGCAGCTGCCCGAGGACGTGCCCACGGAACTGCGACGCATCGCCGAGCGTGCCCTCGAACAGGACGTGGCTCGGCGCACCAAAACCCCGGAAGACTTGCGCCTGGCGCTGGCGGACTTTCTGCAACATCGCGGCGCAACGCGCCTCGCCGATCATGGGGATCGCGAACGCGCCCGCGCGGCTCTGGCTGTTGCGAACGCCGATGATCCCGAGTGGGAGCGCGCAGTGCTGGCGGCAGATCTCGCGTATCGCGCGGCTCTCGAAGAGTGGTCGGATTGCGACGCTGCCCGCTACGGCGCCCGACAGCTCACCGCCCTACGCGTGGAGCACGCCTTGACCCACGGGGAGCCGCAGCTCGCCGCGCGCATTCTCCAGGCTCAGACCGAACTCCCACCGGAGCTTCAGGCGCGCGTGGAGGCGGCCGTCGCCCAGGCCGCGG
>CBDUPW010000097.1:0-23350 GCA_965369205.1 uncultured Polyangiaceae bacterium | reverse complement strand
CGCCGCCGCCTGTGCCGCCCGTCGCTACGCCGCCTGTGCCGCCCGTCGCTACGCCGCCCGTGCCGCCCGTCGCCACGCCGCCCGTGCCGCCCGTCGCCACGCCGCCCGTGCCGCCGCCACCTGTGCCGCCCGTGCCGCCAGTCGCCACGCCGCCCGCACCCGATGCGCCGCTCGCACCCGATGCGCCGCTCGCGCCCGATGCGCCGCCTGCGCCCGATGCGCCGCCTGCGCCACTGGAACCCGAAGAGCCTCCGGCGCCCGACGCGCCGCCGCCGCTATTCGTGCCACCCGAGGTGACTCCCGCGCTGCCGCCCAGGGCCGCATCTGCGGTTCCCGCGCCGACGCCAGCCGCACCGCCGCTGAACACGACCGAGTCACCACCGGAATCTAGTCCGCAGCCGTAGGCTGCCATGGCCAGGGTTACCACTATGGGGAGCCGTTTCACGGGCTAGAGTGTTACCCACAAGGCCGCGTCAAGCCAGGCATTTGCGAGGCCGTACTGAGCAGCGCAGTCACACCTACACGGGCGTCTGTTCAGATCCGAGGAACAACGCGGGCAGCGAGTCTTGCGCTAAGTGCAACTCAGACGAAGACGCCGGACAGCGCCATCGGGATTTGCGCGTTCCCGACGATCTTGATGCGCCCCGACATGGCCAGCTGCATTGGGTTTTGCTTGCCCGTCTGCATCTCCATGAAGTCGTTCATCTTCATTTCAAGGCGACACTCGGCGTCGTCGAGCTTGGGCGTCTGCGCGCCGGGCGTAACTGCCAGGCGATGCGTGACGCCTTCCGAGTCAATCACGAAGGCGACGCTGCCGGCGATCCCCTTCACGAGCTTGATCCGCTCTTCGTCCACGGTCAGCACCTTGAACGCAAGCACCTGCTGCTCGGCGCCCACCGGCGCGCCCTCTTGCTGCACGGCACCCTGGACGAAGATGGGCCCAAAGTCGGCCTCGGACGCGGTGATTTGTAGCACCACGTCATCCGCCATGCCGGAGCTGACACGAAGCTCCCCGTCTTCGATGCGCATGCTCCATTCACCGGCGTCAATGACTCGGAAGCACATACTGCCGTTCGAGGACTTGCCGGCTAGCCCCGCCTTCACGGTCTCGAACCGCGTGGGGATGTATTGCGCAAAGAAAGCCTCTGGGGTCTCGGGGACGTCGCTCATGGGGAGGCATGGATTTTCATGCCCCACGCCCGGTGTCAACGCCTCGATTCACTTCACGATCGTCGTACAGCCGACCAGGATCTCGACTTTGGCGTTTTTGGCTTTCTTGATGTCTTCGCAGGCCTTGCCGATCAAGATGACCTGATCGGTGGAGTCGTAGGCCCAACAGCCGTCGTTGGTGCAAGAGTCTCCCGGGTTGGAACGTTTCGGCACCGTTTCGGTGTTGCCATCGATCGTGACGTTGACGTTGACCTTGTTCTTGTCGACGGACTGGCCTCCGGACGGTTCGGGCAGCTTGAAAGCGCAGCCCAAAGTCTTGCCGCGGGCCTCCGCGAGGGCTTGCGCCAGCGCGCCCGCATTGAAGTTGCCTTGGGTCAGATCGAAGTGACAGGACAGGGCCGGATCCCCAGCACCCTGGAGATACGAGCCGTCGCAACCGGCAGGGACCGTGTTCGGCGAGCCGGCCAGGGCGAAGGCGGAGAGCGCGCGACGCACCGAGTACGGCGGCGCATTGGGATCCCCATTGTTGGTGTCCGCGCCGGGAACTCCAACAATGAAGGTGCGCACCGGGAACGCGGGGTCGTTGTAGGCACCGGTCAAGAGTTGCACCACGTTGTTTGGGTGCTCGTAATCCTGGCAGCCGACGGTGTCGGGGTAGGCGGGACGCGTTGGTGATGCAACGGACGTGCAGTCGAATCCACCGTCGGAAATGAACACCAGCGCGCGGGTGCCTTGCAATGGGAAGAGTTGCAGCGCTGAAATGGCGCCTTGCAGCGCGGCGTAGCCTGGCGTGCTGGCACCTTGCGCCGCTGGCGGATTGGAGCCGAGGTAGTTGTAGATCTGCTGGCGCACGCCGGGCTGATTGCTCTTTGCGGTCAAGGTGTCCGCGAGCTGCACTTGCGGCAGCGCGCTGACGGCGCAGCCAACGGGAATGGCCCCTCCGAAGAGACATGCCGGACCAGGCAGGTCACCCGTCGGGAACGCAAGGAGACCGAGTGCGATGTTGTCGAAAGCGGCAGTATCGATCGCTTGCACGATGGCAAGCTGAGCTGCCGTCCATTTATTGCCTTGGTTCATGCTCGAGCTGCGGTCGAGCACGATCGTGAGGGCCGCGGGTGCCTGTTTGGCTTCTTCGGTGAAGAGTGCGCAGCTGGTTTCGCTGGTCAGGTTGCCATCGGAAAGCGGAGCATCGATCAACCCAGAGTCCGTCGAGATGGCCCCGGTGCCGCCGGTTCCCGCTGATGCATCGGCACCGCCACTGCCGCCCTTACCGCCCGCACCGGATGCGCTGCTACACGCGCCGGCTGCGAAAAAGGCGCTGCCAACCAAGGCCGTCAATCCGCACAGGGCGCGCAAGCGTGTCATCGGAATGTCTCCAGTTTGAGGTAAGCAGTGAACTCAGTGTAACACGGGGGTTGCAATGGGCTCCGATTCCAGGGAATTGCCGACGGAAGACAGCGCTCGAAAAGAGGCGGATCCCGCGCGCCCGAGCAACGCGGAGAGCGCGCCGCGCCCGGACGCCGCAATGCCGGCGAACACGAGCAGCGAGGCCGGCGAGGGACCCGTGCCGAAGCCTGTGGCGCGCCGGCGGCGCCCCACCACGCCTACAAAAGCCTTTTTCGGTCGCTTCATGATGGGTCACTTGCTCGCCTACCCCGTGGGCTTCTTGACGGCAGTGGCGGCCATGCCGCTGGCAATGGTGCTCAAGAAGGACGCCCTGATGAACGTGGGAGCCGTCGGGGCGGAGAACCGTTTCATCCGCGATGCGGCAAAAGAGCTCGCGCTCTCCGCGCTGGAAGCCGCGCAGGTGGAACTGGTGCTCAGAACGTGCCTGATCGCCAGCTTGGTCACGCTAACCTTGGTGCATCTGTGGAGCATCCCATGGGCGATGGGCGCAGCGCGTGCGGTCAAGCATCCCCAAACCGGCGCCGCCAGTGAGCGTCGCGGCTACCGTGTATTTGGATGGCTGACCGCTGCCACGTTCGTGTTGGTCGGGATCGCGGGCGCCATCGGTTGGATTTGGGTGTTTACGTTGTGATCTGGCGGACCCAATGAATGTATGGGCAGCCGTCTGCTACCATGCAGGTGTTGTTGTCTAGATTCACAGGCATGCGCGCGCCCAGCGCGGCGTTCGGACTGCTGCTGCTTTTCGCCGGCTGCTCGGGCAAGAAGTCCGAAAACGCCGCACCCGGTGACGCGGGTCTTCCCGGCGTCCTGGATGGCGGCGGCAAGATCCCGGATCCACCGAATGGGGAACTGGCCTGCCAAAGCGGCGCTTGCAACTATCAAACCCAGGACTGCCCCGGTGGCCAAACCTGTATTCCCACCCCCACGCCCCCAGCGTCGGGGGATTGGCCACCCAGCTGCCAGGCCGCCGGAACCGTTGCCGCGGGACAGAGCTGCAGCGGATGGAACGACTGCGCCCTCGGGCTCTTCTGCGCCGGCGTGAGCGCCCTACCGGACGGGGGCGTTCAGCCCGGAACATGCAGGAAGCTGTGCTGCGGTGGGGATTGGTCGGCCTGCGGCCCAGACGAGAGCTGCTACCAACAGCTGTTCTTGTTGAAGCCCGGCGCCGCGCCCGGCACAGAGCCTGAGTATGCCGGCGCGGATTTGTGCGGACCTATCGGCGGCTGCGACGTGCTGGACGCGACGAGCTGTGCGGAGCCGGGACGCACCTGTCAGATCGTGGACCCGCGGGGCAGCGTCGCGTGTCTCCCCGAAGGCACCGTGGAGCTCGGCGGCGCGTGTTCGTCCGTGACGCGCTGCAAATTCGGAGCGACTTGTCGCGGCGGCAAGTGCCGGCGACTGTGTCGCGCGGAAGAGGGCGGAACGCCGGCGTGTCCGCCGGGCGAAGGCGTGTGCGTGCATTTCGTGGAGAACCCGCATCTGGTGGGGGAGTGCACGGACGTGGCTCCTTGAGACACGGCCGCGCGTGACCGCGCAAGAAACCCCGTCTGCACCAGGTTCGTCCGGCACTCTGAGATCACGCGCTACCGCGCAAGCATCAACTCAGTGACGCATCAGGTCGGTGATGGCGTGGGTCTCGCGGGCGCCGAGGAGCTGAAACTGGACGCCAAAGCCGCCAGCTTTGTTCCAGCGCACGATGGCGGGCAGGCGAACCTCACCGCTCAGACCGGGCAGACGCGTCACAATCGTGAGGTTCGTGCCAAAAGCCGGCGGGGTGACCTCGGTCTGAACGAACAACCCACCCAGCGAAATGTCACCAGCGGTGCCCAAAATCTCCGCGGCGTCAGCGATCTCGCACTTTAGGTCGAGGCTAATTGGAACACGGGGGTGCTGACGTTTTTCTTGCACGTTATCCTGGGGCCTGAGCTAGCAGGGGACCCGAAGCTATCGTGAGACCCAACGAAGTCAAGACCACACAGGACGGCGCCCAAGAAGGCCCAAGCCCAGACCCTGCGCGCCCGCGCAGTTGGTCCCGCTTTATTGACGGGTGGCAACTGGGCGCCCTTGCCGTGGGGCTCGCCCTGCTGGGGGTGGTTTTCGGTGTGCCGCGCCCGGCGCCGCCCGACCGGCTGCCGATGCCGCAAGTCGAACTGCGTTCTCTCGTCGCAGACGCGCATGCGGATCGTTTGCGGGTGGCGCAGCTTGCGGCGGCTCCGCTCTCCTTTGACGTTCGTTCCATCGGTGAAGCTCTGCGCAAATACGGCGCTGCGGTCGCGAAGAAAGACGTCGACGGCGCCGTGGGCGCGCTTCGCGAAGCCCGCGCCGTCGCCGACCAATACCGCACCCGCTCCGGGGACGAGGCGCTGCTCGTCTTGCGCGCAGTGCAGACGCAGATGTTTTTGGACGCGGTCGGGCGCTTCGAAGCCAGCGGAAAGCCGGACCAGGACTTGATCGAGCTAGGCGAGCGCTTCGCAGAGAAGGCATCCGCGTCCGGGTGGCTGCGAGCCGACGGCACGTTGGTCGCAACACACCACGAACGGCGCGTGATGTTTCAGGTTCGTTGGGCCGAACTGTTGAACCTGCGCAAGGTGCCCGCGTTCGCGCCAACGGCTAACCAACTGCGCGCGTACTATGGCTTCGTGCTGGCGCATCCCGAGAAGGGCACCAGCTCCGAGAACGCTATCGCCGTGGTGACTGCCATTGAACGCGTGGACCTGGCGTATCCAGGTCTTTTCGCCCGGGGCGTTCTGTTCTATCGCGCCGGCCGTTACGACCTCGCGGAACAGGCGTTCCGCGGACACTTGCTCCAGCATCCCGGGACCATGCGACTCCGTGCCCAAAACCACCTCGCGGCGGCGATCGCCCGGCAATCCGGCAGCTAGAATGGACGAGCAGGAGCCCGATCCGGGCGCAGCAATCGTGCTCCCGGAGCTCGTGGATGGCCGCCGGGTAGAGCGCATGGACGAGGTGGCGCAGCGTGTGCTCACCGGCCGCGGTCGACACCACATCATAGACGCTACGGGTTGCGCTCCGGCACTACTGGCGCGCAGCCTGGCGGCGCGCGGCGCGAAGCACGTTGCAATCATCGTCAGCGACCCCGACGACCTCCGACCCACTGCCGCAGACGTAGAAGCGTTGAGCGTGGTGATCCCCGGCATTAGCACGCTGTCAACGCCAGTCCCGGGCGGGGACAGCGCGCTGCTGGTTCCGACGCCCGAAGCATTACCCTGGACCGAGGTCCACTCGGACCGAAAGTCGACCCTGGAGCGCGTCTGCTCTTTGGCGCATATCGCATCGGGCCGTGACTTTCGCTTCGCGGTCATGCCTGCAAGCGCACTGATCCGCTTGTGTGTGCCGCAGTCCGCACTGACCGACGCCAGCGCACGATTGGAAAGCGAAACCGAGATCGACCTGGAGAGTCTGTGTGAGCGCCTCTCCAACGCCGGCTACCTGCGCGTCCCGGTAGTCGAGGATCCCGGCAGCTTTGCCGTACGTGGCGGCATATTCGACGTCTGGGCGCCCAGCAGCAGTCACCCGGTGCGCGCAGAGTTGTACGGCGACATGATCGTCTCTCTAGCGAGCTTCGATCCGGAAGACCAACGCACCCGCGAAAACATTGCGAGCGTGTGGTTGCCGCCCTGCCGTGAGGCGATTCTGTCCCTCGACGCCGAAGTCCGTGCGCGCACCGTGATCCGAGCGTTGTGCGACGCGCAGAACTATCCGAGCACCAAAGCGCGCACGCTGATCGAACAAGTCGCCGAAGCACGCGTGTTCTTCGGGGCAGAAGCCTATTTGCCGGCCTATTATGAACTTTCGCCCATTTGGGAGTTGCTGCCCGAGGACACGGTATTCGTCGTAGACCAGCCCACCCGCGCCGTTGAAAGCATGCGGGCAGAACTCGAAGCCGCACAAGCGGCATCCTCGACGGAGGGCAAGCCGGGCTTCGGATTCGATGCTTTGTTCGCGAATGAGGCCGCAGTCGCCGAAGCGCTTGCGGGACGCAGCGTCGTCTTGGCTCACCGCACCGCGTTGCTCGGAACGTCGGCGGCCGACTCCCTGGACGCGTGGCAACTCTGCCCCGAGGATGCTCCCAGCCTGCACACCTTGGCGCAGCCACCTATCAAGGCAGCGCCCGGCACCGGCGCCGGCAAGGGCAAACACGGTGTGCTCGATCAAGTGCTCGCGCGGGTGCGTACCTGGCGCGAAGCCGGGCTTTCTGTACTGCTCACCGCGCGCACCCAAACCCAAGCCGAGCGGTTGCAGAGCCTGCTCGAACACCGGGGGATCGCAGCCGAAGACGACGCAGTGCGGGTCGTTGCCTCCCGCCTGTCGCGCGGCATTGTGGCCCCGGCGGAGCGCCTCGCCATCTTGACCGAAGAAGAGATCTTCGGCCGTAGGACTCATCGACGCAAAGAGAAGAGCAAGAGCGCCCGCGCCGTGCTCGAAGATCTGCGTTCGCTGTCCGTGGGTGATTATGTCGTGCACAGCGAACACGGCATTGGGCGTTACGTTGGCCTGAACAAGCAGGACATTGGCGGCGTGAGCGTCGAGCTTTTGGTCGTGGAGTACACCGGCGGGAAGCTCTTTTTGCCGGTCTACCGGCTGAATCAGATCCAAAAGTATTCTGGCAGCGAAAGCGCACCAAAGGTGGATCGACTGGGGGGGCAGTCCTTCGCCAAGACCAAAGCCAAGGTCAAAGTGCGCGTCCGGCAGATGGCGGACCAGTTGCTCAAGCTATACGCCGAGCGCGCATCGCTGACGAAGTTCCCCCTCGACCCACCCGATGACGAGTTCTTCGCCTTCGAAGCTACGTTTCCCTTCGAGGAAACGCGAGATCAGGCCTCGGCCATCAGTGAAGTCCAGCGCGATTTGGAGAAGGACCGTGTGATGGATCGCTTGGTCTGCGGCGACGTCGGTTTCGGCAAGACCGAAGTCGCGCTGCGCGCCGCGTTCCGCGTGGCGATGGCCGGCCGGCAGGTGGCGCTGCTGTGCCCGACGACGGTGCTGGCCCAACAGCATTTCGCGACCTTCTCCGCGCGGCTATCCGGCTACGCCATCGAGGTGCGCATGTTGTCGCGCTTCGTGAGCAAGAAGGACCAGACCGAAACGATTCGCATGCTCCGAGACGGCACCGTGGACATCGTCGTGGGAACGCATCGGGTCCTGTCGAAGGATGTCCACTTCGGCAATCTTGGTCTCTTGGTCGTCGACGAGGAGCAGCGCTTTGGCGTCACGCACAAAGAGCGCATTAAACAACTGCGCGCGTCCGTGGACGTGCTGACGCTCACTGCGACTCCCATTCCACGCACGTTGCAGCTCGCCATTGGCGGGCTGCGCGACATGTCCCTGATCACGACGCCACCCTCGGATCGCAGAGCCATCCGCACGATCACTTCGCTTTGGGACGACCAGATCGTGCGCGACGCCGTGATGCGCGAACTGTCCCGCGGCGGCCAAGTGTTCTTCGTCTACAACCGCATCGAAGGTTTGTACGAACGCGCCGACCGGCTGAAAGCGTTGCTCCCGGAAGCGCGCATTGCGGTTGCCCATGGACAGATGAGCGAGTCGCGCCTCGAAAAAGCGATGCTTGACTTCGTCGAGGGTCGCTACGACATCCTTGCTTCCACCGCGATCATTGAGAGCGGCCTGGATATCCCGCGTGCGAACACCATGTTGATCGACCGCGCGGATCTATTCGGTCTATCGCAGCTGTACCAATTGCGTGGCCGCGTCGGCCGTTCCAGCGAGCGCGCGTATTGCTATCTGCTGGTGCCGCCGCCCGCGAAGCTGTCGGATGACGCACGCGCGCGGATCGAGGCCCTGGAACGCCATTCGCAGCTCGGGGCGGGCTTTCACGTCGCCACTCTTGACATGGAGCAACGCGGCGCTGGTGACCTGCTGGGCGCAGAACAGAGCGGTTTCGTGGCCAGTGTCGGCTTCGACATGTTCTGCCAGATGCTGGAAGAAGCGACCCAAGAACTGCGCGGCGAAGTCGTCGTGCACGACGTGGAGCCGGAGCTTTCCTTCGACGTCGACGGCGTGCTGCCCGAAGACTACATCGACGATGTGGGCATTCGCCTGAGTTTCTACAAACGCTTCTCCAGCGCGGCAGACGAAGCCGCCGTGGCGGAAACCGCAGCCGAGATGGAAGACCGGTTCGGCGCGCCGCCACCCGAGGCCAAGCAACTCGTAGAGCTGATGCGACTCAAAACGGAGCTTCGCCGTTTACGCGTTCTGGGATGCGAAGCCACCGCGCGCGGCGTCACGCTGCACCTGCGCGACGACACGCCGCTGGATCCCATCAAGGTGGGCCAGGAGGTCGCCAAGAAGCACTCCGCCTACCGCATCTCGCCGGATGGGCGCGTGACGCGCAAAGCGCTGGACAGTGACGCCTTCGGCAACGGCCTGGTGGCGCTCTCAAAAGTGTTGGACGAACTGAGCAATCTGGAGCGCGACTAAGTCGCCAAAGATTACCGCGACGCGGCGACTCAACGCCGGGCGTCATCCGCGAGTTTTCCGGGCGAGGGAGTCGGAGCGAGCATGGCACTGAGGGGGCGACGCGGCGAGCGGGCCGGTGACTCCGTGCGCCCGAGACGGACTAGCATCTGGAGTTTTCCAGGTGGCGCCACGCCCGTCAAAGCAGCGAGCTCGCGGCCGATTCCCTGCATTTGCGGCAACTCCTGCTGCGACTGGCTGACCGGGTGCATGCTGAGCCCCGCGAGAGCGGCCGCCAACTGGGCGCGGACGTAAGAACGCCCCGTCGCCACCCAGTCGTGCATCGTGTTGGTGGGCGTGCTCAGGGCGAAAAACGCCTGCGTTGTGTCGATTGCGGCGTAGAAATTCTCCAGAAACCGCTGCCGATTGGACTCGCTTTGGAAGTTCTCGGCATTCAGAAAGATCCGCGCGGCCAGGCTATCCGCGCCCGTCGTCTCAAGGTTCAGTCCATCGCCGTGCGAGCGGACTTCCTCGGCCGAGAAGCGAAACCACTTTCGAGTTTCACCGTAGAGGCGTGCGTCTTCGACCTCAAGCGCCATCGCGCGACGTGCGATCGCCTTGAGTGGTCCGAGGCCCGAACGGAAGACCAGCGCCTTCACGCCCGCACGTCGAGCCGCGTGAGTCACCCCGCGCGCGTCGTCGGCACTGACCGTGCTTCCGGTATGGGACAGGCGACTCGTGCGCCGCAGTGCAATGGCGCGGAACAGAGGGTCCACGGGCACTTCGGGAACGTCAACCAGCCGCAGCTGCGCCGTGGGCTTGGTTCCGAAGTCCGACGCCAGGACCTCGCCCTCGGGCAAGACGTCGATTTCCGCGCGAAGGCCAAGGGCCGTGGCCGCAATCGCGATCGTCTCCAACAACGTTCCGTGGCTGATGTGGATCTGCCGCGCTGGCGGGTCCGTGCGCGGCAAGAGTCTCTCGGGATCTGTGTAGATCCGGGCCTCGCGGTCGGAGACGAGCTCCAAACGCCAGGGCTGGGTGTTGTGGGCGCTAGGAGCGGTGATGCCGTAGCGAAGCGCAGTAACGATGGGCTCCTGATCCGTCGCTCCTGGCGCCCTGGGCAAGTCCCAGCCCCCGACATAGGGCCCGCCGCATGCTGCGGCGAAGGCGCTCACCGTGACGACGGCGCCGCTGCCAATCAGAAACTGCCTACGCTGCATTGAGATCGACATTCGTGACTCCTTTCACTTTCCATTGGGACGGGCGCTTGGGTTCAGAAGGACAATCCGACCAGTAGGTTTCCTTGCAGGAACCAATCGGGTTTGCCGTCGCGGGGACCGATGTCAGCAACTCCGAGACTAAAAATTGTCCCGAACTGCGGCGCCACGTAGAAGCCGACGCTTTCTCTTCCCTCGAAGGCGAGCCCGCCGGGCTCCGACACCCCGATGCGATAGCCGACGTTGACCTCGCCAAAGAGCGTGGGTGTCGTGTAGTCGCGCCGATCGATTTTGTTCGTGCCCCAGGCCACGCCCGCCTCCAACAGCGCCTCAAGGTGCAGGCCGTGCCACACATATTGGCGGTAGCCCGCACCGAGCATGTACTCGTCGATGGTGTCGACGATGTCGTGAGGAATGTGCGGACGCACGTAGGCCAGCACTACGAGATCGCCGTGGCTCGCCCCGAGGCGTCCCCAGAGGGTCCGGGTGAGCTTCGGTTTGATGATGTGCACCGTCGGAACAAACGGCTGCACCAGGTCCACTTCCGCGCCCCAGTCGTGACGCGCCCCGCCACGGGGAGGCGTGGCCGGGCTTGCCGCACCGGTGCACAGCAACACGAGGACACCAGCGCGGGCGACCCGACGGCGGGATCTTCCGTCTCGGAGCGGGACTCCATTCCACGAAGAAGAGCCTGAGTTTGCCTGCGCCATGTCGCCTCCCTCGGGGCTTCGGAGCGCCCCGGCAGAGTCAATCTAGGTATTTCATGTATTGATATGAATGCCCGCCAGCAAGACTGCGTGTTTCATAAATGATACACTTGCCCGCGCTAAGCCGGCGCCATGGAACGACTTCCCCAGGAACTGCTGACCGGGCTGCCTGCGTTGCTCGCCGCTGCCAAAGCCGGCAGCGCGACGCGGGCTGCCGCTCAATTGGATACGACCACGGCCACGGTGTTGCGACACATCGAAGCCTTCGAAGCGTCTCTCGGCGTTCGGCTCTTCGATCGGCTTCCCACCGGACTGGTCGGTACGTCCGCGCTGAACACCGTCATGCCCTGGGCCGAGCAGTGTGCGGCATCGATTGCCGGCATGCGTCGTGACGTCGAGGGGCTGGACCTATCACCGTCGGGCATCGTGCGGATCGCCACCCCTCCAACCATCGCGAGCCATCTTTTGGTTCCAAGGCTGTGCGAGCTCCGTGCGCGACACCCGGCGATCACCCTCGAGTTCGCCTCCGACAGTGCCGTCGTCGACCTGGCCCAACGCGAGGCAGACTTAGCGCTGCGAGTCGTCAAGCCCACGCAGGGGGACCTGGCCCTGCGCAAGCTTGCGGACTACCGCATGGTGGTTGCATGCGCGCCGAGCTTGGTTGATGTGGCAAGAACATGTTTCGACGAACTCCCGTGGCTGACCTGGGACCGTCCCATGGCGCACATTCCCGAAGCGCGTTGGTTGGCCGCCACTTTTCCCCAAGCCCGCATCGCACTCGCAGCATCCGAGCTGGGGACCCTCATTCGTGCTGCGCGTGCGGGCGTCGGCGCGCTCCTGGTCGCCGAACCGATCGCGGCCCGGGAAGGCGGGCTGATTCGGCTCCCACTGCAAGATCTGAAGACCCCCGGAGGAACGCTGTGGCTGGTCGCGCACAGAGCGCTGCGCCACGTGCCGCGGGTGGCCGCCGTCTGGGAGTGGCTCGAGGCCTATTTCGTTTCCCCTGGCGCACAACGCGACCTGACACTGCGCGACGCATGGCCCGTGGCAGAGAAAGCCAGCAAAGCGGCTCGGTCCAAGAAGAAGCGCTCGCGCTAGCTCGCGTTGTCGTCGACTGCAGGCGGGGGTTCGGAGCGGGTGAACAGGTCTTTCTGCGACGGTGAGCTCTCGCCGGGATCGAAGCAGCGACGACAGCGTGCTTCGTAGGTCTCGGTTCCACCAACGACCACCGTGGCGTCTCGGCGCACCAGACGCTGAGAGCGATCTGCCGGATTGCCGCAGCGAACGCAGATCGCCAGGTTTTTGGTCACGTATTCAGCGATGGCCATCAGGTGCGGCATCGGGTCGAAGGGGCGGCCCAGGTAGTCTTGGTCCAGGCCGGCAACGACCACCCGTTTGCCCGCATTGGCCAGTCGCTCGACCACGGGCACCAGGGCGGGGCCGAAGAACTGCGCCTCGTCGATGCCGATGACTTCAGCGTCCAGCGCGTGAGCGATGATGTCATTGGCGTCGTCAATGGCGATGGCGACGAGCTCTTGTTTGGAGTGACTGACCACGCTGTCTTGGGAATAGCGCTTGTCGATGCGCGGTTTGAAGATCAGTACTTTCTGGCGTGCGTACTGCGCGCGGTTCAATCGCCGAATGAGCTCTTCGGTCTTGCCGCTGAACATGCAGCCGGTAATGACCTCAACCCAACCCGTATCCCGCGGAGTAATGTGCATGACGCCTCGTGGCGCTGCGGTTCAAACCTCGGCGCGCGGGTGCGTCAAGTCACAAGGCAGTGCCCTACCGAGAGCGGGGGCGGCGAATGCTTCGGCGGTGGCAGCTTTGCCCCGCGGAGCTACCCCTTCACGCCGCCCGCAGTCAGGCCCGAAACCAAGTGCCGTTGCACAATGTAGAACAGCAGCATCACGGGTAGCGACACAACCAAGGAGCCCGCCGCGAAACTACCCCAAGCGGCGTCGTGCTCTCCGACGTAGCGCTGCAGCACGACGGGCAGCGTCAGAGCTTCTTCTTTGCCTAAGATCGTCGCGGCGAGGATGAACTCGTTGTAGGCACTCATGAACGCAAACAGCCCGGTCACTGCGATCGCGGGGCGCGCCGCGGGCAAGACGACCCGCACAAACGCGCCCAGACGCGTGGCTCCGTCCACCATGGCGGCTTCTTCCAGGTCCCGAGGAATTCCGTCGAAGGCGCCACGGAGTTGGAAGATCGCAAAGGGCACGCTGGTCGTCGCGTAACACACGACCAGCCCAGTACGGGTATCGAGCAGGCCGAGGTACTCGAGCAGAATGTACAGCGGCACCGCAGACGCCACCATGGGGAACATCTGCGTGGCAAGCAGCACACGCACGCCTGCTTCTTTGCCCAAGAACGAAAAGCGACTCATGGCGTAAGCGGCAGGCAGAGCAATGCCGATGCCCACACCGGCAGTCGCGACCGACACGACGAGAGAGTTCAGGGTCTGGCGGAAGAAACTTGGCGCAGTGAGAACGCCAATCAGGTGCTGCAGGGTGGGCTCACGAGGAATGGGCCAGATGCTGCGCTCTGGCGCGGTACCCGCAGAAAAAGCAGTCGAAAGCACCCAGAGCACGGGGTACAGCGCAAAGATCACAAACAGCACCAGAAACAAATGCGACAGCACTTCTTCCCACACGCTGCTGCGCTCGCGGCTGCTGGCTTCGCTCATGCCATTGCCTTCGTGCGACCGGCGCGTGCCATGCCGCGTGAGAAGAGCGCCAGCAGCAGGAAGATGAGCACCGAGTAGGCAGCGGCGTAGCCGTACTGGGCTTGGCGCGTGAACGCCCAGCGATAGGCCTCGGAGACCAAGATGTCCGTGGTGCCATCGGGCTCACCGCCGGAAACTAAGAACACCACGTTGAACATATTGAAGGTCCAGATCGCGCCGAGCAGCACAGCGGGCAACATGGCCGGCACGACCATGGGCACAGTCACGCGCATCAGACGCTGCCAGCGCGACGCGCCGTCGACTTCCGCCGCCTCTAGCACTTCCTTGGGCACCGCTGTGAGCGCGCCCAGGGTCACCACCATCATGAACGGAAAGCCGAGCCACACATTGGTGGAGAGATTCGCCGCGAAAGCGGTGGAGAATCGCGCCCACCAGGAAAACGGCTCCACGCCCACGGCCTCCAGCAGCGCAGAGACGGCACCGAATTGTTTGCTGAACATGCCGCGCCAGGCCAACGCCGTCACGTAGGAAGGCACGGCCCAAGGAATGATGAGCAGCACGCGATACAGGGGCTTGAGCTTGAGTGCGGGCCGCGACAGCACCAGGCCGAGGGCAAAGCCGATCACGACGTGCAGGAGCACGTTCAAAACCGTCCAGAGCAACGTGACGAGCAACACCAGATAAAACGACCCGCTAGTCAAGAGTGGCCCGCCCCGCGCCGTAAGAATGGCGATGAAGTTCGCGAAGCCGGCGTAGTGCATCTCACCGAGGCGGCCGGCATAGAGGGACGCACCGGCGCCTACGATGATGGGCAGGACGACCAACAAAAAAACCCCAACCACTGCGTGCACCACCCAGCGATAGGCCGGCAGGGACTCGCGGAAACGCGGGCCGAGCTCTTTGGCGTTGGAGTAGAGATAGTACGCGCCACCGATGCACAAGAGCCCAATCACGATCAGAAGTGGCGTGGGGGACGCAGGTGGCGGCGGGGGGCGCACGACGTCATCAAAGCGGCGCTTGGCTTCGTCCAAGGCCGCGGCTGGAGTGACCGCACCACTGAGTGCCTTCTTCAATGCGCGGGTCGCGGGCTCCCAGGTGGATCGCATGCGTGCGGACGCGGGCATCAGCACGGCGCTCTGCGTCTGAAGCGCGAACGCCGACAGGAAGGGACTCTGCTTGGAGTATTCTGGCAGCTCACGACGCGTGACCACTTGCTTGCCGACGCGCGCGCGTAGCTCCGCGCTCTCTGCACCCGCTAGAAAGTGCACCAGGGAGAGCGCGTCGGCACTCTGCGCGCCTTTCGGAGTCAGCGCCGCGGCTTCGACGGTGAGGTACGGCGCAAGGGCGCTGTTTGTGGCGGCGACCTTGGGTAGCGGCACGACGCGATATGCAACTTGGTCGCCAATGTCGCTGGCGAAGTAGGTCCCGCTGATGACCGTTGCCGCGCGGCCTGCACGAAACAGCTCCGACACGAGGGCGCCGCTGGCTTCTTCGGGCAACGCGCCCTTGGCCACCGCATCGCTGACCAATTGAATAGATTGCACCGCCGGCGGCCCAACAAAGCCGAAGCTTTCGTCGGCGTTGAGCTGTCGCCCGCCGAAGGCGTGCAGCACTGCCGCGTGGAAGTAGACGTTCTGGGTCTCGTAGGCGAGGGGATACACGCCCGAAGGCAGGCTCGGCTTGAGCCCGGTCAGTGCCTCCCAGCTGTCGGGCACCTCGCGCACAAGCGCGGTATTCACGTACAGGGCCAAGCACTTGTAGGCCAGGGGCAATCCGACGCGTTTGCCGTCGACGCTGAGGGCGGTCAGTGCCTTTTCCGGAAGCTCGGCTTCGATGGGGTGGGCGTTTTGGGGAGCTGCGACTCCGCGCTGCAGAAAGTCTCCGAGACGTTCGTGGGAATCGACGAAAACATGCGGGCCGTGGCCGCGCGGCGCCGCGGCGCTGAGCTTGGAGGGGTAGGCGTCATGGGGCACCTGCAAGACGTCCACAGCAATGCCGGTCTGTTTCGTGAAGCGCGCGAGCACCTGCTCCAATGCGCTCTTTTCGTCGCCACGGTACGCGTGCCACAGCTCAAGGCGGTCTTGCGCGCGTGCAGCAGTCGTCAGGACGCCGAGGGTCAGCACCACAAGCAGCATCAGCTGCAAGCGCAGACCTGGGCGACGCGCCGTGGTCACGTTGCCTCGGGCGCGCGCAGTGAGACGCCGGAGTCAGTGTCGAAGATGTGCACGTCTTCGTCACGCACCGAAAGGCGCAAGGTGCTTCCCCGCGCGGGCTGCGCGGAGCCTGGCAGGCGCGCCACAAAGGCTACTTTTCCGACTTGAGCATGAGCAAAGGACTCACTGCCGAGGGCCTCAAGCACGTCCACTTCGGCCTGCAGACCGCCGTCTTCGGCGAAGAACACGTCGTGGGGACGAATGCCCACCACGACGTGTTTGGGCGGGGGTTGCGTGAGCGGCGGCAGCGCGAGATCGACGCCAGGGGCGCTGAGCTTCAGGCGGTCGCCGACCTGCTCGGCCTCCGCGGTGAGGAAGTTCATAGCCGGGCTGCCCAAGAACGAAGCGACGAAACGCGTGCGGGGCCGCGCGTATACCTCAAGAGGTGGACCAGATTGCTCCACGCAGCCCTGGTTGAGCACGAACAGCACGTCCGCCAGGGTCATGGCTTCGACTTGATCGTGGGTGACGTAGATGCTCGTCGCTTCCAGGCGGTCGTGCAGCTTGCGGATGTCCACACGCACTTGTGCGCGCAAGGCCGCGTCCAGGTTCGAAAGCGGCTCGTCGAATAGGAACACCTGCGGACGGCGGGCGATGGCGCGGCCCATGGCAACGCGCTGGCGTTGGCCGCCTGACAGCTGTCGCGGGAAGCGTTCCAAAAGCGCATCAAGCCCGAGCATGGCGCTCACTTCCTTGATGCGCTCTGCGATTTCGGACTTGGGGGTCTTTCGCAGCGACAGACCGAACGCCAAGTTGTCACGCACGGTCAGATGCGGGTACAGCGCATACGACTGGAATACCATGGCGATGTCGCGGTCGCGCGGCGCCAGATCCGTCACATTGCGATCCCCGAAGGTGACGCTGCCGGTGTCGGTCTGTTCCAGCCCCGCGATGATTCGGAGCAGGGTGGACTTGCCGCAGCCGCTCGGTCCCACCAGCACGGCAAAACCGCCGTCTGGCACTTGGATGTCCACGCCCTTGAGCACGCGAGTCTCGCCGAAACGTTTTTCGATGCTTGAAAGGACGACTCGGGCCACGGGGCCGCGAGCATAGACGAAAATGCCGGCAGCCTGGCAGCCCGCTCTTGCGCGCGGATCGCGTATCCGCGCTTGCTTATGCAGGCCAAGAAGTGCTCTTTTGACGAGGCATGCCCGAGCCCTATCGGCTGATCACCCTCGGCCCGAGTCACTTTTGTGAGAAAGCCCGCTGGGCACTGGAGCGTGCGCGCGTCCCGTTCGTAGAAGAGCGGCACCTGCCGCTGTTCCACTCTTTGGCCACTTTCCGCGCGGGCGGCAAGCGCACGGTGCCCGTGCTGGTCACCGATAGCGGAGTGCTCTCGGACTCCACGGACATCTTGGAGCTGGCAGATCGACAGTGTGGCGGACGTTTGTTCGGCATGGGCGCCGTGCGACAGGAAGCGAAGGCGCTGGAAGAGCGTTTTGATGCACGCCTCGGTCCGGACACGCGTCGCATCGTCTATTTCCACACCCTAGACGACGCCCCCCTCGTGCAGCGTTTCTTTGGCGCGGGCACACCCGTTGCCGAGCGTCTGGGCGCACGCGCCTTCTTTCCCTTGATTCGCGGTCTCATGCGCAAGGGCATGCGCATCACGCCCGAATCCACGAAGCGCTCCGTGGCGCGGGTCGACGAAGTGTTCTCAGAGATGAGCGCACGACTCGAAAGCGGGAGTCGCTATCTCGTTGGGGACCAACTCACGGCCGCCGACATCACCTTCGCCTCCCTGGCAGCCCCCGTGCTTTTGCCACCCGAGTACGGCGTGCCGCTGCCCACCCCGGAACAGTTGCCGGACGAGTTGCGCGACTTGGTTCTGCGCTATCGCGAAACCCGCGCTGGAAAGTTCGTGCTCAAGCTCTACAAAGAGGAGCGCAACCATCCGCTTCCTGCCAGCGGAAGCGGCGGCGCCATCGAGGACCAAGAGCGGGCAAGCTGAACGGTCAGCCTGCAGCGCCGCGGGTTGCGCACCAACGCAGCCAGTGATCGGCCAGCACGATCGCGACCATGGCTTCCGCAATGGGCACGAAGCGCGGCAGCAGACACGGATCGTGCCGGCCCTTCGTGCGGATCGTCGTCGCTGCGCCGCGCGTCGTGACGGTCTGCTGCTCCCTGGGCAAGCTGCTGGTGGGTTTCACCGCGGCGCGCAGAACGATGGGCGTGCCACTGGAAATGCCACCCAGCATGCCACCGTGATCGTTCTTAGACGTGGTGATCTGCGGCGTAGGGCTCGCGCCGTCGGACACAAACGGATCGTTGTGTTCACTGCCGCGCATCTTTGCCGCCGCAAACCCGGCGCCGTATTCGACGCCGACCACGCCTGGGAGGCTGAACAGCGCTTTCGCCAAGTCGGCCTTGAGCTTGTCGAATACGGGTTCGCCCAGCCCCGGGGGCACACGGCTTGCGACGATCTCCGCGACGCCACCGATTGAGTCCTGGTCTTTGCGCACGCGCTCGATCAGCTGCACCATCTTCTCGGCCGCGGCGGGGTCTGGGCAGCGCACAAGGTTGGCGTCGCCGCTCGGCAATTTTTCGACGGCGTCTAGGCTCACAGCGGATGGGTCGGTAATGCGCGCGACGACGTCGCCGACCTGGGTGACATAGCCCACCACGCGGCCGCCAAATGCCTCGGCAATCAGCTTCTTCGCCACGGCCCCGGCGGCCACCCGGGCCACGGTTTCACGCGCACTGGCACGCCCACCGCCGCGGAAATCGCGAAAGCCATACTTCTTGTCGTAGGTGAAGTCAGCATGGCCGGGACGATACTTGTCCTTGATGGCGTCGTAGTCCTGGCTCTTCTGATCCGTGTTGCGGATCAGAATGCTCAAACTGGTGCCCGTCGTGCGCCCTTCGAAGACCCCAGACAGGATTTCTGGCGCGTCCGCTTCGTCACGTTGCGTGACCAGGTGGCTCTGCCCCGGACGCCGCCGCGCAAGATCTGCCTCCAGGTCTGCCGCGCTGAGCGGCAGGCCCGGCGGACAGCCGTCAATGATCACCACGTTGGCCGGACCGTGCGACTCCCCCGCGGTGGTGATGACAAACGTCTGTCCGAAGCTGTTGCCGGCCATGCGCTGAGATACTACACCTGCCGCAGCGCCCGCCACGGAGTGCTGCTGACTTTTGCAGAAGTTTTGGGTAATTGCCCCTGCGAGGAACCAACCATGAACAGGCCCGCCCTCACTCAGCTAACCGACGAAGAACGCATGTTCCGGGATTCCGTGCTCGCATTCGCCCGCGAGCAAGTAGCGCCCAAAGTGGCCGCCATGGACCACGACGGCGCGCTGGACAAATCCCTATTGCCGAAGCTCTTCGAGCTGGGCGTCATGGGCATTGAAGTGCCGTCCGAGTGGGGCGGCGCCGAGAGCTCGTTCTTCAATGCCATCCAGGCCGTGGAAGCCTTCGCGGTGGTGGACCCGAGCATCAGCGTCTTGGTCGATGTGCAGAACACCCTCGTGAACAATTGTATTTTGCGCTGGGCCAACAAGGAGCAGAAGGACCGCTACTTCCCCAAGATGACCAGCGAGTGGGTCGGATCCTACGCGCTCAGCGAGAGCGGCTCGGGCTCAGATGCTTTTGCCCTGGCTACCCGCGCCGAAAAGAAGGGCGACAAGTGGGTGCTGAACGGGCGCAAGCTCTGGATCACCAACGGCGCGGAGAGCTCACTGTTCATCGTGTTCGCGAATATGGCACCGGAGAAGGGCTACAAGGGCATCACTGCGTTCTTGGTTGAAAAGGGCTTCAAAGGCTTCAGCGTAGGCAAGAAGGAAGACAAGCTCGGCATCCGCGCGTCGAGCACGACGGAGCTGGTTCTTGAGGACTGCGAAGTGCCTGCGGAAAACGTGCTTGGTGAAGTCGGCAAGGGCTACAAGATCGCCATCGAGACCCTGAACGAGGGTCGTATTGGCATTGGCGCGCAGATGATTGGTCTGTGTCAGGGCGCTTTCGACTACGCCATGGGTTACATGGCGGAACGCAAGCAATTCGGCAAACCCATCATCGAGTTCCAGGGGCTGGAGTTCCAATACGCGCAGGTCGCGACGGAGATGGAGGCAGCACGACTCATGGTCTACAACGCTGCGCGCCTCAAGGACGCCGGCGTGCCCTTCGTCAAGGAGGCCGCGATGGCGAAGTTGTATTCGTCACAGGTTGCCGAGCGCTGCGCATCGCTGTGCGTCGAGTTCGTGGGTGGCGTCGGCTTCACCAAAGAGTACCCCTTGGAGAAATTCTACCGCGACGCCAAGATCGGCAAGATCTACGAAGGCACGAGCAACATGCAGCTGGGCACCATCGCGAAGCTGCTGCGCACCGAATACGCCGCAACCTAGGATCTGAGCGAGAAGCCGAGGGGGGTGAGCACCGGCTGCGGCGACCGCGCGGAGCGCCGCCTGCACCTTGAGATCGCGGTATTTCCGAATGGTTTCCGACGAATGGCGCCATCACGCTTCGGCGGATAATGGCACGCTCCTGCGTGGCCGTGCGATGCTTGGCCTGCGATGAGCCAATCCCAGAGCCCTGGAACTTCCCCAGACGTACTGGACGTGGTCGTCGTGGATGATGACGCACGTTGGCGAGAAACCGCGGCGCAGCCGTTCCGGCAGCGCGGCGACCGGGTCCGTACCTTTTCCGATGGCTTGCAAGCCCTGGCCGAGTGCATCGAAGACCCACCCAACATCATCTTGTCGGACGTGCAGATGCCGCGCATGGATGGCTGGCAGCTGCTGCGCATGATCCGCGCGCGCCCGGCATTGGCGAGAACCCCTTTTGTTTTCTTGACCTCGCTGGACGGCGACGCAGAGCGCCTCAAGGGCTATCAGCTCGGCGTGGATGCCTACGTGCCGAAGCCGTTTCGAGCCGAAGAGCTATTGCTACGGGTGCGGCGGCTGGTGCGCCAGGCGTACGCGCCGCCTTCGGAGCGCGGCCACCAAATGCTGCGCGGAGACCTACAGCACGTCGCGCCCGCTGCGTTGATGTCGTTCTTGGCAGTCGAGCGCAAAAGCGGGCAGCTGTTGATCGTGGGTGAAAAGGTTGCGCGCGTGCTCTTCAGCGAGGGCAAGCCCGTGCGCGCTGAAGTCGAAGGCGAACGCATGCGCCGCACCTCCCGCGCAGTGATTTTGGAGCTACTCGGCTGGAACTCCGGCGAATTCGAGCTCAGCGAGCAGGACGTCAGCCATGTCGACGAAGTCCGCGCCACGGTGAACGAGCTGGTGCTGGAGCACGCGAAGCTAGTCGACGAGGGGCGGATCTAGGACCTACAAAGGGACCACGTCGCTGGCGCGTACGAGTATCTTCCCCGACGTCGCGGGTACGCTCACGCGCAAACCGCCGTCCTGTTCCACGGTGAGCGGCGGATCTTCGGGTTTGAGCACGTCCACCAGCTGTGTGCCGGCAGGGAGCAACACTTTCATGGGGTCGCCAGCGAATTCCGGCGAGCTGGTCTTCTTGGCGTTCGTGTTGATCACGACCAGGGCGTAGGCGTCACCGGCATCCCCACCTGCTCGCTCGAAGGCGATGATGCCCACGTCCGGCTCGTCCGCGGTGCGATCGCTGGACCAGGTGATCTTCAGATCTCCGTGGGTCAGCGCTCGGTAGCTGCGGCGGATCTTCGCTAGCCGTGCAATCCACTGATAGTGGCGATGATTGCGGTCGTAGCCACTGCGCCAGAGGTCTTCTCGGTTGGCGGGATCGTTACCGCCGGAGAAGCCCTGCTCCGTGCCGTAGTAGATGCACGGAATGCCATCTTCGGCGAACAAGAACAGCAGCGCGTTCTCGAGCGCGGCCGGGTCGTTGCGCGTGTACAGGAAGCGCGAGACGTCGTGGTTGTCCAAGAAGTTGACGAGTGCCTTGTTCGGAGGCACGCCGATACCGTCGTCGTGGGGCACCGTGCCGTAGTTGCCGCCTGGCGTTAAGCGCTGGGAGAACAGGGTCTCGATGCGCTTCGTATCTAGGCCCTGTTGGAACACGTCGCGGAATACCGTGAAGTGCTGGGGGAAATAGAAGACCGAGTCTACTTCCTGATTGAAAGTGTAGGAGCCGACGAGATCGTCGCGCCCGTCGAAGGCTTCGCCGAACATGAAGAAGTTCGTCTTACCCTGGGCGGCCAGGCGCTTGCGCATCGCTGGAGCAAAGGTCTGCCAAAAGCCATGCTCCACGTGTTTTAGTGTGTCGATTCGGAAACCGTCGAAGTCCGCGACTTCCACCCAACGGGCGAAGACGTCGATCAACACGCCGCGCACCTCTGGATCTTGGGTGTTGATGTCTTTCAGGCCGCCGGGAAAATCTCCCAGCTCCACTTGTTGGTCGTCGTCGTAGCTCCAAACGCGACCACGGCGGTTGTAGGCGCGCGGCTCCTGGAAGATCTCCGGCTGCGGCGGCACGTGATTGGACGCCGCGTCGTAGGGAAAGATAATGGGCGCGGGCCCGGCTTCGCCCAGGCTGGTCCAAGCCTGCACGCCGCGCGGGTCGTAGTCGGGATCGTATTCGTTCACATGACCGACAGGGCTCGTCGGTGAGCCGTCGGGCTTCTTGGGTGCAATCAGTGGACCGGCTCCTTCGACTCGCTCGTCGGGCTGTCCGTTGAGATTGATGTCGTAGTAGAAGAGCTGGCCGACGTGATTGACGACGATGTCGAGAATCACCTTGATGTTTCGGTCGTGGGCCGCGTCCACCATGCGACGCAGGCTGGCCAGATCTCCGAAATGCGGATTGAGCTGGGTGAAGTCTTGGGTCCAATAACCGTGATAGCCATCGACGCCGGCGTCCGTTTCCACGTTCTTGACCAGGGCGTGGTGACTCCGAGCTGGGCGATGTAGTCGAGGTTCTCTTCGACTCCACGCCAGTCGCCACCGTGGTAGCGCGCCGGCGCGTTCTTTTGGACTCGGTAGTCGTTGGCCAAGTCGCCGTTGGCGAAGCGGTCCACCAAGAGCTGGTAGATCACTTCGTCGCGCCAATCTTGAACGTGAGTGCGCACCGGGCGCTCGCCTTCGAGCCCTTCGAAGTCCATACACCCGCTGGTCGAAAGCGCGAGCGCCACACAAATCGGAGAAGCCAGCCGTCCGAGGAACATGAACTCAGCCTGGCAAAAACCAGGGCGGACGGAAAGCACGGACGTCTAGGTCCTCAGGCTGTGCAGAAAAGAGCCTGATGGAGACTCCGCGTGGCCTCGCCGCGCGAGGGTTGCCGCGCGAACATCGCCACGGAGCCACCCGCCGCAGCCGCCCAGGCCGCCCATGGCGATTTGTCTGCGCTGAAGTTACGAGGCGTGAACTCGATGCGAGCGGCGATGCGAACGAGCGGCGATGCGCACGCGCTGGATGCGAACGAGCGGCGATGCGAGCGAGCTGCCGCGCAGGCACATCCCTTGGCCGAGGCGAATACTGGCGTGAGTGTCCGGATGGCGAACGGAATCGATGCGTTCGGGGCACGCGAATTGGAACGCGGCGTTCGGGACTGAGGCCGAAAATAGCGGGTGTATGCATGTACGCATGCTGATCGCAGATTTGT
>CBDUPW010000096.1:0-23379 GCA_965369205.1 uncultured Polyangiaceae bacterium | reverse complement strand
AGGCATGGGCGGCGCCATGGACCTGGTGCACGGAGCCAAGCGTGTCGTGGTGATCATGGAGCACACGAACAGGAAGGGTGCACCGAAGATCCTGGAGGCGTGCTCGCTGCCGTTGACCGGAAAGCGAGTCGTGCATCGCATCATCACCGACCTTGCGGTGATCGACGTCGGAGACGACGGTTTGGCCTTGCGCGAGCTGGCCCCGGGCGTGACCACCAAGGAAGTTCAAGAGAAGACTGGCGCCGCGCTGGCGGTGCCGGCTGGATCCGCCGTGCCCAGCATGAAATTCTAGCCACCCCAGGGGGTGAAATTTTCGTGCGGGGTGCAGATGGGTGGGTGTGCGCCCATGTGGCATCACGAGCACATAGCGGCACAGTCGCGCCTAGCGTTTCATGCGCGTTTTTGCCGCGCGGCGCGCGAAGTCGCCGACGGCCGTCCGGAAGTAGGACACGCTCCCACCCTGTCACTGGCGCGAAATGCGCGCACCCGTCCGTTTGCGGTAATACGGCCGGTCCCCTAACATCTTAAATTAGCGTGGCGCCTGTTTTTTGCGCTCACGATTCACAAGGATGTGAGGTCGGGATGAAACGGATGCGACTCAATAGTGTGCTTGGGGCACTCTCCATTGTGGCGTTTGCGGGCTTGGCCCAAAGCAGCTCTCACACGACGCAGGTGGTGGTGGTTGGCTTCGATCAGCCGAGCAACATCGTGACCGGTGTCAACGGTCAGGGCATGGGCTACTTCAAGCGGCACAACAAGACGCTGTACAGGCTCGCCAAAATAAAGCCGACGGCCCCGCCCAATCCCTGCAACATTCTCGGGCGGGTCTGGAACAAAGTATTGCCCAAGGTTCCGCCGCACCGCGTCGAGAAGGTCAGCGCTCGCTTCTTGCGTGCGTTCGCCAAGCACAACTGCCAAGCCATCGTCGTGGGGGAAGACCAGACCTTCCCCATCAACCTCGAGAGCTACGAGCCTGCAGAGGCGCCGTAGACCCTGGAGCTCCGCGAGGCGCCGGCCCAAGCCGGCAATCGTGCATTCGCGCGCGGCAGCACACCTCCGCGCAGTGAATGCGCGCAGGTGGGTGAAGCTCCTACCTACCTGAAATCATTAGGGATCATTTGACGGAGGAGCGGCGTATCGCCTAAAGTCTTAAATTAGCGTGGTGTGTTTTCCGCGCGTTCACATGGATGTGGAGGTCGGGATGAAGCGGGTACGACTCAGAGGTGTTTTGGGGGCAATCTCGGTGCTGGCATTTGCCGGGCTGGCGCAGAGCAGTTCGCACACGACCCAAGTGGTGGTGGTGGGCTTCGATGAGCCAACGGACGTCATCACGGGCGTCAATGGCAACGGCATTGGCTACTTTCAGCGCAATCCGGCGACGCGCTACGTGCCGGGGCAGCTGCGTCCCACGGCGCCGCCGAATCCTTGCAACAACTTCATCCGCCAGTGGAACAAGGCGCTGGAGCAAACGAAGCCCAACAAGCTCGAACAGGTCACCGCCAAGTTCCTGAGGAAGTTCGCACACCACAACTGCCAAGCCGTCGTAGGCGGCGAAGACCAGACCTTCCCGATCAACTTGGAGAGCTACGAACCCGTCGAGCAGCCGTAGTCACAGTCTCAAGACCCCGATCGTGGGCGGCTGCCGCGGCAGCTGCCCACGGCGTCTTTTGTGGGCCCGCGACGGAGTGTTAGCCTCGCAGCGGAGACGCGATGGCACGACCCAAAACCCGAGAAATCGCCGTGGAGGCGTTCCGGCGCGGCCTGCTCTCGCCGGAAGAGATGTGGGAGATCGCCCACAAGGCCAAAGGGCGGCCCGTTGAGGACGTGCTGGGCGAAGTGTTGTCGCCGGAGCGGGTCAGGCGCATCACGCAAAGCGACGACGCCCGCGTGGGAGTGACGCTGCCGGCGTTCGTGCCCGGGGAACCCGCCATCATCGAGCGTCCAGAGCCCGCGGCGACTCCTGGCGGCACCGCGCCCATCGCCCCGACCCGGGCGAGCCTGGAGCAGCAGGAGCCGAGCGTGGGGAGCCCGAGCGCGTCGGGTGGGCGGCATGCTCCTAGTTCCCCGACGTCCGCGCTCGGCGCTTTGCCGACCCTGCCCGGGCGCGTGGTGTCTGTGTTCACTGGCGAGGGTTCTCCGCAGTCTCGGGATCTCGCCAAGGAGCCCGGCAAACTCGAGGGCCCGCGTTACGCATTGGTCGACGCCCTGGGGCGCGGCGGCATGGGCAAGGTGGTGGCCTGTCGCGATCGCGAAATTGGCCGCACGGTCGCCCTGAAGACGCTCCAGGAACACATCTTGAGCGACGGCGATCTGGTGCGGCGCTTTTTGCAAGAAGCGCGCATCACGGCCCAGCTGGAGCATCCGAACATTGTGCCGGTGTACGACCTGGGCGCGCTGCCGGACGGTCAACCGTACTACACGATGCGGGTCGTCAAACGGCAGTCCCTGGCCGACATCATCGACCGCGAGGATTTGCGCAAGCAGTGGCCGCTGGTGCGACTCTTGGGCGCGTTTGTCCAGCTGTGTCGCGCGCTTTCATACGCCCATTCGCGGGGCGTGCTCCACGGCGACATCAAGCCCGACAACATCTTGCTCGGCGACTTCGGCGAGGTCTATTTGGCAGATTGGGGACTGGCCAAGGTGCACGCGGACAGCGAGGTGCGTTCGGGGCTGTCCGACAGTTCACCACCACCGGGGTTCACGTCGCCTTCCGGTGGCACCCCTGGCTATCTTGCGCCGGAGGTTGCCCTCGGCCGTTGGGAAGTCGTGGACCAGCGCAGCGATCTGTTTGCCCTGGGCGTGATCTTGTACGAGATCTTGACCGGTCGTCATCCCTTTGGCTTTGCCGAAGACTATCGCGCGCTGATCGCGAGCTATGAGCGGGAGCCAACGCCACCACGGCAATTGGTCCCTGCCACGCCGCTGCTGCTCGAGGATTTGTGCCTCCAGCTGTTGGCGAAAGAGCCGGGAGACCGTCTGCACTCCGCCGACGAGGTGGCAACTCAAGTCGAAGATTTCCTGGAAGGCGCCAAAGAGCGGCAGCGCCGTCGCGAGGAAGCCGCGCGTTTGTGCCTCGAAGCCGAAGGGCCCTTCGCGCGTTACCGCGGGCTGCTGCGCCAGCAGGCGGAGCTGGTGAAGCGCTCCCGCGCGGCGGCCAAGGACGTGCCGGCGTGGGCGGCAGTCGAGGCGAAGCGAACGGTGTGGCAGTTGGAGGACGAGCGCGCCAGCGCAGAACGCGACAGTGCCTTGGCCATCGCCGAGGCCATCGAGCTCTACACCAAGGCCCTTGGCTACGACGCGGACTTTCCCGCCGCGCACAAGGGGCTCGCGGACTTGTATTGGTCCCGGGCGCGCGAGGCCGAGGAGCAGGGCCGGGTCGCCAGTCAGGTGTACTACGAAGCGCTCGTGCTCGAGCACGACGACGGCGAGTACGCGGGGCTGCTGCGTGCGGAGGGCGCTCTCAGTGTGGAGTCCGAACCCTCCGGGGCGCAGACCTTCGTGCAGCGTTACGAAGAGCACGACCGTGTTCTGGTCCCGGGCCCGGAACGCAATCTAGGACGCACGCCCTTCGCGCGGGTTGGCCTCGAGCCGGGGCGCTACCTGGTCACGGTTCGCGCGCCCGGCTTCCGGCAGGCACGCTATCCGGTGCTGCTCGGTCGCAACGAGCAGCATGACACCAAGGTGCAGCTGTACCCGGACTCGGAAATTGGAGAGGATTTCGTTCACGTGCCCGCGGGCGAGTTCCTGGTCGGTGGCGACGAACAAGCCTACGGTGCCCTTGCCCGGGAGCTTGCGCACGTGGGGGACTTCGCCATCGCCAAGCTGCCCGTCACGATGGCGCAGTACTGTGAGTTCCTGGACGACCTGAGCACTCGGGATGCGGCCCTTGCCATGCGACGCGCACCCCACGACTTCAAAGGCTCCGAAGGGTATTGGGTCGAGCAGAAGGAGGGCAAGTGGCAGCCCGTCGATCACATCATCGAGGGCGAGGCGCGGGGGCTCTTTCCCGCCGAAGCGGGACATCTGTGGCGCGTCCCGGTGTGCCTGGTGGATTGGTTTGATGCTCGCGACTATTGCCGCTGGCTCTCTCAGAAAACCGGGGATTTGATCCGGCTTCCGACGGAGCTCGAATGGGAAAAAGCCGCGCGCGGAGTGGACGGCCGGGCCTACCCCTGGGGCGATCATTTCGATCCGACGTTCTGCTTGATGCGCGAATCACGCTCGTTCCCCCAGCAGCCCGAACCCGTGGGCACGTTTCCCATCGACACGTCGCCCTACGGCGTGCGGGACATGGCGGGGGGCATGCGGGAGTGGGTCGGCGATGTGTATGGCGAAAGAACCTCCACGGAGCTGGAGGCGGAACCGGAACCCAGCGCGGACGTTGATCGTGGCGAGTCCGGCTGGCGGATGGCGCGCAGCGGCTCCTGGGTGACCGACGGCGTGTGGTGCCGCGGGGCGTCTCGGGGCGGACTGTACGCGGCGATCCGTGGGACCGGATTGACTTTCCGAGTGGTCAAGGAACTGCGGCCCAGGCGCAAGAGCGAGTCCCGGCGCCGCTGAGTGCCCCGGGGCCAGCAGCGGATCCGCCGTAGTTTTTGCGGTTCGCGCACAATGTGCGTTGACAGAGTGTCTGTCGGCGTAAACACTCCCGCCTTCGCGTGGCCGCCCGACGGCCCGGCGATTCTACCGGGAAGGTCCCGCGTTCTGGAGGCATTCGATGAAGCGTTCACTTGGGTTTAGTGTGGTCTTGGGATTGTCAGTGCTCGCCGTGGGCGGCGCCTGTTCTAGCAGCAGCGGTGGTGGGACCGGCGGCGCTGCTGGCACCGGTAATTTCGGCGGCTTCGACGCTGGCTCGGGCGGCACGGGCGCGGGCACCGGTGCAACCGGCGCGACGGGCACCGGTGCGACGGGCACCGGCGCGACCGGAGCAACCGGAGCAACCGGTGGCGCTGGCGGTGCTCCGCCTGACGGGACCTGCAAGAAATGGTGTTGCTCGGACAGCGACTGCGACAGCGGCGAGACCTGCGCTGCGATCGACGCTGCCCAACTTGGTACGATCGGCGTATGCAATGCCGGTGGAGCGACCGACGCCGGCTCCGCGGATTCTGGCGCGACTGACGCCGGGCCCGCCGCAGATTCTGGCGCCACGGATGCGGGCTCCGCAGATGCCGGCACTGGCTTGCCAGCGGGCTGCATCAAGGGCGTGCCGGCCGACTGCAACCCAGTCACCAACGCCGGATGCACCGGTGCCGGCGTCGCATGTGACTTCGGTTCCGATTCCTCCGGGCAGAGCGGTTTCGGCTGCTTCGACCCGCCAAACAACACGCCCAAGGGCGGCACCTGCAACAACCAGACAGGTCCGTTCTGCATTCCGGGCTACCACTGCGACGCCTAGGCGGAGCAGCGGCAGGCTCCTGAGTCTTTCAGGAGCCAGTCACGCATCCGGGCCTCGGAGCGATTTCGCTCCGGGGCTCGTTTGCTTTTGTACGCACGCCTGCAGTCGCTTCGTTGCCGTTTCGAGGGCGGTTGGGCTCTGGTCGATGCCGACCCACTGGCGGCCCAAGCGCTCTGCCACCGCCAAGGTCGTGCCCGAGCCACACATGGGATCGAGCACCTGGCTCTCAGGCAGGGTGCTGGCGCGCAGGATCCGCTCCAGCAGGCGCTCGGGCTTCTGGGTGGGGTAGCCGGTGGTCTCTGGATTGAGTGGCGTATTGGCGCGCATGGCTGGGCAATCGCTCCACACGCTGCCGAGGCGGCGACCGACGTCGGCGTAGTAGCGGTAGGTCTTCTTGCCGATGGTGCGTTCGCGGTACCTGCGCCCGTCCGCATCGGTCTGGTTGAAATGCATGCTCAGGCTGGTGTCGGCGTAGGGCTCGCGTAGGGCAGCGTCGTCGGCGTTCCAGATCAGCTGTCCGGGTGCATAAACCAAGATCGTCTGGTGGGTCACGCTGGGGCCCGTGCGGCTGCGGCCTCCGTTGCCCGGGACCCAGATGATCTCGCCGCGGAACGCGCGTCGCCCGAGCAGGGAATCGAGCGCGATCTTCGTGTCGTGCACCGCGCGATAATCCAGGTGGACCCAGAGGCTGCCCTGGGCCGAGAGCAAGCCGGCCATGGCCTCGAGCCGTGGCGCAAGCATCTTCAAGAACCCGTCGAGGCCGCCCCAGGCGTCCCGATACGCAAACGCTCCGTCGTTGCGCGCTCCCTTTTCTCGGCGTGCGCCGCGAGACCCTCCAGCATTGAAGGGCGGATCGACGTAGATCAGGTCAAAGCGCGGACGCTCACGTTGCAGATCCCCGAGCCGGGTCAGACAGTCCCCTGCGAGGAGTTGGCCGGCGCCGATGCGTTTCGCGTCACGAAGCTTGCGGGTCATGGGAAAGCTCGACGAAGGGATCTGCTTGCCCCAAAGCGCGCAGCTCGCTGTCATCCAACCAAAACGGCATCTGTGGCAGGGGCAGCCAGGGCCAATAGGGCCCGCCGCCCTCGCAGCCTTGGGCCATTTCCGCCGGCAGACAAGCGATGCGCAGATGGAAGTGGTCGTCGTGGGGTGAACTGTCGCCGGGTTGCAGCAGTACAGTTTCCGCGTGCCACACTAGCTCTAGATCTTCGCCGCGTGCCCTTGCGTAGTCCACCAGAAGCGCCTCCACGCCGCGGCTCACGAACAGCCATTGTACGCCGATGGTCTGCGAGCTGACGAGCGCCTTGACCAGCAGCCAGGTGCGCTCCACGTCGAGTCGGACATAACGCTCCTCCTCGCCGATGGTGACGCGACCGAGACCGTCTGTGCCCAGGCTGACGAAGCCGGGGCTGTGGATCGGTGCGCCTTCGGGCGTCGTGACATAGAACAATAAATCCGCGTCGCGTCCCGTTCGGTGCGAGCGATGCCCGGGGATCTTGCCGCCGTGGCGAGCCGAAATGTCGCCCACATACAGCGGCGCCCCGCCGGGCAAGGCGGCGTTGACCTCCGCGGCGGCGGACACCAGGGTGCTGACCAGGCGTGGATTGCCCCAGTAGTTCGGGCTGCGGGGCCGGTAGCGGCGAAAGCCCGTTCCGCGTTTGGGCAACTCGACGCCGTTCGTCAGCACACCGTCGTGGGGCACGCCAACGGAGCCGGCCACGCCGGGAGACAGCGGCGTAGGCGTGCCGAAGCAGCCCGCGCAGGCGAGGCAAAGGGAAAGGGCAGAAAAGTGAGAAAGCTTCATGTCACCTCCCGGAGGTAGCCGGTCAAGCGCCCTTCGATGGCGCGCACCGCATCTAGAGTCTGGAAGGACTCCGCCAGGCGCAGCTTCCCGTTGTCCCTGGCTAAGTAGCCCTGCTCCAAGAACGACAGCAGGGCGTTTTCGATGACGGGTCGAGACACGGCCTCCCGTCGGGTGAGCTCGCCGGAAAAAAACATGCGATTGCCGATGCCGAGGGCCTTCTTGGCCAGATCCTTTTCGCTGGCTGGTCCTTTGAGTAGCAGCGCCAGGCTGCGAGCCGCGATGCGATAAGCTTCCAGGAAATTGACGATGATCGACGCATACAGCTGTAGCCACTGCAGTCCGTTGAGGTCGCTGTGCCCGCTGCCCGCAGTGATGCCGTCGGAGGCGGCTCGGCTGAGAACGCCGGACTGAATCAGTGCCTCGAGGGTATCGTCGAAGATGGCGTCGAAGGTCGCGTCAGCGCGGAACCTGAACTCCAGCTTGAATAACCTGGAGAGCCGCTGCACTCGCGGTCGAAGCAAGTCTTCTTGCACCGGTGGGCCCGGCTCCACCAGCATCGCGGTGGCGACCAAGGCGCGTTCTACGAAGAAGTGGATCATCGAGTTCTTGGAAGCATCCAATACGAGTCGTTTGTTTTCCAACGGAGTGATGATGCTGTCGCGCTCTACTGCGCTCCGAGTACGCTCCTTCTTCTTGTTGCCCTCCGCGAGTTGACCGCTGTGCACGTCGACTAATTCGGCATCTCGAAACATCTCGACAGCCTCACGGATGGCGTCTGGACGCAGACTGCCCGAGGAAGTCGCTGCGGACGGGGCGGTCCGCGCTCCGAGCCCCCGCAAAACTCCGAGCAAACGTGCGCACTGTGCGACGAGGTCCTCAAAGGAAAGCCCACGCTTTTCGCTCGAAAGCAGGGCAAGGGCGGTCAGAGCGCCGGGCGTGATGGCCGTGACTTGGTTGATTTCGTCCATCACGCGGTTGCCCAATCGCGTGATGAGCGCGCGGCGTCGTGCGGGGCGCAACGTCTCGTCCGCGCTCAGTCCGAGCTCGGAGCGGATCTGGCTCAGGCTGAGGATTTCTCCGAACTGAAGGTTGATACGGCCATAGCGGTGCCGGAGCACCTCGGGGGTTTTCAGCAGGCCGGCAGCGTCTTCCTTCTCTTTGTCACCGCCAGTCAATTCATGTTGGTAGCTGGCGGCCTCAATCACCCGTTCGTAGCCGATGCTGACGGGCACGAAGTAGGTCGTGCGCTGAGGCACGGCCATGGCCGCATCCACGATCATGGTCAAGAGACCGTACTTCGGAGGCAGCAGCTTGCCCGTTCGACTCCGCCCGCCCTCCAAGAACAACTCGATGGGAAACCCGTCGCGGATCAAGCGCCGGATGTAGCTGTCGACAATGGCGGCGTAGAGCTTGTCCCCCCGAAAGGAGCGGCGAATGAAGAACGCGCCGCCGCGACGGAAAATCGGACCTACGGGAAAGAAGTTCAGATTGTCGCCGGCTGCGATCAGTGGGAGCTGGAGGTTTTCGTTGTTGAAGACGTAGCTGAGAATCAGGTAGTCGATGTGGCTCTTGTGGCTGGGTAGCAGCACCAGAGAGCCTTCCTTCGCAGCTTCGCGCACGCGTTCGATGTCCGCCTTGTCGTATTCGATTCCGGCATAGATGCGGTGGAAGACCCGGTGAAATATGGCCTCCAGCCCCTTGATGGTGGCCATGTCGGGGGTTGCCTGCAGCTCCCGCAACATGCCTAGGGCCCGTCCGGTCAGCACCGTCCGGTCGACGGGGCGCTCCCCGGCCAAATCACGGATGGTGGTCTGTAGCTTCGGTGTGCGAACGATTTCCCAGCGCACGCGTTCCGGCGCTTTCTCCGCCGGGCCGACGATGCTGCGACGCACGCGTTCCAGGCGTCGCAACAGCGCGTAGGTGACGCGCCGAACCTGCACGTCCGAGGAGACATCGGCGTTGTCCGCGCAGAAGTCCGCGAGGTTCAACGCTTCGCCGGCTTTGAGGGCTACGTGGTTGTAGTTGTAGAGGTACTGACCGACGGTTCGGAGCGGCGTTGGCCACTCTCGGGATCCAAGCACGAAGTCCAGGGGGCGCTTGCCCCGGGTGTCGGGTTCTTTGGTCCAAACGAAGAGCTGCGGCACAAGCAGGATGGGACGATCGGCTGTTTGCTGCATGGCCAGCAGCGACTTGAGCAGATCATCGCCTTCCACCAGCCCGCGCCCGCCGCTGGCTCCAGCCGCCAGATCGAGAGGGCCGGGCGGACGCTTCAAAAACAACGCCGCAGACCCTCCGCCGGTGAGTGCGTCTCGCAGTTCGTCCCCGGGCGTCACGTCCCGTCGAGGCAAGATCGCGTTCAGCCAGCCTTTGCCCATGGGCGCCAGCACCCACAACCCCAGGTCGTTGGCGAAGCGGACTTCGGGCAAGCCGAAACGTTTGGTGAGGTGATCCAGCGCGAAGAAGTCGACGAAATTGAGACTGCGCAGCACGTACACGACGCTGCCCTGGACCGAAAGCTCCCGCACCCGGGTCGCCCAGTCTTCATCCACCTGGACCCGATCAAAGGCCCGCCGGTAGAGCGCACGCAGCGCGATGTTAGGCTCATAGGCTCGCGTCAGATTCCGTCGAGGCATGCGGGCGCCATCATACTCGGTTGTCGGCGTTGCCCATTGCTTCTGCCCCCGCGCCTTGGGGGGTGGCCCCGTCCTCGGCGCTGGCTGCCCGGCAAAAGCCCTGTTATGCCCGCCGTCATGCGGCTTTCCCGCGGTACCGTTCTAGTGCTGGTCATCGCCGGGCTCGTTGCTCCAGGCTGCAAGCGCCGCACCCCACAACCCTCGTCCAGCGCCGCCGCGAGTGCGGCGCCAACGCCACAGCCCGTCGCGCCACGGTGTCAGGAAAGCGTTCCTGGGGCTGTGTTCACCCTTGGGGACGTTGGCCCGCAGTCTTCCGCTGAGGCCGATGGCTCCGTGGACGAGCCCGACCTGCCCTTCGCTGTCGAGCTGGGGCGCGCGGTGAGTCACGGAGAGCACTTCTACGTCAGTGCGCTCCGGGCCAAGGGCGCCGGAACCACCGCCGTCGTCGCAGAACTCCCGAGTTCTGGTCGAGGTGGGAGATTCGTTGAACTGGGCAAGACCCATGGAGACGTCGAGCCTCCACGTTTGGCCAGCTACGGCGGAGCACTGATCGCGGCAGTGCCAGACAGCGATGCGGGTGGCGGCGTGCTGCGTATGGCACGGCTGTCCACCGGCGCAACTTTGGGCGTCACCTGGGGCGGCGAGGTGTCTGAAGGTCGCGATGATTCGAAGGTGTTCGACGTCGCGCTGTCGAAGAAGCGCGGCGTGGTGGTTTGGGATCAACTGGACCGGAAGAAGGACCGATCGGTGATCTCGATCGCGAGCTTCGCGGCTGAGCAAATCGCCTCCATCTCGCCGGCGCGCATCGTGTCGGGCGCTGAGGAGGACGCGGAGGCGCCGCAACTCAGCACCCGCCCCGGGGGCTTCTGGCTTGCCTGGCTGGGCCGCGCTCTCGAAAAGCGTGACGCCAGGGCGACGCCGATGCCGAGTGCGGACATCCCGCTGATCGCTTTTGGGGCTCGCCGATTGATGCTCGTGCCCCTGGACGAAAACGGCGCACGCACCGGCGAGCCCGTCTCCATCAACCCCGTGCCGTCCCATGTCTTGGTCTATGACATTGTTGGGCTTGCGGATGGCAGCGCGCTGGTGGCCTGGCGCGACGACCCGACTTCCCCCGGCGCCGAGGGGCGCGCGGTGCAGTTCGCACGGATCGCCAGCGGAGGGGAGATCACGCGCAGCACCCTTCAGGACGAATCCGTGGGTGCGGGTGTGCCCAGTTTGATATTGGATGCGGCCGCACAGAAGAAAGCCTCGCCGCTGTGGCTGTCCCTCGGCAGCGTGACGGACGAGACCAAGCTGGCCGCCATCAGCCCGACGGGCGCGCTGGTCGATCGCCTCGACTCGGAGCCGACCATCCGCAGTGCCGAGCCCCTTGCGGCTCGGGCGGGCCTGCTATTCATTGGCCGCCCCAAGGGCCTAGCGGTCGAGCTTTCGGTGCTGCGCTGCGCGGTGGGCGCGCCTGCGGCTGCTGCGCCCACGCCGGGTTTGGATTGAAACGACGTTCCTCGCGGCCTTTCGCCGGCTCAGTCGTGGGGATGGAAACAAGCCACTCGGTGCCGGCTGCCTTTTTCGAGTTCCGCGAGCAGGGGCGTTTCGGTGTCACACTTGCCCTTCTCTGCCCGGGGGCAGCGCGGGTGGAAGGCGCACCCCGTGGGCGGATCCATCGGGCTCGGCACGTCACCCTCGAGCAGCACGCGCAGCCGTCGCTTGCTCGGATCCGGAACGGGGATCGCAGACAAGAGGGCGCGCGTGTATGGGTGCAGGCGTCTCTCGTACAGAGACTCTGCGGGAGCAACCTCGACAAGCTTGCCGAGATACATGACCGCGACGCGGTGGCTCATGTACTCGACCACTTTGAGATCGTGCGAGATGAACAAGAATGAAAGCTTGAACTCGTCTTGTAAGTCCAAGAGCAGATTCACGATCTGGGCTTGAATCGAGACGTCGAGGGCACTGATCGGTTCGTCGCAGACGATAAAGTCCGGTTCGACGGCGAGAGCGCGGGCGATGCCCACGCGCTGGCGCTGGCCCCCAGAGAATTCGTGGGGGTAGCGCTTCATGGCTTCCGGCCGCAGCCCGACCCGCTTCAGTAGTGCCTCGACTTTTGCTTCTTCTTCGGCGGCGTCTTTGGCCAGCTTGTGTACCGAAAGTGCCTCGCCGACGATGCTGCGCACCGTCATGCGCGGATTGAGGGAGGAGTACGGGTCCTGGAAAATGATCTGCATGCGCCGCCGCAGAGGGCGAAGCTGCCGGTGGCTCATGTGCGTGATGTCTTGGCCGTCGAAGACGATGCGGCCGGACGTGGGCTCGAGCAGCTTCAAGAGAGTACGCCCGAGCGTGCTCTTGCCGCAGCCGCTTTCGCCGACCAGTCCCAAGGTCTCGCCGTGGCGAACGTAGAGCGAGACGCCGTCCACCGCCCGCACGAAGCGCGTGCGTCCAAATAGGCCCTTTTTGACCGGAAACAGCTTGCTGACGCGCTCCGCGTGCATGAGTGGACGGCGCTCTTTTGCTGCGGCGCCGTCTTCGTCTTGGGTCTCAGAGCCTCCGGTTGCGTCTGGGCCCGCATCCGGCGCGGGAGCCTCGGGTGGATCCCAGTACACCTCGCTGCCGATGGGGGCTTCGGCGGCGCCAGGACTCGTTTCTTTTCCGTTCTTGCTCATGGCTGTGAGTAGTGGCAGCGAGACGCTCGGCCGGGTCCTAGGGAGAAAAGCGCCGGCTCGTCGCTGTCGCAGGCTTCGAAGCCTGGCGGCTCTGACTTCTTGTGAGCACAGCGCGCCGCGAAGCGGCAGCCGGAGGGGAGACTGAGCAAGTCTGGCACGACTCCTTCGATGGTTTGTAGGCGCGCACGCTTGGCTGCACCGCGTGAAGCAGCCAGAGGCGGCACGCTCGCGAGCAGTCCGCGGGTGTACGGGTGTTCGGGCGCTGCGAAGACCTCCTCCACGCTGCCGCTTTCCACCACGCGACCCGCGTACATGACGACGACGTTGTTGGAAAACTCCGCCACAACGCCAAGGTCGTGGGTGATGAACAGAATGCTCATCGCCAGCTCGGCTTGCAGTCGTCGCAGCAAGTCCAGGATCTGAGCCTGGATGGTCACGTCCAGTGCCGTTGTCGGCTCGTCGGCGATCAGCACGTCAGGGTCACAAGACAGCGCCATGGCGATCATCACGCGCTGGCGCATGCCGCCAGAGAGCTGATGGGGATAGGCGTCGACGCGATCCTCCGGAGACGGAATGCCGACGAGCTTGAGCATTTCGATGGCGCGGGCCCGCGCTGCGGCGCGGGACAGCGGTTTGTGCAGTCGCACCGCTTCGACGATTTGCGATCCGACGGTGTAGACCGGATTGAGCGAAGTCATCGGTTCTTGGAAGATCATTGCGATCTTGCCACCGCGGATCTTGCGCATCTCGCGCTCTTTGAGTTCGAGCAGGTTCTTGCCGTCGTAGAGGATCTTGCCCGCTTCGATCACGGCCGGAGGCACCGGCAAAAGGCCCAGGATAGACAGTGCCGTCACACTCTTGCCACAACCGCTTTCGCCAACGATGGCTAGGGTCTGACCTCGGGGCAAGTCGAAGGAAACGTCGTGCACCGCGCGCAGGCGCCCGCGATCCGTATCGAACGCGGCCGTGAGCCCTTGAACGCTGAGCACCGAGTCAGCCATGCGGCGCCGACGCTAGCACGGTGCTCTCCGCATCCGCACCCTCAGCGACCGTAGAGCTCGAGGCGGGGGCCCTGACCGCCCGCAATGCCGGTGCTGAAACTCACCCCGGCGCCGGCGCCGGCGCCCGCACTGAGCAGCAGTCCCCGATGTGCCTCGGGGTGTGCCGCCAGATAGCGGACGATGTTCGTGACGTCGATTCTGAGCGGGGTCGGGGGGCTTGGCCGCGCGATGCCTGTCGCCGAAGGAAGCAGACGTCGCGGGCCCCGCACCCAACTCAGCGCCGCATCGTCCCAAGCGTCTGCAAGGCGGAACGCTTCCACTGTGACGTCTTCGTTGCCCCGGGCGACGCCGCTGGCCGGGTCCAGTAGGAGAAAGGCTGCTTCCACCTCCCGCAGCTGGAGTGAGTCACCAAACTCCAGCAGCAGGCGCGTGGCCCCTCGCGCGTGGCTCCCGAAGGTGACAACCGTCGGCAATGCGCCCGGCTCGATTTGGGCGCTGACCACGGCCAACCGCGTCGGCTCGAGCACTGCGCGGATCGCCTTTGGGGACACGGGTTCGCCGCCACTGGGCACGCAGCGGTTGGCCAAACACTCGAGTCCGTCGCCGCAGGCGCTCGCAGACACACACGGCGTCGGTCCCCGATGGCACGCGCTCGTCGCGAGGACGGAAAGCAGGAGGGCGGCGTGCGAGCATCGCATGTTGCGACCGGTCATAGCATCCGCGAGCCGCGGCGTGGTCGGCTCTTAGCCGCCACGCCGACCGCGTCGGCGCGCCAGCAAGATTTCCGCAGCGGTCATCTGCTTGCCCGACGTGGGGCCGCTGCCGCCCTCGGCCGCGCCGCCGCCCGCAGTGGAGGAAGTCGTGTGCGCCGACCCCCGCGCGAAGTGGGGCACGCTGGGAGGCGCGGCGTCGGTTTGGACGCTCGGCCGGGGGGAGGCGGCGATGGGAGGTGGCCGGCCGGGCGGCGGCGCGGCGCGCGTCTTGACGTCGCGCAGCGCATCGAGGGTGCGGTTCGTATCGGCCGCGGACGCCCGGGCTTGGGCGGCGCGGCGTGCCTTTGCTTCGGCTCGGGCGTCGAAGCGAGCGCGGACGCGCGCGGTTGCGCGGGTGAAGGCGTCTGGCAGCGCGAGTCGGCGCGCGGCGACGCCGAAGAGCAGGCTCAGCGCTGCAGCCAGCAAGAGCGGGAAGGTGAGGGAGAAGTACGAGAAGCGCTTGGCGTCTCGGTCGTCGAAGATCCCAGCGAGGGTGTCCCGGGTCTTGCCCCCGGTCACTTCTGCGATGCGAGTGAGCAGCGCGCGGTCCGAGCCCGTCGGCCGTAGCTCTTCACCGGCCGTGAGCACCGCTCCCGTGGTGGCCAAGGCCTTGCCGTCTAGATCATCAAGGGCGGTCGCCACGTATGCGCCTGGGCGGGACAAGGGGACAGCGGCGGAATACGAGCCGGCCCCCGTGGCTTCGAGGGCAACGTCGCGCTTGAATCCGTCCGGACCGCCGATGCGCACGGAGAGCCGTCGGAAGGACTCCGCGCGCCCGTCGTCGTCCACGACCGTGGCCCGCACGTGCAGTTCACCGCCCGAGGCGTCGGCTTCCAGTCGGACTCGCGGGTCGTCGGCGCGTCGGGTGACGTCCCGGGCCAACTGCGCAAAAAGCCGCGCGCCGCCCGGCCACGCCGTCCACCCCGACCCCCAGCGGTCTTTGAAATCGCTGGTGAACGCGGCGCTGCGCCCGATCCCGACGGACCAGGTGGCCAGGACGGGGTCGCCTTCGGGGCCCGTCAAATGCACCTGGGCCCGGCCCTTCGGAATGGTGACGACGTATCCCAGTAGCTGCGGCGCAGCGCTGAGATCGATGCCTCGTAGCGCCGGGCCCGGGGTCTGCACGCTGATCTTGAAGGGGGTTTCGTTGATGGCGCTGCGCGCTGCCAGGATGGTTTCTTGGGCGAACACGGCAGGCAAGCGTGAGGCGTCCTCGACCAAGTAGAAGCGGCCGTCGCCGAGTTGACTCATCTTTTCTAGCGCCGTCACGTCCGAACCGCGGCCCAGTGCGACCACGCTGGTCGTGATGCCTCGGGATTTGGCGCCCGAGACCAGGGCAAAGGCGTTCGGTCGTTCTTCGGCGTCTCCACCGTCAGAAAAGAGCAACAGATGCTTGAGGTTGACGGTCTCCTTCTGCAACGCCGCGTAGGCGTTCTGCAGCGTGAGATCGATGTAGATCCCGCCGCCGCCGGGTCCCACGCTGCGGATCGCCTTCGCGATTTTCGCTTTGTCGGTGATCGGCCCGAGGGGCACCGTCCAGCTGACGGTGGTGTCCACGTGCATCACGCCCAGGCGGTCGCCCACTCCCAGGAGCTCTGCGGACCGCGCTGCGGCCTCGTTGGCCAACTCCAACTTCGTGCGGGAGCCCGCACGCATCGCCATCGAGCCTGAGTAGTCGATGGCGATCACTTCCGCCAAGCTGGCGCGCCGCCGTTCCTGCTTCAGGTCGAAGGACACGGGGCTGACTTCCTCCACCGGCGTCTTGCCGTAGCCGCCCGGGCCCATGGACTTGTCACCACCCATGAGGATCAGGCCCCCGCCGAGATCGCGCACATACGTGGCGAGCGCTTCGAGTTGCGTCGGGGTCAGATCCGCCGCTGGAATGTCGGAGAGCACGACCAAGTCATATGCGGCGAACCCAGCCACGTCTTCGGGAGCGCCGGCGGCGCTTTTGGTCGTCACTTGGTAGGCGGCATGCTCCAGGGCCTGCACCAGCGCCGTGGCTAGCTCCGCTTTGCTCTCCAAGATCAGCGCGGAGGCTTGTCCCCGCACCCGCAAGAAGGTGGAGCCGCGGTTGTCCTCTGGGGCCTCGTCGTGTTTTGGATCGATCGCTGTGACCTCAACGTCGTAGCGATGCAAGCCGGGGCCTGGAGCGGTTTCGCGCATGCGCAGCACGTCTTCGCCTGCCGCCACTTTGGCTTTGCCGCGCTTGATCAGTTCACCGTCCCGAAATACCCGCACCTCGATGGGCGCCTCCAACGTCGAAGCCGTGACGATGCGCAGCTCCATGGTCTCGCCCTCGCTGGCGCGAGTGGGCATGCGCACAGCGACCACGCGCACGTCGGTCATTTTCGCTTGATCCAACGGAACGACGTCCACCGGAACACCCGCGGCCACCGCAGCGGCGGCTGCTTCCAGGGCGTCGCCCCGGGTTGCCACGCCGTCCGAGACGATCACGATGCGCGCGGCTGCGTCCGCAGGTACGTCCGCCAGGGCGCGGCGGAGCGCGGCACCCACGTCCGTGCCGTCCCGGCCCAGCTCGACCTTCTGAGGCGCTGGAAGTCGCGTCTTGGGTCGAAGGGGGTCTTCGACGGCCGCTTCCGCCGCAAACGCGATGCTGCCCACTCGGTCGTCGTCGCGCATGGACAGCTCGGCCACTTGGAGCTCTGCGCTGATGCGTGCCTCGGCGTCTGGCACCAGATCGATGCTGCGGCTTCGATCGATGGCGATGATCACGGCAAGGCGGTCTAGGGGTTTGCCGATCTCCACGCCCACGCTTGCCAGCGCTGCCGCCAGTGCCGAAGTCATGATCAAGAGGTCGGTCAAGAAGCGACGAAATGGGCCCACGCGAGGGGAAAGGGTGAGCAGTCTCCAGGCGACGAACGCGACTGCGGCAGCACAGGGTAGTGCCAGGAGCGGCCGTTCCAGGCGCACGTAGCGCTCATTCAAGACCCCGGCCCACGTGGTGCCCACGTACACGACGAGCAAGATCGCGATGGCGCTGCCGGCCAAGAGCACGGGCCGACGCGCCATGCCTTGGCGCAGGGCGCGAAAGAAGTAGCCAAACGCGAGCAGCAGTGCGGCGGCCAGTGCGGCCCACGGCAAGTACTTCGCCAGTTCCGGGGCCATCAGGCAGCCTCCCGAGCCGCGCGTTCGGGCCGCTTGGGAGGTTCGACCACCGCCGGCGCGCGCACCCAAGGCTTTCGCGTCAGCCAGATCGCGTCAGCAACGACGAACGCCAGCGCCAGCAGAGCGAGCAGCCAAGCCCAGTCTGTGAAGGCGTCGGCCACGTCGCTGGCTGCCGAGACGCTCACCTTGGCATTGCCCTGTTCGATCGTGCGTTCTCGGATATCGCTTTCTGCGGCGCTCACCAAGTTCGCCGCCACCAGCACTGAGCCGGGCCGCGTGCCTTCCCAGCTCGCGAAATAGAAGCCTGCGCGCCTCGCCTCGGGCACTACGGCCAGGCCGAGCCGCGCGAGCACTTCGCTCTCCTTCTCGTCCGGATGGGTGACCTTCACCTGGCTAACGTCAGGGGGCACGCGGATGCGTAGGGGCTGGCCGGTGCGCGCCGGGCCCGTGATGCCTCGGGCGCGGTGGGTGCGCGCAAGCTCCACGATGTTGCGCATGAACAGCACAAAAGACGCCTTGAGCGGCCAGTTGGACTCCCCGACATCGAAGGCCACCAAGGTGCCGGTCCGGCCCGGCAGGGAAATATCACTAATGATGGCGCCGTCTCGGGTGCGAACGAGTGCGTCCGTCGGTCCCTCGACCTCTATCTTGTTGGCGGTCGCGATTTCGACGCCGTCCAGAGTCAAAAAGCGCAGCCGCGGATCCGAGGTGGCCCAGGAGGTGATCGGCGGCCCCTTGAGGGTCGTCGTGATGGTGGCCGTCCGGCAGCGGCCGGCTTTGGGATTGAGAACGAGCAGATCGCCCCCGGGCAGAGCGGCGGGGCAGGCGCCGTCGACCACCACAAGTGCATCCCCAGGCACGTCCGCGGCGGCCAGTTTTTCGATGTCTGTGCCCGACAAGTCGACATCGGGGTCCGCCAAGAGCGCTCGGCGCACCCAAGGGTTGCCATCACTCGGGGCAAGCACCACGGGCAGCCGGCGCCCCGCCGGAACCCTCGAGAAGGCCATGTCGTCTGCGGGTAGGGCGTCTCGGGGCGAGATTTCGACGATCAGCCCCGCGTCTCGGTCCTGGGGGGTCGGCTCGAAGGCCAGCACCACAGGCGCTTTCTGTCCCGGAGACAGCGTCAGTTTCCTAGAGGCCAGAGGAGTCTCGACGTTGCGCAGCCGCAGCGTGACGAAGACCTCCCGAGGCGTCGCCCCGTAGTGGGCGACTGAGGCAAAGACCTGGACCTCGTCCCGCTTGGTCGTGCGGTTCTTGCCGTCGCGGACGTCGACTCGAACGATCGCGCTGTTGTCCTTGGCGCTGCCCACACGTATCAAATCCATCGGCAAACTGGCCGTTGCGAGGGCACTCGGGTCTGCCAGGGCGCCGTCGGTGATCACGACCAGGCGCTTGTCTCCGGGCAGCTGGCGTAGGCGATCCGTTGCCAACGCGACGGCGCGTCCGAGGCGCCCCTCGACGTCCCGAGCGTCCAGCTGATCCACGGCGGCTGCGAGCCGCCGCTTGTCGCGGTCGAGAGGGGACGCGATGCGGGCGTCGGCGCCAGATTCCACGATCAAGGCGTCGGCGCCGGGAGCGAGGGCCGCGATGACGTCGTGTGCCGCCTTCTTAGCGGCGTCGATGCGCCGACCTTCGCCTTCTGAGGCGCTCATGGAGGCGCTGGCGTCGATCACGATCGCCACGTGGTCGCCGACGATCGCACCGCCCCGACTCGCGGGCTGGGCAAAGGCGAGGGCGAGCAAGATGAGCGCTATGGCCTGCAAGAACAGCGGCACTTGGGGGATCAAGCGCTTGAAGGGGCTCTTGGCCATCAGATCGCGCTGGGCTTCGCTCCAGAGCCAAGTGGACGACACCAGCTTGCGCTCCCGCCTCACCTTGAGGATGTACAGAACGACAAGCGGTGCGAGCAGTCCAAGCAGAGCCAGACCCCACGGCGACCTCAGCTCCAGCGGCATCGGCGAGGACTCTAGCCTGGATCTGCGCAAAGTGCTTCAGGGGCTCCTGACGCGGGTCCGAGAGGACGCATCGACCGCGCGCGCCTTCGTCGTGGCAAGACGCACCCCGAACTCAATGCCGCGCATTGTGGGAGAAAATGCGCCGGAATTTCCGCATTTCGCCCTTTCGCCGGGTGCGTTGCCGCCGACTGCACCCACACGCGCGTGCATCGCGCTGTGGGTGCGCTGCTGCCGCAAGGCGCCCCGCGACGGCGACAAACCCAGGCCGCTGCCGTTTCTGGCGTCGCGATTGTATGCGTGCTCGAAAAAAAAAGTTCGACCTGTGAGGCGCCACGCAGTGGCGTGCGCCGAGCGGTTCTCGGGCGCGCGTGCGCCAACCCGTGGTGGTGATGCAAGACCGTGACGCGCGCGCGCGCATCGACCGCCGTTGTGGAGTCGAGATCGCAAATCTTGCGGAAGATTGACGCCAAATCGCTCATGCAGCAGTCGACGCGACACGCAGTGGCAACGTTGATCCGGTTCGCGCTGCAACCGCGCCGAGCACGCGTTTCGATCGCTCACTCGACGCGCGAGCGCACGCCTCCAAGGAGGTGTGCGTCGGTCGCGGACGTCAGCGAAGTGCATCTCGGACTTGACGAACGGGTGCACTTTGAAAGAAAATTACTTCATGCACAGCTGTAGAGCTGTGACGAAGGGAAAAACAAATGGCAGTACGTAAGCGTAAGGCAAAGAAAGCAAAGGCTGCGGCAGCGCCCGCGAAAGCACCGCGGAAGAAGGCGCGGCGCAAGAAGGCGAGCAAGAAGAAGACAGCCAAGAAGGCGAGTAAGAAGAAGGCAGCCAAGAAGGCGCCCGCCAAGAAGGCACGTCGCAAGAAGGCGCGCCGCAAGAAGGCGGCAGCGGCCCCCGCGGCCCCCGCAGCAGCGCCGGCCAAGAAAGCAAAGCGACGTAGTCGCCGCGCGAAGAAGGCGTGAGTGCGCGCGTCGGCATGGAGCGCGTCGACATATCGACGCGCTCTGTGCGCGGCGTTTTGAGGGGCTAAGTTGTTGTATTTACTTAAAAATTAGTCTAGCCCGCGCGCCACGAAGCGCCGCACCACTCCTTCAAGGGGCGCGTCCGTGGTGGTCCGAACATACGTAGCGCCGTGGCGCTTGGCGAAGGCGCGAAGCTCTTCGATCAGTCCCGTCACGCGAAGCACGTAGGCGTCGATGGCAGCGGCATCGACAGTCAGATCAACCGCTTGCCCGGTCTCCGAATCGACGAGGGCGAAGTCGCCGTCCATGTCTGGTTCGAGCTCCGAACGCATCAGTATCTGGATAAGGAAGAGGTCATGTCCCGCCGCTCGAGCACGGCTGAGCGCGGCGAGCACCGGACCGGCGTCGAAAAAGTCGCTGAGCACTACAAGCATTCCTGGTCGCGGCGAGCGCTGAACGGATTGGTCGATCGCTTTGGCCAGGTCCAGGCTGCCCGTTGCTTCGGCAGCCGCCAAGTCTCGGAGGAGCCCGGGTAGCCCTGCGCGGCCTCGGCGTGGGGAGTTCGTGCGGCGGATCCCGCCCGCACCGCCATCGCCGGAACCCTGGGCCAGAAGGACCTGTGCGCGTTGCGAGCCGGCGAGGCCCATGTAGCCGACGGCGGCGGCAATACGGCGTGCCACGTCGATCTTCTTTGGATCCCCGAAGTCCAAAGAGGCAGAGGCGTCGACGAGTAGGCGGATGACTACATCTTCTTCGGCTCGGAACAACTTGAGCACGGGTTCGCCGGTGCGCGCGTAGGCGAGCCAATCGATGCGACGCAGGTCGTCTCCGGGCACATAGGCACGATGCTCCTGAAATTCGGCGGATCCGCCACGTCGGCGGGCGGTGTGTTCGCCGGTGCCGCCGGAGCGCGCTCGGATCTCCAGCCGACGCCGCAGCGCTTCGAGCTCCCGAATGAAGGCGGCGTCGAGCAGGGCCGGATCGCTCACTCCATGCCCTCTTGGGGCGCCTGGCCCCCGGAAGCCGCATCCGGCGGCGCCTGCGCTGCACCTTCGCTCTCGAGTGCGAGATCTTTTTCGGGCTGCGGATTGTCCTCGGCGGCGAGCAGATCGTCGAGCTTGGTCAGGCGCAGCTCGTGCTCGCGCACGATCCGGCGGGCCCGGGTTGCGGCCGCAGTGAGCAGGCCTGCGCCAAGGAAACCCCAACCTGCCGCGGCGACGGCTCCCGCGATCAGTGAGAGCTCTTGTTCCGCGCCACCGATCTTGTCGAGCATGACGAAGACGTACAGCGGCGACGGCGATGCCACCAAGAGCGCTTCGTCGCTTCCGTCGCTCAAGATCCCGGCAATTGCCATGGCGAGCCATGGGCCGGCGAGCGCCAGAAACAACATGCCGACCAACAGCACCCGGGGCACTGCGCTCGTGAGGGAGCGCGCCCGCGTCCACGCTCCGAAGCCGAACAGGAATAGTAAGAACGCGCAGGAGTAGACGGCGAAGGACACCACGCGGGTCGCGTCGTCGCCGCTGCCGCCCCGCGCGTAGTTGAAGGCCACGGCGGCGGCGGCAACCGCCAGCAGAGCCAGCACCGAAAATGCGATCCCGGTCACGCTTGCGCGCACCAGGCCGGGCCCGAAGAAACGACGCGCCTTGCCGACCTTGGCCCGATCCCAATGCACTTGCACCCGTCGAGACGCTCCTAGGGGTTCTCCGGCAAAGACGAAAGCTGCAAAGACGCCGAATACGACCAAGACACAGAGCCCGACGATGGGCGTTTCGACGCCAGGCACCGCGCCGATACTGACAATGCAGCCCACACACAGAAGCAAGCTGCACACCAGAAACCAGCGTCGCAGTCCGCTGGAGCGGTCGTCGCTGACGCCGGCCATATTCGCCAGGGTCACTTCGTAGAAGAACCAACCCGGCACGGCCACGGACAAGAGCGGTGCGGCCACGAGAAAGGTCACGTATTCAAGACCAAAGTCTGCCCGAGCGTAGGCCGCGGGCAGCCACACGGGCGGGCCGCTGGGCACTGCAGGCCACAGGTCATGCGCTGCGAAGGACAGGCCCACGCCGCCGAGCAGGTACACGGCGATGCTCAAAGGGAAGGCCACCAACAGTGTGATCACGATGGCCACTGCAGCACTGGCGAACTTGCTGCTGATCGAGAGGCCAAAAGCGACCGAGAGCACCGCGATCAAAAATAGCAGCGCAAAGGCGGCGACCACGTCGGTGGCGGTGACACCACCGAAGAGGAAGGGCAGGGCGCCCACCGGGGACAGCATCACGATGTAGAGCGAGATGTAGGTAAACGAAGCCAGAAACTTTCCGCGTGCGATGGTCGGTGTGCCCAGCCCGGTGAGCAACAGCGCCTCCCAGGTGCGGCCGGAGCGTTCGCTCGAGATCGTGCTCGCAGCGACAGCGGGAGCCACCCAAGTCACCACGGCGAAGGCCAGGGAAAAGAACACGTGGTACAGGGCCGCACCGACTTTTGCCGGCTCCGTGGCCACACTGGCGACACCGCCCACGGAGCAGATCAGAAGCGCCATCACGCCCGTGATAACTGCGAGGATCACTGGCGTGCGGGTCAGCCGAGCGGCCTGACGCAGTTCTCGCATCCACACGGGGTTCGGATCGTTGCGCAGGTGGTCGACCTGGGCGCGGGCCATGTCGATGCGCCTGGACGAGGGCGGCGGTGCCACGACGTTGGGTCGGCCGGTCTGCGCGCTCATCCCAGATCTCCTCGTGTCACTTCCAAGAAGATGCGCTCGAGTTCGTTGCGCTCGGCTTCGACGCCGACCACGCCCACGCCGCTGGCCACGAGGTGCCGCACGACGTCGGCCACGAAGCGGTCATCCCCGGCATAGTGCACGACGATCAATCCGCCGGGGCCCGGCTCCACCGCTGTGATCCCCGTGCCACCGGCGATCAGCTGCACGATGGGTCGGGAGTCGCCGAGCACGCGTAACTTGAGGCGCTTGCGCGCCGCGCCGGGGATGGCAGCGCCTCCCGCGGTGATCTCGGGGACCGGCGGCGCAACCGCGGGTGCGACGAAAGACTGGACCGCGGGCATGGCGGCGGCC
>CBDUPW010000095.1:0-23520 GCA_965369205.1 uncultured Polyangiaceae bacterium | reverse complement strand
CAGCAGCCGCGCCGAGTTTTTCCACTTCGTATTTCCGACTTAGACGGGTAGCCCGTCCAGCATCTGCAGGTGTGTCGAGAACCCAACACACCGTATTGAACGGAGCTGGCGCCGTCGGCGGCGGGGCAATCGGAACTAGAGGCGCTCGAGCTCCTTCACCGTGCGCTCGCCGCCGGCCTCGCCCGTGTTCACGGTTGTTCGCGCTTCGAGCAAGATTTCAAAATCAGACACACTCGCCGTAGCAGACCGCTGGGCAATTGCCTCCGGTGCTGCAGCCCGGCGCAGGCAAACACACGACACTAGCGTTGCAGCTCTGCCCTTTTCCGCAGTCCCCGTCGCTGTAGCAGCCCGTGGGGGGTGGCGGCAGTTCGACGCATTCGCCGTAGCAGACCGCGGGGCATGGCCCGCCGTTCTGGCATCCAGCAGCCTCACGGAGCCCCGTGCAGTCTTTCTGGAAAACACAGCGTTGCCAGAGAAGACGCTCTATAATGTGGGGTGTGGACCGACACTCTTCACACCCGGCCGGTATCCTCATCATTGGGCTCGGCACGCTGCTTGGAGCTTGCAGTTCCGAGGACCGGCAAGTCACCGTGGGTGCTCCGGACGCCTCCGCTAGTGGCGGAGTCAGCGGCGCGGCGGGAGCAACCGGCGGCGCGGCGGGAGCCACCGGCGGCACCGGCGGCGTAGCGGGAACAACGGGTGGCGTCGGCGGCGTAGCGGGAACAACGGGTGGTGCGGGCGGCGTAGCGGGAACAACGGGTGGCACCGGCGGCGCGGCGGGAGCAACCGGCGGCACCGGCGGCGTAGCGGGAGCAACCGGCGGCACCGGCGGCGTGACCTGCACGCCGTCGACTTGCGGGGCCGAGGGCAAGGACTGCGGGGCCATTTCCGACAAGTGCGGAGGCAGCCTCTCTTGCGGAAGTTGCACGCCGCCCGAAACCTGCGGCGGACTCGGAGTCGCGAACGTCTGCGGCTGCACGCCAACGAACTGTGGCACGGCCGGGAAGGACTGCGACGTGTACACGGACTCGTGTGGCAACACCTATAGTTGCGGTTCCTGTACTCCGCCAAAAACATGCGGAGGAAGCGGCACGCCGAACGTGTGCGGTTGACGCGGCGCGACGGGAACGCGCCGCGACCGAACTGCGTGGCGCAGGCCAAAAAACCTGCTCATTCAAGAGCCGACTAGCGCCGACGAAGCGTCTCTCCCCGCTGTGTCACTTCGACCCAATGGGTGGAAGTGACACACTGGTGGCAAGACCGAAGCGCGCAATGTCGAAGCTCCTAGCGGACGCCCGGCTGGCACGATCTGTGCTGCAGCATGCGGCATGGTCGCGCCGTTTTCCGTAGTCGGCCAGCCCCGAAGGTGGATCTTGGCGCTGGCGCAGCGTGCGGACCGGGCCGATGTTAGCTCGTGACGTTGCTCGAATAGGGGCGCTCTGCGTTGCGTTCCTGTCGATCACGGGTCTTGGCCTGGCGGCAGAAGCACCCGCAACCGTCCGCATCAAGGACTCGGAGGTCTTCAGTCTGCAGCGTGGCCGCGGAGAGCTGAGTGCGGAGAAGCGGGCTCAGCAGGCCACCGAAGTGCTTGCGGCGGCCGTGGATGACACTGACGCGGAGGTGCGCACCGAACGTCGCGGCGAGTTTGTGCTGCTCTATGTTGGAAGCACACCCGTCGTTGAGCTGGACGCGGCGGACGCCCAGGCAGCTGGAGACGCAAACGTCGCGGACTACGCGGCTCGCGTAAATGCAAAGGTCAAGGAGGCTCTAAAACGCGAGCGGCGGCGGACGATGCTCGCGTCGACGGTATTCTCCGTTTCGCTGGTCGTCTTGTTCAGTCTGTTGGCGCTGGCGTTCATTCGGCGCATTGGTGAACTCGCCCGCCGCGTTCGCGCGCTGATCGCCGAACACCCAGAACGTGTCCCGCCCGTGCGACTCCACTCGTTGGAGCTGCTTTCGCCATCCACGTTCCGCAACGCTCTGACGGTGGGAGCCGGGGCGCTGGGCTGGATAGGACAGCTTCTCGTCGCCTACGGCTGGCTCGTCGTCACGCTGTCCATGTTTGAGAGTACGCGCGGCTACACCGCCCGCTTGACCGGTGCGTTCACGCTGCCCTTGGCGTCCTTCGCAGGGCGGTTGGCGGCCTCGCTGCCGGTCATCGCGGCGCTGGCGATTGCCGGATTGGCGCTCTTGCTCACGGTGCGGTTTGTTGGCTTGTTCTTTCGAAGTGTTGCCAGGGGGGAAACGCAACTCGCATGGCTCGCCCCGGACCTGGCGCCCGCCACCAGCCTGCTGCTGCGGGGCGCGATGGTGGTGTGCTGTTTGATTTTCGTGGCGCCTGTGGTCACGGGCGATGCTCGCGGCGCACTCAGCGTCAGTGGCTGGCTCTTGTTCATCGTGGTGGCTTTGGGTGCCCTGCCCCTGTGTGCGTCGGCCCTGGTAGGCATCAGCTTGCTCTTCGGTCGGCGCGTGAAAGCCGGCGATTGGATTGAACTCGGCGAACGCGCTGGGCGTGTCACGGAACTGGGCTTGTTCGATCTTCAAATACTTGGCGATGGCCAAACCGTCGCCAGGGTCCCGTATCTACTCTTGCTGACTCGCACGCTGCAGGTGAGTCCGGGTGGACCGCGCGTTCGCGTCGTCATGACCTTGGACGCACCCACGGACTTGGCGAAAACGTTGGATCGTGTGCTCCAGGCGATCGCACAAGTTGGCGCGGAGCCTCGAATCGAGGTGGACGAAGTGACCTCACGCTCGCTTCGGTTAAGCATCGCTGTCACGAGCGATGCCGCGCAGGCGTCTGCCCAGTTGTGTCAGGCCGCACTGGATGCCGCAAAGGACGTCCAGTCAGCGGCTGTGCGTGAGGCCGTTGCGTGAGCGACGTCACGCTCTGGATTGCGGTTCTTGCGCTGGCGTTTTTGGGCAGTCGCCGGGCAGCGACACAACCAGGTAGCCGCTGGGGCTTCACGTCGGGCGCGGAGCTCATCTTGCTGGGCGTGGCCGTCGCCCCCGGAATGCTCGGGCTCGTAGACAAACGTACTCTCGCGGGCGCCTCGCCCTTTGCCATCGTGGCAATCGCTTGGCTGGGCCTGCTGATCGGTGTGCAGTTCGGAATGGTTGGAACGCGTCGCATGCGCGTGCGCCGACTGGTCCTGGCAACAGTGTTTGCGGCCGCGGCAGGAGCGATTGCGGCCGGCATCTTCTGGGCGGTGGCGCGACCGTTCTGGCCCCTCGATCAGCGGCAGCTGTTGTTGTGTTGCCTGGGAGTAGGGGCGGTTTCGTCCGAGACCACTCGCTACGCCGTGGCCGCCGTGGTGGCCAAAGCCCGAGTGCGCGGCGTGATCGCAGAGCTGATGCAAGATCTCGCAGAAGGCGACGATGCCGTCCCGATTGTCGCACTTGCTTTTGGGCTCGCCCTGCTGCCGTCACCCCTGTCTGCAACGGTCTCACCCGTCGGCATCACGCTAGCCACGATCGGGGTCGGCGTTGCGGTTGGACTGGTGGCTGCGGCGCTGCTGCGTGTCGAGCTGCGCGCTACGGAAACGTTCAGTATCCTGCTGGGCACGACGCTGTTGTGCGTAGGCATCGCTGAGCGATACCACCTCGCCGGCATTACCGTTTGCTTCGCTCAAGGCGTGGCCATCGCGATGTTCTCGGGTCGTCGCAGGGAACTGGGCAAGATGCTGGCTCGCAGCGAACATGCGGTGCTCGTACCGCTGCTCATTGTGGCAGGGATGCACGTCGATCTTGGCGCAGAGCGGTGGATCATCGGCGCAACGCTCCTGGCGGTTGTGTGTCGCTTCTTGGCAAAGAGCCTGACCGGGGCGGCCGTTCGATTGGTCCCGGCGGCAGCGAAAGCGGGGCCGGCGCTCGTATTTGGATTCTTGCCGGCGGGCGCGTTGAACATGGCATTCGGCTTGGCGTTTGCGCTTCGCTTCGAGGGACCCGTCGGCAGTATCGTGTTGGGCGCCTCCGCCATTTCTTGCATTGTCGGCGAGGCGCTGGGGCCGCCGGCGATCAACCGAGTGCTGCGGCGCGAGAGCGGTTCGGATCCGCCGCCGGATCTGGTGAAAGAGGTGGCTGCGCCATGACGGGTCCCGCGCCACACAAGTCCAAGGGAGTCCGAGTCGTTCAAACTGCGATGCTGCTGGCACTGTTCGGCCTCGCGTGGGCAGTCACGCGCCATGTGCCTGGATCCCACAGCGCGAGCGACATCGTCGGCGCCATTGGATTCTTGCTCCTCGCCGGAACGCTGATGTCCGAAGTCCTGGAAGAGTTCGGCCTCCCCCATCTCACTGGCTACATTCTCGCGGGTGTCCTGGCCGGGCCACATGTTGGCCACTTTCTCGACCACGACACCGTTGAAGGACTCGGAATCGTCGGCACCTTGGCGCTCGCGCTGATCGCGCTGGCGGGTGGTGCAGAGCTGCGTCTCGCGCACTTGCGCGAAGGGCTCAAGCTGCTGGCGATCGCCACCGGGTTTCAGACACTGATTGTCTTCTTGGTTGCGGCGACGGCCTACGTGCTACTCGCGCGATTCATGCCGTTCATGGCGGGCCAATCCCTCGGGTTTCTGCTCGCGGCCGGCGTTCTATGGGGCGTCATCGCCGTGAGTCGGAGCCCCTCCGCGACTTTGGCGATCTTGAGTCAGACCCGTGCTGATGGACCCGTGACCCGATTCTCCCTCGCGTTCGTCATGAGTTCGGACGTGGTGGTGCTCGTGCTCTTGGCCGTTGCCACCTTGGGTGCGCGCCAGCTCGTGGACCCGTCCGCCGTACTGTCGAGCCAGGCGGTGATGGCCGTGGGCCATGAGCTATTGTCCAGCATTTCCCTGGGTGTGACCGTCGGCGTGCTGCTGGCGCTCTACCTCCGGTTCGTGGGTACGGAACTGTTGATTGTGCTCGTAACGCTCGGCTTCGGACTCACCTATGGACTGCGCTATCTGCATTTCGACCCGCTGCTCACCTTCTTGTCCGCAGGGTTCTTCGTGCAGAATTTTTCGAATCAAGGCGAAAAGCTGTTGCACGCAGTCGGTCAAACAAGCGCGCTGGTCTTCGTCGTGTTCTTCGCTGCCGCAGGCGCCCACCTGGACTTGCCGCTTCTGAAGCAGCTCTGGCCGCTCGCGGTCGGCTTGTGCGTGATTCGGGCTGCGGCAACGGTTCTGGCGCATCGTCTCGCCTGTCGCACTGCCAAGGAGCAGGGCCCCGTGCGCAGCTACGGCGCCAGCGGTCTCATTTCCCAAGCCGGGCTCACTCTGGGCATCGCCATCGTGGTGGAACGCCAGTTCCCGGGCTTTGGCGCCGGGCTGCGCTCGCTGGCAATTGCAACGGTTGCCATCAACGAGATTGCGGGTCCCGTGTTATTCAAACTCGCCTTGGACCGCTCCGGCGAGAGCGCCGCTTCGACCGAGCCCGAGCCAGCCCAAGCGTGAACGCCCATGTTTCTTTTTGATTGCGTGCGCTGGATCTCAAAGCCAGGACTGTAGGGTGAAACTGGCACGCAGGCTCGTCCTTTGGTTGATCGTCGGCGTTTCCCTGGTGCTCGGCGTGTTCGCCTGGATCCGCTACCAGCGGGAAGTTGCGTTGTTTCAAGTCGACGTACGACGTGACCATCGCGCCGTCACTCTGACCATCGGCCGCGCCTACGAAAGCGTGCGAAAGAGTGCGGGTGAAAAGGCCGCGCGGAATCTAGTGGCGGATCTAGACCGCGACCGCAGTGACCTACGACTGAGCCTACAGCCGGTCGAAAGCGCAGAGGTGATCCTGTCATCATCTGAGCGTGCGGATATCCGTGCCGGCAAGACGATACACATCGCCGCGGCGATGCTCGAGCAAGGAAACGGTTGGCGTATCGACCCATCCGGTGACGAGCGATTGCTCACGATGGCCCCCATCGCGGCCACCGGGATGGTGCTGGAGCTGTCGGAATCCCTCGTCCCCGCACGGCAGTATCTGAAGACCACAATGCTGAACGTGCTTCTCGCCTACTTGCTCGTGGCTGCGGTCTGCGCGGCGATTGTCTACGCACTTGGAGTGTCCTTGGTGGGACGCCCGATGGCGCAGCTGGTAGCCAAGGCCAGGCGGATTGGCGCAGGCGACCTGGATGAACCGTTGACCCTGGCGCAATCAGACGAGGTCGGCGAGCTCGCTCGGGAAATGAACGCCATGTGCGAGCAGCTAGCCCTGGCGCGCTCCAACCTGGAAGCCGAGTCGGCGGCGCGCGTGGCGACTGCAGAGCAGCTGCGCCACGCCGACCGGCTGACCACTGTAGGGCGCCTGGCGGCCGGACTGGCGCACGAGCTGGGCACCCCGCTCAACGTCGTTTCTGGACGCGCTAAGCTCATTTCCCGCGGGCGTGCGACGCCGGAGCAAGCCACACAATACGCCGACATCATTGCCGAACAGGCGGACCGCATGGCGCGCATCATTCGCCAGCTCTTGGACTACGCGCGTCGAAAGGAAGCCAAACGTGCGTCCGAGTTGCTGATGCCTCTGGTTCAGAGAAGTGTGGAGCTACTGACGCCCCTCGCGAAGAAGCGTGGAGTGGCCGTGGCGGTCACGGGCACCGAAACGATCCGGGCATTTGTCGATGCCGCTCAGTTGCAGCAGGCGCTGACGAATCTCTTGGTGAACGCCATCCACGCCAGCCAAGAGGGCGGAAACGTGAACATCGCCGTCGCTGAAGGGGACGCGGATGGTCACGCGACGATTCGGATCCAAGACCGCGGCACCGGTATGAACAAGGCGACCGCAGCGCAGGCGTTTGAGCCCTTCTTCACCACCAAGAGCGCGGGCGAGGGCACCGGCCTGGGACTGTCCATCACACGCGAAATCATCGATGAACACGGCGGCCGCATTGCCCTGGTGAGCGAACTGGGTCACGGCAGCACGTTCACGGTGTACCTTCCCACACGGGAGCCATGAAGTCCGTTTCACTACCACCCGAGCCGATCTGCCGCCGCGTGCTGGTGGTAGAAGACGACGCGAGCGCCGCGGATTTGCTGATCGACGGGCTGACCGCGGAGGGATTCGACGTGTCGGCCTGCTCAACAGCGGAGCAGGCACTGCAGCGCTTGGACACCGAAGATCTTGGTGTGGTGCTCACCGACTTGAATTTGGGCCAGATGACTGGCGTGGAACTCTGCGAACGAATCGTGGCCGCTCGCAGTGACGTGCCAGTGATCGTGATGACGGCGTTCGGGTCGATGGAGACCGCGGTGGCGGCGTTGCGCGCCGGTGCCTACGATTTTGTTACGAAACCCTTCGACCTGGAAGCAGTGGCCATGGGGCTGGCGCGAGCGCTGGACCACTACGCCCTGCGCCAAGAAGTCCGTCGCCTTCGCAGTGCCGCGAGCGGCGCGCGTGGTTTTGGCGGCCTGAGCGGCTCCAGCGCGGCCATGGCCAACGTCTTTGAACTCCTAACCCAAATCGCCGCAAGCGACAGCACCGTGTTGATTTTGGGTGAGAGTGGCACGGGCAAAGAGGTGGTCGCGAAAGCGCTGCACGCGCACAGTCAGAGAAGCGCCGGGCCCTTCGTGGCGGTGGACTGCGCGGCCATGCCCGAAGCGCTGCTTGAGAGTCAGCTGTTTGGCCATGTGCGCGGGGCCTTCACCGACGCCAGACAAGACCGCAAGGGCCTGCTCTTCGCGGCGGACGGTGGAACGCTATTCCTGGACGAGATCGGCGAGATGCCACTCGGGCTACAACCCAAACTACTGCGCGCGCTACAGGAACGCCGGGTGCGGCCCGTTGGCCACAGCGCTGAAGTGCCCTTTAATGCGCGGATCATCACGGCGACCAATCGGGACTTGGAACGGGCCATCGAAGAGCGTCGTTTTCGCGAGGATCTGTACTACCGTCTGAACGTCATTTCGGTCACGCTGCCGCCGCTGAGAGCCCGCGGAGGAGATGCTCTCTTGCTTGCACAGGAGTTCATCGACAAGTTTGCAGGCATGAGTGGCAAGTCACTGACGGGGTTGAGCGCGGCCGCAGCCGAACGTTTGCTTTGTTATCCATTCCCCGGGAACGTTCGGGAGCTTTCCAACTGTATTGAACGCGCAGTGGCGCTCTGCCAAGGGGACGAGATCCGGCTCGAAGACTTGCCCGAAAGAATTCGTCAGCACGAATCGCGTCACGTCCTGGTGGGTTCCAACGACCCGGCAGATCTCGTGCCTCTTGAGGAAGTCGAACGGCGTTACATCCTCGAAGTGCTCGCGGCCGTGGGTGGCAACAAGTCCCAGGCGGCCAAAGTCTTGGGCGTGGGGCGCAAGACGCTGTACCGCAGGCTCGAAGCCTGGGGCGTCGACACGTCGGACTGAGCGCGGCGTGTCAGTCCGACCCACTGGACCGATCTGACCCAGAGCGAAGCTCGGAAATCCCGGCGAATTTCGCGATTCACGTCGACTCGAGCATGGCACGGGACGTGCTGATTGAACCGGCGTGATGCCTTCGCCCGAGATCAGTCCCAGCCGGCACGTGGGCAGACGAGTGCTCTTGGCGGAGGACGACACCGAGTTGCGAAGCCTGCTTCAGCAAGTCCTGCAAGACGACGGCTATGAGGTCACCGCGCTTGAAGACGGGCTCGCGCTTTTCTACCACATGCTCGATCTTATCGGCGCCGGCCGACAGCGGCCGGACGTGATCATATCCGACGTGCTCATGCCCGGGATCATGGGCCTGGACGTCGTTCGATACCTGCGCACTGCCGGCGCAGAAGCGCCCATCATCTTCATCACGGCTTTCCCCTCCGACGAGACCCGTCAGGAGGCGGAGCGCCTTGGTGCCTACGCAATGCTCTCCAAGCCCTTCGACATCGATGAGCTCCGCGGGACGATCGAAGAAGTACTGGAGAAGGCCGCAACACAACTAAACCCGGAAGGAACAGGATAACGAAAATGAAACCGCATCGACTTATGGGCATATTGGCCAGCTGTCTCTATCTCTCGGCCTGCGGAGCCTCCGCTCCACAGGACACAAAGACGGGAGGAGCTCCGGGCGCCAATGCGCAGACCCACGCTGACGACAGCACTCAGGCGAACCAAGGCGGCACGCTGGAGATATCCGACGAGATCCGCCGCGCCTGCGGCATTGACGACGCCACGCCGTACTTCGCTTATAACTCCGCACAACTGCGGGATGCCAACCATCCCGTGCTGGCTAAGCTAGCCCAATGTTTTAGCAGCGGCCCCCTCAAGGGTCGCAACATGTCTCTGGTCGGGTACGCAGATCCGCGCGGCGACGACGAGTACAACATGTTGCTTGGAGACCGTCGCGCGCAACAAGTGGGACAGTATCTGAGCAAGCGGGGTCTGCCGTCGCAGCAGGTCCGAACCTCTTCCCGTGGAAGTATGGACGCCACGGGTCAGGACGAAGCCAGCTACGCACGAGACCGCCGGGTTGAGGTGAAACTCGCCAACTAGAGCTGCGCCGGCCCGGGCGAGCCGAGGTGTACCGAACCCTCCACACTAAGGCTCGCTCGGGCAGGCGTTTTCAACGCACTACGCCGACATTGGCTACGCCTAAATCCGAGATCCCGCAAACTGACGCGGCCGCCGCCTGCGTCGCTGTTTCGGCTGCCGGTACCGTCACACACCGTGAGCGTTGTCGATCCCCGTTGGCTCCCTCGCCGCGGGGGAGTGCGGCAGGGCGTCGCGCTCCACCAGGACGGGACAGGGGGCCTCGCGAATCACGCGCTCCGCAGTGGACGATGACCATCGCAGCCCGCGGCCGGGCGCTCCAACCAGCACCAGACTCGCGCCCGACGACACAGCGACGGCGATCAGTTCGTCGGCGGCGCTCCCGAACCGGGCAGTGACTTCAACGCGATCGAGCTCCGCCACAATCCCTTCGTCGAGCAGCACACGTTCCGCCTGCTCCATCACCCAGGTGTGCAGCCGAGCACATGCTTCGCGCCAGTGGGGGGTGTTGGCCTCGTAGGCGAGGCGGGCCACTCCCATCGGATCAAACGCCTCGGCCACCCACACCGCAATCACGCGCGCGTTCGGCGAGCGGTAGGTCTGCCGCACCGCACGTCGCAGGGCGAGCGCGGAAGCGTGGCTGTAGTCCACACCGACGACAAAGACTTCCAGAGCGGTAGGCGTGCTTGCCATTTATCCACAAGACACGGCCGCCGGCGTCGACGTCACATCTTCAAGAACCGCAGGGGCCAGTGCAGCCGTTCTACCCCGGGAAATCACCGTCTTGGGCTGGGATTCGTTTCTCTTTGCCACACGGCGTCGAATTGCTCGCGAGCGCGCAGCAGTCGCATCTTCGTGGCGGAGAGTCCCAGGTCCAAAACATCGGCGATCTCTTTCACGCTCATCTCTTCAACGTACCGGAGCACCAGGATCTCACGATACGGGTACGAAAGTTCGGCGAGAACCTTGGAAAGCGCTTCTCGCTCCGCAAAGTTGTCCGAGCTAGCCCGCGGAGCTTCAATCTGATCGTGGTACTTGCTACGCGTCTTGCTGTCGCGCCGATGGTTGTAGGCCAAGCGCGTCACGATCACACGCATCCAGGCTTCAAAGTTGGCGTCTTCCGGAAGGCGGTCCAGGGCCAGGTAGGCACGCACGAAGGCTTCTTGCGCCACGTCTTCCGCCTCGGAGAAATTGGACAACAAGTATCCGGCGAGGCGCACGATCTTGGACTGGTGACGCTGGATCAGCTCGGAGAATGCGTCTTCGCCGGAGCTTCCCCCCTTGCGCGCGGCGCGTACGAGCGCCTCATCGTCGACGACGGTCAAGGGATGGGCCCTGGGATTGCCACTCGGACGCTCACTCGGCGGCGTTTGGATCGTCCATTGGCTGCACGTCTATGGTCTTGTCCAACAGCGATGCACACGGCACGATGCGCTCTCCCTGTTCGGTCTCCACGATGAGCGCGATCGGGCTGTAGCGCAGCACAATGCCTTCTAGGTCGCCAACCCGCACCTTGTCGCCGGGTTGCACCATGCGTTCGTAGTAGTGCCGGGCGGCGATGTGCGTCATCAGCGTGCGGAACCCCAGACCAAAGGCGAGCGCGAGGGAAAACAGGCCTAGCCCCACGACGATCTGGATCAGGGAGTCGATGATGCCGGTGGAGAGTCCGGCCTGCTGTGCAGACCACGTGACCGTTATGGTCACGATGACGTAGTAGGCGATTTGAGCGACCAGATCTGGGGAATCGAGTTCTTCGTTCTTCTTGCCAATTTCCCGCAGCACCCGGCGCACGACCGCGGCCAGCCAGAGTCCACCCAAGAGCACCGCGCCCGCCGCGAAGAGCTTCGGCAAGAACTGGACAGCAAGCGACGTCAACGTCGAGACCGCTGGCAAGGACAACAAGTCCGCGACGGCCGCGAGGGTCAGGAGCAACCCCGCCAGGTACGCCAGCGAACCGAAAAGGTTGGCGAGGCCCTTTTTGGCGCCAACCGCGTAGAGCATCTTGGAGATCCCGGCGCTTTCCGCGGCTGACTCCAGACCGGTGCGTTTCACCAGCCAGATACCGACACGCCGGAGTACGCTGGACGCGATCAGTCCCACCAGAAGCACTGCCAAAACGAGCAGCGCCTTGGGCGCGTACGCCAGCAAACGCGTGGAAAGTTCTTTCAAGGGATCCATTCAGTCCTCATCGATTTTTCTTTCGGGATCTGCGCTGTTCTTGGGACTGAGCGCCCCGGTGATCACGTTCAGAGTCTCCGTAAGCACCGAACCCATCAGGCTACGCGGAGTCTTTCGCCGCTCCCGAACGGCCTGACGCATGCGACGGCGGATCCCATCGGCAAAGTGCCGCGTGACCTCCACCACGTGATCCCGCAGCACGGAGAACACCCCGTGCACCGCTTCTTCGTCCCGGGCCAGGTCGCTAGGCGGCGGGTCTGAGCGCTTGGGATTGTTCACAACTCTTGGGTCATACGCCGCCAAGCACCTTCGGAACAAGGGCCCGGGATCCCGGCGCAAAACCCCTGCCAATCCCGGAGCCATCGAAAAAGAGACGCTGCATGTGACCGACGCGCGGGCGGCCGTGTCTTCCACTTGAAAACACGGCGATTGCTAGCCTCTTGGAAACCACTGCCGACATGGGCCGTGCGGTTAGTCAGGTCCGGCAATCTCCGCGGCAATACTGGAAGGATGACCGCAATGGCTCAAATCGAGAAAGTCAAAGACCCCATTCTCACCGGCCTCGCAAAGGCCGACAAATCCAACAGCACGAGCCGGGACGATAGCAACGCGTCCGTGCTCGTTTCGGAAGATGGACAGACCATCATTCACAACGAAGTCGTCGCGAAAATCGCTGGCATGGCGGTGCGCGAGGTGGATGGTGTGCACGAGCTTGTTCCGTATGGCGCGGGGCAATCCGTGACCAGCCTGGCAAGGCGTGTGGTCGGCAAGTCCATGCGTGATTTGGGCATTCACGTCGAAGTGGGCAAGGTGGAGGCGGCAGTCGACGTGCGCATCGTTACGGAGTACGGCGCATCCATTGTAGAAATAGCGCAACAAGTTCGATCCAACGTGCGCGAGCGCGTGGAGAGCATGACGGGGCTTCGGGTCGTCGAAGTGAATATTGAAGTCATCGACTTGTTCTTCCCTACGGGCGAATCCCAGGACGACGCCGACCGAGTTCGCTGATCATCAAGCCAAGGCGATGCGTTTTGCAGCAGCGAGGGACCGGAAAGCGGCCGCCTCGTTTTGCTGCGTTTCGCGCGCAGAATGCCCTGGTATTCCGCGAACTGGTATTCAGCGAGCGTCCTCTTCTGTCTTGGTTGCAGGGGTTTCCGCACGCTTCGAACGGTGCGTCGGTTTCCGCTGAACCGTCCCAGTCAACACATTGGTCGCTTCAGTCAAAAGCGTCACCCATAGCGACTGACCCTTGTCACCCTTTGCCGAGCGATTCCCGCGCCGTATGCGCCGCACAACGCCCGCAGAAAAACGCTGACTCACGCCAAACAGCTCCTCTCGGAGCTGGGCAAAAAGCTGCACATAGCGCGCGTGTTCCGCATCTACACGGCGGCGGGAGTTTTCCGCTGCGTCACTAGCAGGCGGAGTCCCGGCTGAGTGGTCTGACGAGACCTTGGCCACTGAGTGTCAACACGGTTCAAGGGCGGAAGGTCACCTCGCAGGTGAGTGTGACGTTCCGCACGGGGGCCGTGTCTTCAATGTGACGGGCGTTTTCGGACGCCCACGGAGGACTCATGAAGCTTTGTTATGTACTGCCCCGAGTAGCTTGCGCGTTATCCGTTTTCGCGCTGGCGCCTTCCGCCGCCGCTGGCGACGACGCCGCCACTGCGAGCGTTCGGGAGCAGCTAGACGAAGATGTGACGCCCATACCGGTCGGAATGGGATCCCTGTTCGTGCCGTCGCTGACGGAGGCTGCCCTAGAACCACCCGTTGTCGTCTTCTACAAGGGAGAACGCGTCGCTTCCGGTCGCACCGGTGAGCGCATCGTTTTGCCGCCCGGAACCTACGAAGTTACCGCCGGGGATGGCGATCCGGACGGACATGCGCGGACGACTATCCAGGTCATCGCGGGCGTGACCACTCCGGTGAAACCGTTCTTTGGCGCCGTTCGTGTGCAGATTGTCGACGACGCCGCGCAGCCCCTCAAAGACACCTTCATCATCGTGTCCGCGGACAGCAAGCAGAGCTACGGACCCTATGAAACGTCCGCCGAAGTCGGCGCGGCGCGGGCTCGGACGCTGCTTCTACCTCCCGGCAACTACGTCATTGCCCTCGGCGGGAAGGCGGACACAGGCGAAGACTCCGTGGCGTTCAGCGTCGTCGAGGGCAAGCTGCTGCGCTACCGCCTCGTGACGGATGGTGACCGCCTGCTTCGCAGCGAGTTCGCCGACAAGGAGGCGATCGCGGAACGCAAGCTGCTCCGATTGCGCTGGGTACTTGGTGGAACGGGTACCTTCACAAACTCCGAGAACCAGCTGTCCGGCTACAATGGTGACTCCGCAACGGTCGACGCGTTTAGTCGGCTCGAAGCTGGCATAGACAACGGCCGCCACCTGGCGCTGTTCTCCCTCAACATCAATCAGGCGTTTATTGGACTTGAGAGTCAGTACGGCACCGATCTTCCGATCTTTGCTGTTCAGAACGACACCGAAGCCGAGTTGCTCTACACCTATCGGGTTGCCGGAATCGTTGGGCCCTACGCCCGCGGGATCGCTCGCAGTTCGCTGTTCGAAGATCACTATCTTCCAGACCGTGACGTCAACATCGTGACCCGGAACGAAAGCGGTGCGGTGGTCAAACGTGGCACGGCCTCGCACGGCGACCGAGTACGAAAGTTTGAAGCGTTCGCTCCCCTGAGCGTGCAAGAAGGCGCGGGCTTGACGATCAGCCCCATCGACAATGAGTTAGTCACTGTCGTAGCCCGAGGCGGAGCCGCGTTGCGGCAGGGGTTCTACAACGAGGGGCGTTACATCGAGTCTCGCAGCGGGGACACCATCAACATGATCCAGCTGGAGGATACCAGTCGATTTGGCGGAGAACTCACGGGCATCGCGTCCTTGCGCCTGGGCCGCGCACTCTCCGTGGAGTCACGTTTCGACTCCTTCATTCCGAGACAACAGATCTTTGACGGTGAAGAACTGCGGCCGGTGTTTCGCTGGGACAACACCCTCGCGCTGCGCCTGACTCGGGCGGCTTCAGTCGTCTACGGCTTTTCCCTGCGTCGTGACGAACTGGCGCTGAAAGAACTGCAGCGGACCCAAGGCTTGTCTCTACGCATCCAGCACGTGGTGTTTTGATTTTTTGGAGAAAGATGATGCGAACGAAATTACCTTCGCTTTTGCTGGGAGTCGTGCTGAGCACGTCCGCGGTAGCATGCGGCGGCGCACAGCCGGCGGCGCGCAGTGCCGAGGACGCTGACTACGTCGACGCTCAGGAGCAGCTCATCCAGTTTCGCACCGTGCTGCGCGAGCTGCGCGCCGATCGTTTTGCCGCGGAAGCAGGCTCAGACCTCGACCGAGCGGAGAGCTGGATTGCAACCGCCGAAACGCGGCTTGCGGCTCGGGATGCCGATGATGACGGCACGATCCCTGTTCTTGTCGAAGCCATCAAAGGGCAGCTCGTGCTCGTTCGTTCCTACTACGGGCGTCGCGTGGCGGAGACAGAACTCGAAGACACCCGCAAGGACTACGAGCACCGCGTGACACGCGGTCGGGACAACGATGATGAGGAGGGCGAACGATGATTCGCTTCAACCGCTCTATGACCAGTCCGCTCTCGCTCAGTGCAGCACTTCTTGCCGCAAGTTTGCTGGCCGGTTGCGGCGCGACGCCGCGACCCAAGGCACTTTCGGACGCGCGAAGCGCCTTTGCGCACTCGGAAACCCGTGAGCTCACGGATCTTCGCCCAAAACTCATTCGCGAGGCCAAGGGATACCTGGACGAGGCCGAGCGCGCGTACGAGCGTGGCGACCACGAGAAAGCAAAGCTTTACGCGCACCTGGCGATTCAGCGCTACGCGACAGCGAGGAACTACGTCGCGCGGGACTCGGCCAAACGTCTGGGCGGGATCATGGAAATCACCCGTCAGGAGGCGCAAGAACGCCAGGCGGAGCTGGAGCGTTTCGAGGAGCTCGAGGCGCGGATCTCAAAGCTGGGCAAAGACATCGACGACTCGTCAGGCGACGGAGAGGGGCGTGCTGCCAAACGCGCGCTTTCCGAAGCACGTCGCAAACAGGCGGAAGCCATCGGTGCCGGAGCGCCGACGCTTGCGGCGGAAGAATACGGGGAAGGACGGACGCTCGTTGAGAGTGGCCTCGAGTCCATCGAAATGGGGTTGTTCAGCGAGAGCACTCAGGCCAGCGCGCGCGCGTCGGCTGCATTCGAGAAATCCATCGCTAGCGCACGCGAAAAGAAAGCCGGCCAGGCGATCAGCAAAGCGCTCAGGGATGCTCAGTCAGCGGCGGCCGGCTCCGCCCAGGCCGACGCGGCCAACCGTCTGAAAGCCGAAAACGCACTGACGGATGCTGCGACCGCGCGGGCCGCCGCAATCGCGGCGGGGGCTCCGGACTCCACTCCGGGTGAGTATCAGAAAGGCACCGCCCTGCTCGCTTCCGCCGAGCGCCGCTTCGACTCGAGGGACTACTCGGGAACGGTGCGTTTGGCGAGCGACGCCACGGCCGCATTCCGCGGAGCGGGAGAGAAGGGCGATACGAGCCTGGCTTCGCGCGCGGACATCCGTGCGGCAGAAGACGCGCGGGCCGACGCTATCGGGCGCGGCGGCTCCGACGATCCGCTCATGGTGCGCGGCGATTTCGCCTTGGACGTGGCCAGAAGAGCGCTGACAGACCGAGAGACCGCCCGAGCCAGCGAGAAGGCGCGGGAAGCACGCGGTCTGTACGCACAGATCAGTGGGGGCAGCTCTGCGGATTCACCTGTCGCGTCACGCACGCGGTCCGTCGGGGGCGCGTCAATTCGAGACATGGCCGAGAAGAAGCTGGTGGAACTCAAGTTCCAACGCGGCGAACTCTTGGGCCAGATGGTCGACCAAACCTGCAAGGGTCCATTTCGCGAATTCGAGGCGATTCTAGAGCTGGCGCAGCAACGCTGGGACAAGGCCGACTACGTGCAGAGCTACGAGTTCGCGGTGCGGGCTCAAGAACGTCTTCGGAAGTGCACGGACAAGCCGCTCACCGCAACGGAAGCGAAAGAAGACGCGAAGGCCGACGTCGCGCGTCGCAAAGCAGCTGTCGCGCTGCAGAAGGCCCAGGCCGGCTTGGCGAAGGCCCAAGCGACCATGGCTGGCGACGCGAACCTCATCCAACCCCAGCAATTGATCAAAAACGCTGAGCAATGGTTTGAACGCAGCGAGTACGAGCAAACCGAGGCGCTGGCCAATCAAGCCGCCGCGATCTTGGCGACGCTCAAACCAAGCGCGAAAACGAAGGTCTTGGAACCGGGTGATGCCAGCAGCGCCGCAGCCGCGAAAGCGCTGCAGGCTGCTCAGGAGGCATTTGCCAAGGTCAGCGGAAAGCTGGGCGAGGACGAGCGACTCAAGCAACCCGAGCAACTCATCGCCGCCTCCGAGCGTTGGTATGAGCGCGACGCGTTTGACCGCTCCAAAGAGCTTTCCAGCAAAGCCAGCGCTTTGCTCAAGAAGCTCGAACTGGCCAAACCCGAAGCTCCGGGCGCCGTTGCGAAGAAGCCGACCGCCGCTGATGCGTGCAAAGACGCCGGGCGCTTGGTGCTGGAAAGCCGCGCCATGTCCGCGAAAGTCGACGAAAAACGACTGACTTTCAAACAAAAGTCGGACCTCAAAGAAGCGAAGTCCATGGTGACGCTCGCGCAGCGCCGCGTCAAAAACAAGGACTGCGTCAAGGGGCTCGCCCTAGCGGAGGAAGCCAACGCGCTCTTGCTGGCGATGCCCGTTGGCTCAGGCGCCAAGGCGAGCAAGCCGATCACCAAGCCGGGAGCCGCCAAGAAGCCCGGCACGAAGTCAGGCGCCGCACCTGGATTGGAAGGCCCGAGTGGAGATCCTTGGGAAGCCGCCTACCAGCGCACGCGGGAGGCCCTGGCACGCCGCGATCAGGCTCGACCTTTGGTCAACGCCGGCACTCGGAGTAGCTTCGATAAAGGCGACGCGGCGCTGACGCGCTCGCGCTCGGACTACAAAGCCAAGCGCTACGACAGCGCCGAACGCGAAGCGGAGCGCGCCATCACCTACTTCGATGCGGTCGTGCAAGCCGCTGGAGGGACTCCGAGTGCAAGCGTGAGCTATTCGGGAGAACCCGCTGAAAACGCAAGCCTAGTGGTGCAGAGCTATGCGCAACGCGCCGGAGCCGCCATGCCCCGCGGGTGGAAAGAAGGCTACACGACGGTCATTGACGCGCTCACTCTGCGCGACCGCGCGAAGGACGCCGCTGAGGACGAAGACAAGGCCGCGATGGACCGCGGGAAGTCCCACATCGAGCGCGCTCGCTCGGCCTGGAAAACCCGAAACTACTTTGCGGCCAAGCAGTTCGCAGAAAAGGCGGAGGCGGAGTTCAAGCGCGTCCTAGCGGCGTCCGAGAAACGCGCCACGGCCGTTCCCGCGGCCACCAAAGCGCCCGACGACGTCAAAGACAAGCAGGCCTTCGAGCTTGCCGACCAGGCTCTGCGCGAAGCAAAGGTCATGCTGACCGTGTGCGAACGCGAGAAGTGCGAGGAGCGCGACTTGCTCGAGTTCACCGGCGGCAAGGAGATGGTCAAGAGCGCCATCCGAACCTTCGAAGATGGGAACTACGCCTACGCCGAGCGCACAGGAAAAGAGGCGGCCAAGCGCTTGAAAGCAGTGCTGGACAAACCCAAGAACGAGCCTGAAAAGCCGCCGACTGTGGACCCAAAGAAACTGGCGGCGCAGCGGCAAGCTGCTGAAGACGCTGTCCGAGACGCCACGGTCTCCCACAAGCTTTGCCAGTCGCGCGGCTGTGACCGAACGGACTACGAAAACTGGTTGCGCGCGGAGCAGATGCTGGCTGGGGCACGCGCCGCTTTTGCGGACAAGTCCTACGAACGCTCAGAACAACTGGCGCTGGAGACGGAGAAGAACTTGCGCGCTATCCTGGCGGTGAAGCCATCCTTCGTCATTCCGGAGGGCATTTCCGACGTGTCCCGCTCTGGCGACCGCCTGGTGCTTTCGCCGTCGACGGACTTCAAGACCGCAAGCGCTCAGATGACCCCCGCCAGCTTGGCGCCTCTGCGCTCGCTCGCGAAAGTCATCTTGGCCAACCGGGAGAACATCCGCAGCGTGCGGTTGATCGGCCACACCGACAGCCAAGGCAATGCTGCGAAGAACAAACAGCTGTCGGCGCTACGCGCCCTGGCAGTGATGAACTCTCTGGCTCAAATGGGTGTGCCGAGAAACATGATGAGTTCCGAGGGTCGAGGATCCGAAGAGCCTGTCGCCGACAACAAGACGAAAGACGGCCGTGCCGCCAATCGTCGGGTTGAAGTGCGCTTTGAGCTGAACAAGTGAGCGTCGTGAGGAGCACAACGATGTCGCAGAATCACAATATCTATCGAAACCTTGGTGTCGGCGTGGCTTGCGCGCTCGGGCTTGCGGCAGCGTCTGCCACCGCCCAGCCTGCGGAGCCGCCGGACCCATTTGCGGACTACGAAGGCTGGAACTCCGGCGAAGCGCCGCCTCCGCTGCCGCCAGCGGAAGAGAGTCCCACCGCGGACGCCCCGAAGCCAGCGCAAGCGGAAGATCCTTCCACCCTGCTCCCCATCCAGAAGGGCAAGTGGAGTCTCGGTGGGCGAGCGCTCTTCAGCTACACCGGCACGAAGAACGAACTGCTCAGCGGCGGCGACGAAACCAACAACACGCGGTTCATTCGTGCCACACCTGCTGCGGGCTACTTCATTCTCGACCAACTCCAAATCGGTGCGTCCTTTGGGCTTCTGTCTCGGTCCTTGGCACGTGAAAACGGGGGAGAGGCCAGCGAGACTGACTGGGTATTGGAGGCGACCGCGCACTACTACCTTCCGCTTTCGAAGCGCTTCGCCCTGGTTCCTGGCGCCGGTTTGGGATTCTATCTTGGTTCCAGCGATCAAACGCTTCGCGTGCTGGAGGGCGGCGAACTGCGGGATACGACCGAGACGACCAGTACGTCGGGTCTCCTGGCAGGCGTCTATCTTGGGGCCGCGTATCAGGTGTCCGGCAGTGCGCAGTTGCGTTCCGGCCTTGCTTTGAACGCGCTGATCGGCTCGGAGAGGATCGACAGCAAGGACCAGAGCTTGTCAGCCTCGGCCGTGCACATTGGCTTGCCGATCGAACTCTTCTACACCTTCGACTGATTGGAACACGCACGATGGTACAGGCGCTAGGACGTTTGATGTTGTTCCTCACGGGGATCGCGGCCGTTGCGGCCGCGGTGTTCCTCGGTGGGAATGCGTTGGGTCTGGCACCGACGGCTCACTTCCGCGCCGCTGGCTATCGAGTCGTGCTGGGTGTTGGCGATGGCCAATTTGCGGATCGGGCTATCTACCTTGGCGTCGCGCTCGGTGTCTTCTTGCTGGGGCTGCTGTTGATGCGCCTGGCGGTGCACAATCCGGCGCGCGACAAGATTGTTCTAACGCGCACTAAGATCGGACGAGCCCTGGGTGGTGGCGAGGTGGCCATCAGTCGTCGCGGCCTGCGTGCCATTGCTGCGCACAACGCTCAGAAGACGAAGGGCGTATACGAGGCGTTCACGGACGTCAGCCTGCACCGTCGCGGCTGGCATGTGGACCTGCGCATCGTGCTGGCTCCGCACGCCGCGCTGCCGGACGTGCTTTCGGACATGAAGACGGCGCTGTACGAGTCTCTGTATCATCACACCGGACTTCCGGTGCACAAGCTGCGCGTCTACGCGCAGATGGACCCGCTCTCGAAACAGCGGAGGGTCTATTGAGCGGCCCGGGCGATCCCTTTGGCGGGTCAGCGGCGGCACCCGCTGCGGCGCGTGACGCGAAGCCTGCGCCGACCGGCTCGCGGGTCCAGCACAGACGGACCGAAAACGAGACCGAAACCAAAGCCAAAGCTCGTCAAGGGGAAGGCCCCTCGTTTCAGTCCCCGCTTTCGGAAGGCGTTTTAGGAGACATCATGGAAAGCGAATCTGCAGGTCGGGCCATCGTGCTCGTAGGTCTCGTGTTGGGCATCGTGTTTGGTGCGCTCGCGATCTTTAGGGGTCCTTGGCCGGCCCTTCTGGTGCTCTTATGCGGCGCAGTCGGCGCGGCTCTGGCGTGGAGCGTCAACGGCCTGCTGCGCGGGCGCTTCGACGTGGCCGGCGCGTGGCGCACGTTGACGCGAAAGGGCGAGTGATGCGTCGCATCTACGTCGCGCTCGGCGCCCTAGCGACGGCGGGATGCGGCCTGGTCGGAGTCGATACGGACAGCGACGATGAGGCCGAAGGCGCGACGGCACAGGCAGGAGTGGCCAGCGCTCCGCGTCAATCGGGCGACGAGCCGAGCGCACCTCCCGCGGCTGCGGCGTTTGGCGTGCCCGGTATGACCCCAGAGCAAGTTACAGACGGTGTTCGCGCTGCGCTCGATGCAGTGCGCGAAGGTCGCGACGCCATCGACGCTGCCGTGCATGGCGCTGCCGCGTTGGAGCGATTAGCGTGTCAACGCCGCTTGACTGAGAGCGTGCGTAGCTGTGCGCTGCTAGCGCCGCAGGTGGACGCGGCTGTGATGGATTCCACCGGCAAGTTTGGCAGCGTGTTACTCTTGGAGCAATCCGCGCACCCCGTGTTCGTGGCACAGGCGGTGGCGGCGACTCCGTTTCTCACCTTGGTGGGCGACAGCGCTCTCGCCTTTTCTGGCCTGGCCGCCGCGTCGCCCCAACCGCTGCCCACCGCGTCACCGGAGGCAGCTTCGATGGCCACGGCCCCGGAGGACACGGCGCGGGTGGCTGCAGCACCGCCCGCTCCGGCGGTCATGGGGTCACTCGGCCTATTTGGAGTGTTGGTCCGCACCGGTACCGGCGCCTACGCGGGCGCCGTCAGTACGGAGTGGGCGCAGCGTGTGCCCCGAGGTCGCGCCAGTGCGGTGCCTTATGTGGGTGCGGCGCTATACGCCGGAACCCACGGAGCCGTGGCAGTCAGCGGTGATGTGAACGCTCTGATGCGCAAGCAAATCGCCCGCAAAGTCCATGACGAAATCGCGGACGGGGCGCCGCTGAGGGAAGTCGTAGAGCAGAGTGTGCAGGACGCTGGGTCGGCGGCACTCAGTGTGGTGGCACTGGGACAACGCACTTCCCACGCCGCAAGCAATCGCCGCATGCCTTGGGCGCAGCTCGCGCTGAAAAGCGATGCTAACGCGCTCGACTAGAAAGGAGCCGAAATGAAACCCATTCACACTCTCTACTTAGGTGCGTTCGTGCTGGCGCTAGCCTGCGGCAACGACGAAACCGACGTGCCCCTGGATGGCAGTGCCGGTAGCGCAGGGACCGCTGGCGCTTCTGGCGCGTCCGGCTCCGGAGGCTCGACTGCAACCGGCGGGAGTTCGAGCGGCGGAAGCTCGAGCGGCGGAAGTTCGGGTGCTTCCGGCGGCGATGCTGGCGCGCTGGACGCAACCGCCGGCAGCTCAGGCAGCGGCGGTACGGCGGGCACTGATGCGTCAAGCGACGGGGCCACCGCGGACGCAACCGCTGGAGATTCCGCGACAGACTAGGAACGGGCCGAGTCGCCGACTCCCGTCGACCACGCTCCCGCATGGCAGCACGCATGCGCTCAGGCCGCTTGGGGCACGTCGAGCAAGCGCTCCTCGGTCGATGGACGGCCGTGACAAGACACCGCAGTCGTGCATTTTTGCCACGGATTTGTTGCAATGCCATGGCGAGCGGGCGGTTTGTCGTCATGGATACGGGAATCATGAAGCGTGAATGGAGGCGGCACCTGGGCTTGCGGACCTTGGGTGTGTGCTGGCTGCTGTCGATTCCCGGGCTGGGGCAAGTCAACGTGGAGCCCCTGCGTGCAAAGATCCCCGATGACGGCATCGGCGTCGCAGTCGACGCCGCCTTCAACGCAAAGAGCGGCAACACCGACGCGGTTGGTGCGGAGGGCTCCGGTTTCTTCGGTGCGCGCTCGGAGCCGCATCTGGGGTTTGTCGCCACCAGTGGTGAGTATGCGCGTTTCGCGGGTGAACTCGGGACGCAGCGCGCATTTGTACACGCCAGATACGCGCACACGCTTCGCCCTTGGCTCTGGGCGGAGGCCTTTGGGCAGCTCGAACATGACAACTTCAGTCGTCTGACACTACGCCGCTTGCTTGGCCTGGGACCACGGCTTCGCTTGCTCTCTAGGGACGCCGCAATGGCCTTCTTCGCAACGGCCTACATGCTCGAATCCGAGACGCTGAATATCCCACCTCTCTCGGATGACAAGCGTGACACCTTGTCCCACCGCTGGAGCAATATGGCGACACTGATACTCACCCCGGATGAACGCGTGACGGTGACCACGACGCTCTATTTTCAGCCGCGCTTTGATCAATTCTCGGACTATCGCCTGCTTGGTAGCTGCACGACCGAGTTTGCAATCACCAAGCTGTTGACTGCGGGAGTGGCCATTTCCTTGCGGTACGACAGCCGTCCGCCGAGCGACGTCGAACGGACGGATTTCGGAGTAAACAACAAACTGGGGCTTCGATTCTGAGTCGTCGACGATCGCCGGGCCCTTGGTCCGTGACGATATCGCGCTCGCCAATCGCGCGACTCAGTTGCTGGGCGAACCCATCGAGGCACACGTGGTGCACCCGAACGACCACGTCAACTTTGCGCAGTCGTCCAACGACGTGATCCCAACGGCGATCCACATCGCGGCAATTTCAGGCATCACCGAAAGGTTGTTGCCCGCATTGGACGATCTGGCGCGGGCGCTGTCCGACAAGTCTGCGGAGTTCGCTTCCGTGGTGAAGTCCGGACGCACGCATCTGATGGACGCCACGCCTGGGTCGTCCATCATGCCCGGCAAGGTCAATCCGGTCATGTGCGAGATGCTGATGCAAGTCTGCGCGCAAGTGCATGACAGGCGGCGGCCTAGGCTAATCACGCGCATCCGATTGCCTGCCGGAATG
>CBDUPW010000094.1:0-23589 GCA_965369205.1 uncultured Polyangiaceae bacterium | reverse complement strand
ACACGCTATCGTGGCAGACGTGCTCGGTCACGTGCAGCGCCCCCTGGATGTACTGATGCACCTGCGTCAGGCAACCTCCGCGGACGCACGCATTGTGATCGCGGAGCCCTGCGCCGTTGTTGGACAGCGCCTGTCGGCGCCACTGCGGCGCGCATTTTCTGCCCAAGAGATGCAACGGCTGCTGCGGCGGGCGGGCCTGGTGCACGAACGCTGGATCCTGGAGCGCGGCACCTTCGTCGCGTGCTGGGCGCGGCCGGAGCGCTCCTTGTGGGCAGACGCACTGGTGGAAGCGGCACGCGCGGAAGCCAGCGGCCAGCACGCAGCGGCTCTGGACGCGTTCACGCGCGCCGCCGAAAGTGACAACGAGCAGCAGAAGCATGAAGCCTTCCTAGGTCAGGCGCGCAACGCCATTGCACTCCGTCGCGGCGACGCGGCCGTGCAATCCCTACACGCCGCGCAGGCTACGGATCCGGAATGCGCCGCCACCTATGCCGCACTAGCGGAGCTCGCTCTGCTCACTGACGACACCGAAGGGGCGTTCGGGCTCGGGATCCGTGCCCTTGAGATAGACTCCACTGAGCGGACCGCCGCCCGCGTCGTCGCCCACGCTGTCGAACGCCTGGGTCACCCCGACGCTCCAGCAGCCTGGCGCACCGCGCTGTCCCTCGCGCCAGATCGCGGCGATGTGGCTAGCGAAGTGGCGCGCGTCTTCGCCGAGCGCGGCGACTACGCCAACGCTGTACACGTGCTTGAGCGACTGCGCGCCTACGGGGACGCCCTCGGCGCGGAATTCCACACCACGTTGGGCTGGCTTCTGCTGACGGACGGACGCATTGCCGATGCGCGCCTTGAAGCCGAAGTCGCCGTGCAGCTCGCTCCCGAAGACGACGCCGTGGCCGAACTCTGGGGCGCGATCCGCACCGGCTCCAAGCCGCCGCAATAGGGCCCTTGCCAGTATAGTTTGATAGTCATATAACTATCGAACTATGGATAAACCGAGTGCTTTAGGCGCCCTGAGCGCGTTGGCCCAAGAGTCACGCCTCGACGTGTTCCGACTGTTGGTCGCCGCGGGCCCCGAGGGCGTGGCCGCTGGAGCCATCGCCGCGGAGCTCGGCGTGGTGCCAGGCACCTTGTCGTTCCATTTGAAGCTGCTCAGCCACGCAGGGTTGCTCGAATCGCGACGTGAAGGCCGCAGCATTCGCTACATCGCGCGCTTCGATACGATGAATGCCCTCGTCGCGTATCTCACGGACCATTGCTGCGGCGGAAACCCCAAAGCCTGCATACCTGGCTGAGCTGAAAGCGGATCACGCGTGCCTGCCTCCGGTGTCCGCAACTACGCCGTCGTCACCGGCGCCTACTGGGCATTCACCCTCACCGACGGTGCTTTGCGTATGTTGGTGCTGCTGCACTTCCATGCGCTGGGATATTCGCCGGTGTCCCTGGCGCTACTGTTCGTGCTGTATGAGGTCCTGGGCGTCGTCACCAATCTATTTGGCGGGCACATTGCTGCGCGCACCGGTCTCAAAAGGACGCTGCTTGGTGGCCTGGTGCTGCAGGGGGTCGCGCTGCTCGGCCTGAGTTTCTTGCGCGACCATTGGCCGCAGGCGCAACAGGTCGCGTACGTGCTCGTCGCTCAAGGGCTCAGCGGCGTGGCCAAAGACCTGACCAAGCTCAGCGCCAAGAGCGCGATCAAAGCCGTCGTGCCTGAAAACGAAAGCGGGACGCTCTTCCGCTGGGTCGCCCTGCTCACGGGTTCGAAGAACGCTCTCAAGGGCGCGGGGTTCTTCCTAGGCGGCGGACTGTTGTCGTGGCTCGGGTTCCGGGGCGCACTAGTGGCGTTGGCGCTGGGCGTGCTGCTGTCGGCGACCTGTGCGGGCGCAGTGCTCCCGGCAGAGCTGGGTCGGGCGAAGAAGAAGCCGCTCCTTTCCGAGCTGCTGTCCAAGTCCCGAGCTATCAACGTGCTTTCCTTGGCACGTATGTTCTTGTTCTGCGCGCGCGACGTGTGGTTTGTCGTCGCGCTACCGGTGTTCCTCTACGAAGTCCTGCACTTCAGTTTTGTGCAAGTCGGAAGCTACATGGCGCTGTGGGTGGTCGGATACGGCGGCGTGCAATCCGTGACGCCCAGACTGCTGCGCCACGGCCCCAACGCGAACGAAGCACGCGCTGCGCAAGTCTGGGCGTTTGGGTTGCTGCTGGTCCCCCTGCTGATCACGGCAGGCCTAGCCGCCAACCTCAGTCCACGCACGGTTGTCCTTGGAGGCCTGGCGGCGTTCGGCGTGGTCTTCGCGGTGAATTCTTCGCTGCATTCGTACCTGGTATTGGCATACGCTGACGGCGACAAAGTCGCCGAAAGCGTCGGCTTCTACTACATGGCGAACGCGGCTGGACGTCTCTTGGGCACACTGCTCTCCGGACTGCTGTACCAGCTTGGCGGTCTGCGTCTGTGCCTTTTGTCGGCGGCAGCGTTTGTGCTCTTGTCCGCGCTTGCCGCTCTGGGACTGCCGGACGCCCGGCGCGCGTCGGGCGCAGCGGCTTCTTGAGGTTGGCGCGCCGCATCTTCGTTGCGGCGCACGCTTTGAATGCCCGAGCATCGCCCGCAACCAACGGGCACATGACCTGGAACTCGTTGGGCTTTTGTGGAGTTTCTTTGCTGGTGCTGGCCTGCTCGAGCGGCTCGGGAAGCGGCGGCGCGCCCGATGGCGGAATCGGCGGAAGTGGCGCCTTCGCCGGCACCGGCGGCACTTCCGGGACGGGCGCGGTTGCGGGCGCGGCGGGCAGTAGCGGCACAGCCGGTGCTGGCGCAAGCGCGGGCAGCGGCGGTTCCGGCGGGGGGCCTAGCGGCGCATGGTCCGTCATTGAGAACAACTCGCTGTATGGCGTCACTGCCCTCACCGGCCACCCAACAGACCCGAACAGCATCGCCATCTTGATCGATCAATCGCCGTCCGCTCCGGGTCTGGGCAACTCGGTAGTCATCGCTACCAGCACGGATTCTGGCAAGACCCTCAGCAGCACCAAGATCTTAGACGTACCCAAGGACTCCTACATCGACGGCCATGGTTTGGTCTGGCATCCCAAGGACGCTCTGAAGATCGCGACCGCGTTCGGCTTCCCTTACGGCTTCGACTTCAGCGATCTGTGGCGCTTCGCGAGCTCCGCCGACGGCGGCAAGAGCTTCCAGCTGCAGAGCATCGTGCAGCTGGAGCAGCTGGTGTGGAACGCTGGCGCCCTGGTTGCGAGGGTGGATGGCAAGATCCAGGTATCCACGGATTTCGGAACGAGCTTCACGAGCGTCCAGTTGCCATCCGCCTGCACCGCCGCCGCTGGCTACGCCAAAAGCGGGAACTATGACGTCTTGGCCTGCGGCAAAGACGGAGTGGTGAGCTGCCAGGGCACGAGTTGCAACTCGGTAGCCGTGCCCGGCGCCACGACTGTGTACGCGCTGGGGGGCTTTGCGACGGACCCAAGCCGCTTGGTCGCCCTAGGTGGCAACGGACAGAATAGCGAGGTGTATCAGTCCACGGACGGTGGCAAGACTTTCAAGTCCGTGCAGCAGCTGCCCGCCGGCGGCAGCTGGCGGCTACAGATAGACCCGCGCGACGGTGGCAAGACGGTGGTGGTCAACGACCGCGCATCCGGTCACGCGGTATGGCGCAGCAGCGACGCCGGCGCCACGTTCTCGGATGTCACGCCTTCCCCGTCACTGCCCAATACACCGGGCCTGTCCACCTATGCCTACGAAGTGGGCATCACCGCGGGCGGGGGCATCGTCGCGTACACGGCTGCCGGGATCCTGCGCCTCGACCCCTGATCGAATCGCGTCAAGTGTCGGGCGGTGCCGTCACCACGCAGAAACGCTCGAAGGTCTGACGCAGCTCCGTCTGCAGCTCGCGGATGTGTTTCAGATCGCCGCGCTCGCGAATTTCGTGTTCCAGCTGCCGGCAGGTGTAGTGCACGCAGATCGTCGGTCGGTGCTTGCGGTCCAATGAGCAGGACGACGAGCCCCGAAATACACAACCCGCCATGTCGCCATGCGGCGGTACGAAGTCCAAGGGTTCGGTTCCGGAAAGCTTCAGAGCGAGCAGCTCTTGGTCCGTGAATATTTTCGCGGTGCTGCCGCCGCAGCAGTGCCCACCGGCGTAGTGGCCGAAGGGCTCCGGGTGTTTCAGGGCGCATTTCGAGCACGAGGTCACTGCCCCAATTGCAAGCGTGAGCTGCTCTCGCAGCTTGGCCATTTTGTCAGCAAGGGCCGCCGCTTCCGCGGAACACTCGTCCCGGGTAGGCAGCGCGCGGAGCTGCTTGCGCAAGTTGTACACGGCGTCGGCACGTTTGCGCGGGTGCCGCACGCGGTCGACGAGGTGTTGTACGGGCAGCAGCACCCGCACAGCATAGCTCGGTTTTTCGCCGGGTCCTCAGACTCCGACGACGAAGACGACGCTGGTCGTGCCGCTGCCGCCGATATTCAGCATTGCCGCGCGCTTGGCGCCCTCGACCTGATACCCGCCCGCCTTGCCCGTGACTTGCAGGGAAAGGTCCAGCATCTGCCGGACACCCGTGGCTCCGACCGGATGCCCCGCGCCGATCAGGCCGCCACTGGGATTGATGGGTAGCTTGCCGCCGAAGTCGATCACGCCCTCCTCCACCGCCTTGAAAGATTCTCCCGGCTTGGTCAATCCAAAGTGGTCGATGGCCATGTACTCGGAGGTAGTGAAGCAGTCGTGGGTCTCGATGGCGTCGAGCTTCCAGCAGTCCGCGATGCCCGCGCGTTTGAACGCATCCAAGATCGCCTGTCGCGTGTGGGGCAGCACGTACTCGGAGTCTTTGCTCTCCTGAACCTTGTCGTCGAAGCTGAGCGGCGCCGTGTGGTGCCCCCAACCTTGAATCTGGGGAAAGGAGCCACTGGGCACACCAATTCGCCTGGCGTGCTCCGCCGCGAACTTGTCCGACGCAAGGACTAGAGCAACCGCGCCGTCCGTGACCTGGGAACAATCTGTCACTTTGATCCGCCCGCCGATCTTCGCGTTGTACTTGCTAGCCACACACGCGTGATCCTCTGACATGTACCAAGTGCGGGTTTGCGCCTTGGGGTTTCTCTTCGCGTTTTCGTAGTTGACGGCACTGATGCGCGCCAAGTGCTCATCCTTCAGGCCATAGCGACGCTCGTACTCGTCCCCCAGCCGGCCGAACAACTTGGGAAAGGGGAACTCCACACCCTTGGCTTCGAGCTCGTACCAGGCGGCCGTGCCCAGATAGTCCCCGCCCACGCCGGGGCTTACGGTCTTCATCTGCTCCACGCCGACCACGAGCACGCAGTCGTAGCGACCCGCCTCGATTTCCGCGGAGGCCGCCAGCAAGGCGATGGATCCAGAGGCACAGGCCGCCTCATGCCGGCCAGTGGGCAAGCCGCTGAGCGCGGGATCCGCTTCGAGCAAGAACGCCCCGAGGTGCCCCTGCATCGAATAGAGCTCCGCCGCAAAGTTGCCGACGTGGCCGGAGTCTACGTCCTTCGGATCCACCTGCGCAGCCGCCAGTCCCGCAAGGGTGGCTTCGCGAATCATGGCGGCAATGTGTTTGCCTTCTTTGGTCCAGTTGCGGCCGAAGTCCGTCTGGTAGCCGCCGAGAATGTGCACGTTTGAGGTCATCGCTCTGGTCCTTTTCTTAGGCGTAGAAGAAGCGGCCTGAATCGACAGCACGCTCGGAAAACAGCCGCGACTTTGCGTCGGCCGCCTGTTTGACCACTGGGGGCACCGCAATTCTCGCGCGTTCCAGCAGTTTGATGGTGCGCGCGGCGCCGATGGTGTCGACGAGCACGCTGGGCGGCGCCCAGTTGAATCCGAAGCCCATGATGCGGTCCACGTCGCGCGCCTCTTTGACGACCTCGCCAACGCGATTCAGTCCGTAGCCGATGTAGCCGAGGATCACGCGGCGCATCAGGTCCGCTTCGGCGCCTTCTGCTTCTGCGAAGACATCCATGGCCGCCGCGTAGCGACCGTTGCGGATCAGAGCCTTCATTCGTAGCGCAAACTCTGGCGGCTGGAGCTGGGCAAGAGGCCGATACTGCCCGGTCGCCGGATCCAAGACCAGCCGCGTCTCTTCGTCTTTGCGGAAGAAGCCTCCCTTGTCCGGCGTCTTCCTGCCGAGGTGTCCCGCGGCAATCAGCTTCTGCATGTACGCGGGCAGGGCAAAGGCCGCATGCGCTTCGTCTCTAGTCTTCTCGGCCAGGTTGTCGACGATGGCCTTGTGCACGTCCCAACCCACGAAGTCGACAGTAAGGAGCGGCGGCATGGCGCGCCCGGTATGGCAGCCGATCAAGGTATCCATGAACTCCACGCCATGCTCTTCTGCCAGCTGCGCCACTTCGTTCAACACCTTAAATCCCACGCGATTTCCGCAGAACGCCGGTGTGTCGCTGGTGCGCACGACCACGCGCCCGAGGCGGGTCGCCAAGAGCTCGTCCACGAATGCGGTCACCGCTGGGTCTGTGCCCGCGTGGGGAATCAACTCGCAGCCCACGATCACGTTGGGCGGATTGAAGAAGTGGATGCCCAAGAAGTGTTTCGCGAAGCTTTCGCTCAAGCCTTTCGTCATCGCCGCGATGGAAAGCCCCGACGACACCGTTGCCACGATGGAATCCGGTTTGCGCACGGCGTCGATGCGCTCGAAATACTCGCGCTTCAGCTCCAGGTCTTCGGACACGGCCTCGAAGATCAGATCGGCCTGCGCGACTTCCGCTTCTAGATGCTCCGCATAGGAACCGACTTCGATGAACTTCGCGAGCGCCTCGGCTTTGGCCATGCCAACGGCGCGAGCCTCACCTTGGCGCGCCTTTTCGATGGTGCGCGCCAGGAAGGTCGTGGGGATGCCCGCAGCGGCAAACACTTCGCCGCTCCCTGCACCCATGGCTCCGTTGGCGCCCAGGACTACGACTTTATTGATGCCTTGGGACATGACCTTCATTTACCAGCGCAGCGATGGCGGTCAAATGCCGTCCGCGAAGCTTCCCTCGTTGCACGGCGAATTTGCGCAAGCCTTGCGCCCATGCTCGCGCCCCGATCCGCGCTAGTATGGAGGCGTGAAGACCAGCACAGAGATGCGGGGTGTTTCGTCGGTATTCGCACTCGCAGCACTCGTGGCCCTCGCCGGTTGCGGCGGTGGAGACGACGCTGCAGGCGGCGGAGGAGCAAGCGCCGGCGGTGGCACGGGCGGTGCGGGTGCCAGCGGGGGCGCAGGTGCCACAGGCGGTTCCGGCGGTTCCGGCGCAGCAGCCACCGGAGGCTACACCGGCACGAACCCGAACCTCGATTGCCCCAACAAACTCGCGCCCCGAGATCCGAAGGGCAATGTCGTCACCGTCGGCGACGGCACCAGCGCCAGCTGCACCGAAAAGGCGCTACACGACGCCGTGGACAGCATCAACGCCAAGAGCGCCGCCGGCACGCTGCTCTTCGACTGCGGTGGCGCGCACACCATCACGCTGACGAAGTCCGTCTTCGTCAAGGCCTCGGCGCTGATCGACGGCGGCGGTGTGATCACGTTGAGCGGCGGCAGCGCGGTACGCGTGATCGAGCTCGACCACCACATCGACTTCGTGCTCCAGCGCATCACGATCCGCGACGGATTTGTGGCCGCGGGCAGTGAAAACGAAAGCGGCGCAGGACTGCTGCACCCGTGGTTTGGCACCCTCGAAGTCATCGACGTCACGTTCGAGAACAACCACAGCGCCAGCAAAGACCACGACGTCGGTGGCGGCGCGATCTACGCCGGCGGGCTGACCAAGGCGGTGCTGTCGGGCTGCACCTTCAGCAACAACAGCGGCTCGACGGGCGGCGCCGTGCTCAGCCGCAGCACCAATCTGAGTGTCGCCAATAGCGTTTTCCACGAAAACAGTGCCACCACCTACGCGGAAAGCGGCCAATACGGCAACGGTGGCGGGCTGTACATCGATCGGATGTGGCTGGACGCCCCCGAAGACTTCGTGATCTGCGGCAGCGTGTTCGAGAAAAACCACGCCAAGGTGCACGGCAGCGCCTTCTTCTCCTACAACCTCGAAGGCAACGGCGCGACCTTCGACCGCTGCACCTTCAAAGACAACGACATGGCCGGAAGCCCCGGCGGCGGCACCGGCAGCGTATACCATCAGGGCGTGAAGCTGCGGCTCACGAACTCCACCTTCGTGGGCAATGCCACTGGCGCGCATGCAGGCGGGCTGTTCTTGGGAGGCGGCACCGACGCCAGCATCGAAAACTGTACCTTCGACCGCAACAAGACCCCCGGCAACGCCGGCGCACTATGGGCAGGCAACGGCAAGGTCGACGTCGCGAACTGCACGTTTGCAGGCAACGACGCCGACTACGGTCCCGTGATCTTCAAGGGCCAGAGCGGCGCCGTGCAACTGACCAACACGGTGTTCTTCAACAACACCACGGCCAACGCGTTCAGCGCCGTGGCGTGCCACGAGACTTTCGGAGACGGCGGCGGAAACATCCAGTGGCCCGCCACCAAGAACAACGGCAAGGCGGACATGCCATGCGCCGCGGGGATCACGTTCGTGGATCCCGGCCTCGGCGCGTTGGCGGACAATGGCGGCCCCACCCACACCATGGCACTTTCGGCCGGGAGCCCAGCCATCGATGTGGCGCAGACTTGCTCGGAGTTCGACCAGCGCGGGATGAAGCGCGTCGGCCTCTGCGATTCCGGCGCCTACGAGTACCAACCCTAGCCTCGATGGATCGGGTAGACTGCCGCTCCGGGCGTGGCGCGTCGCTGCGCGGAAAGACAGCGAATTCGACATGGTTTTCCCCGATAGGATCCGAGCCTCCTGGGCGATTCTGGCGCTTCTGGTCTGCGGACTAGCGGCCTGCGACGACGCGGACAAGTGCAAGAAGGTCGTCGAGTGCGAAAAGGACGGCAAGTGCAGCGCCGACAAGAACGGCCTGTGTGTGGTGGGCTCCAGTGACGACTGTCAGGGCTCTTCCGAATGCAAGCTGCATGGCAAGTGTAGTGAAAAGGATGGCGCATGTGTGGTCGTCAGCGACGCCGATTGCAAAGGCGCCGAGGACTGTCAGAAGCTGGCCATGTGTAGTGCCTATCAAGGCAGCTGCGTGAATCTGGAGCGTTCAATCCACACCGAGTGTGCCAAGACCTGCAGCAGTGAGGGACTGTGCGTGACTCAGGGAGGCAAGTGCGTGGCACTCTCGCGGCAGCACTGCGCCGGCACCAGTGACGACAAGCCCGAGAAGGACACGCCCTGCGCGAAGCTGGGACATTGCAGCGCCAAAGACGGCGTATGCGTCGCCGAAACCGACGCGGACTGCAAGAAGTCGACGTCCTGTAAGGGCAACGCAGAGTGCGCAGCCAAGGACGGACGCTGCGTCGCCACCGAAGCCGGCTGCAAAGAGTCCAGCGCTTGCTTCCGGGATGGGCTCTGCGGCGTGAGCGAAGGCAAATGCGCCGCGGTAAGCGGCGCAGACTGCAAGAAGTCCGCGCGCTGCAAGCTCGAGGGCACCTGCAGCCTCAAGGCCGGGACGTGCGTCGCCGCGTCGAGCGCGGACTGCGCCGGCTCTTCGGTCTGCGCCAAGGCGAAGCGCTGTATCGCCCAAGACGGCGCATGTGTCGGCGGCGGAGGTGGCGGCAAGGGTAGCGCAGCGAGCACCGATCCCCCAGACAAGGCGCGCAAGACCACCATCGACGGCGTGCGCGGGCTCTGAAGCGGCCCGCGCGGGTCAGCACCGAGGCGCCGCTAACGCTGGGTCTGTTCAGCGAGCCATGCCAAGTAGCTCGCGGAGCCCTCCACTATGGGTAGCGCCAAGATCTCGGGCTCCTCGTAGGGGTGGTGCGCCTTGAGCCACGCTTCGACTTCCGCAAAATGTGCTCGGCGCGTCTTGATCACGAGCTGCACCTCGGCGTCGTCTTCGAGCTTGCCCTTCCAGCTGTAGAAGGATCGGAGCCCGGGGATCACGTTGACGCACGCTGCAAGCTTCTGCTCGACGAGCCCTCGCGCTAGCTGCGCAGCCGTGTCGCCTTCGGCCGGTGCTGTACACAGAACGACAATCGCTTCCATGCCAGCAACATAGCCTGCAGCCCTGCGGCTGCGAAGCCATCTCGGAAGCGTTCTTGCCAACCCCAGACTAGAGTCGCTCTAGTTCGTGGGCGTCGTATAGAAGGGCAATCGGAAAGCGCGCCGGGGCCCTTTCTTCTTCTTGTCATCGGCGCTCGGTTTGGCTGGGTCCTTCTCGAACAGGAACTCGACGCGCCGGTTCTTGGATCGCCCCTCGGGGGTCGCGTTCGGCGCGATCGGCTTGGAGTCCGCGTAGCCGGCGACTCGAACCCGCGACACAGCGATGGAATTCTTGCTGGTCAGTTCGCGCATCACCGAAATGGCGCGCGCTGCGGACAGCTCCCAATTGGAGGGGAAGCGACCACTGGCGATCGGCACGTTGTCCGTGTGCCCTTCGATGGTCATGTCGCCATCAAATGCCGCAAAGAGATCACCAACGGCTTTCAAGATCGGGGCGCCGCTCTCGTTGAGTCGGTCCGAGCCTACATCGAAGATGACCACGTCCTTGATGCGCAGCACGATGCCGCGCGGCGTACGCACGACGTCGATCTTCTTCTGGAGGCCCTTCTTCTTGATGTAGTTGGCGACGGCCGTCGTGTCGCTGTCCACCTCCGGGGGTGTTTCGATGCGTGGCAGACTCTGGACCGTCGAAAGCTCCACCGGGCTAGTGGTCAGACCTTCGATGTCGCCGCGCACATTGAGCTGCACACCGAAGGCTTCTTTCACGGAGCCGAGCGCCACCCGGAAGTTTTCCACGTCCATGTTTGCGAAGGAAAGCAGCAGCACGAAAAACGTGAGCAGCAGCGTCGCCATGTCGCTGAAGGTTGCCATCCACGGTGGGGCGCCTTCTTCGACTTCCTCTGGCTCCTCTTGGATTTCCATGGTGGTTCCCCAAAGGACGAAGTTACGCGGCCTCGGGTTCGACGGTGCGGTCCTTCGGCGACAGGCGCGCCTCCAGTTTGTCTTTGATCACCGCGGCGTTGTGGCCCTTTACGATCGAGTCGATGCCTTCGATGATCACGCTCATATTCGCCGATTCTTCGTTGGAACGGCGCGCTAGCTTCTCCGAGATCGGCCCTGCGACCAAGAACGCCAACACGGCGCCGTACATCGTGGTCAGCAGGGCGACGGCCATGGACGGACCGATGGACGCGGGGTCGTCCAACGTCTGGAGCATTTGCACCAAGCCAATCAGCGTCCCGATCATGCCCATGGAGGGTGCGGTCGTGGCGGCGAATTTGAAAAGCTTCTGTCCGCGAGTGTGACGTTGCTTCATGCTTATCAGCTCCACGGTCAAGGTCTCTCGGATCTCTTCTCGAGGGATGCCGTCCACCGCCATGCGTAGCCCCTTGGCCAAGAACGGGTCTTCGACCTGAACGCTCTCCAGCGCCAGAATGCCTTCGCGCCGCGCGGTGTTGGACAATTCGAGAATGGTCTGGATGGTCTTGGTGACGTCACTGGTCTTCTGAAGGAAAGCGTTTTTCGCAACCTGCATGGCGCCGACGACGTGCTGCATCTTCTCCATGATCAGGGTGGCGGACACGGTGCCACCCACGACGATGAGGAAGCTCGGCAAGTCCATGAACGAGGTCAGGGACCCGTTCAACATGATCGAACCGATAATCAGGCCGAAGCCGACGACGATTCCGATGAGTGTCCCAACATCCACAAGTCACCTCATTCCGCTGCCAAATCGTGGGCGACGCCTTCGACCAGCGCGCGCTCCACGACCTCGCAGACGCCATGCCAACCTAAAATGTGGAGCTCCTGGATCCGCGGCGTCTGCGTGGCCGGCGCGCGAAACACAAGATCTGCGGCGTCGGCCACAGCCCCGCCCCGCTGCCCCGTGAATGCCAGCGTGGTAGCGCCGCGTTTGCGCGCGACCTCCAGAGCGCGCACGACGTTCTTGCTTCCGCCGCTGGTGCTGATCCCGCAGACGACGTCGCCGCTCTTTGCAAACGCGTGCACTTGCCTCGCGAAGACGTCATCGAAGCTCCAATCGTTGCCGATGGCGGTCAAGATGGACGTGTCCGTGGACAGCGCCATGGCCGGCCAGGGATCGCGCTCCAGGGCGAAGCGCCCCACGATCTCGCCGGCAACATGCTGTGCGTCCGCGGCACTGCCGCCGTTGCCACATAGCAGCAACTTGTTGCCAGAGCGAAACGCACGGATCAGCATTTGCGCCACTTGGCCCAAGACGCCGACGGATTCTTGTCGCATACGGGCGTGCGCCAGGATGCTTTCATCGATAACGCGGCTAAGCGCGCTCTCGCGTTCGGCGCCTCGACGCACGTCTTCCGACAGTTCGAGCACGATGTCCACGGCTTCGGCGACGGCGCCAGCACCACCTCGGCTGAGAAGCACGCGATGCGCCCGAGCTCTAGCCCGCGGCGAGGCGTCCGCGGGCGCCAACCCGAGGCCGATGCCGGCGAATGCCAAGGCGTCGCGATCGGCATCGCCGACGAAACAGATCCGCCCCGCTTCGGTGTTCATGATTTGCGCCAACGACTGCAGCGCCGCGTGCTTGTCCTTCGCTCCGGCGATCACGTGGTCAGGTTGGATGCGCTCGGCAATCATCCGCACCATGGGTCCGTCTTCGCCCGTGACCAGGGCAATGCGCAGCCCCGCGCGGCGCGCCGCCGCAATGGCGTCCAAGTCCCGAAACGCGATTTCCTTACGGTCTTGTCCGTCAGGCGTGATGCCCACCCGACCGTCGGTCAACACGCCGTCGATGTCGAGGGCCAACACCTGAATGTCGTCTACCAACATGTACGGCCTCCGTCGATGACGAGGTTCGCGCCGGTCATGTAGCTCGACGCGTCGGAGCACAAGAACACAAGCGCCGCTTTGTATTCGTCGGGTTCCGCCATGCGGCCCAGGGGAATGTGCTCGGTCAGCCGTCCGACGAAGTCGTCCGATTGGCCAGCGTAGACGCCGCCTGGGCAAATGGCGTTCACACGCACTCCAGAAGTGGCCCAATAGGTCGCCAAGTATTTGGTGAGCATCAGCAGACCGCCTTTGATCACCGAATAGGTGACCGGCTTGGTCGGCTGCTCGTGTTCGCGCAGACCCGGCTGCCGATAGATGCGCTGGTCCGGCGCGATCAGTCCCAGGTCGGACGCAACGTTGACGATCACGCCCTCTCCCGCCGCTGCCATGTGCCCACCGAATACCTGCGCGCACAAGAAGGCTCCCGTGAGTCCGACGTCGATTTCTCGCTGCCACGCCTCGACAGAGAACGTTTCAAAGCGGGAAGGAGCCAGACCCTTTCCTTCGACCTTGGGGTTGAGTGCGGCGTTGTTGATGAGCGCATGAACTCGACCGTGCCGTTCGAGCAGTTGCTCCAGAGCCGCACTGACGGAGTCCTTGTCGCTGACATCCATTTCGAGAGCGCCGGTGCTGCTGCCGGTCTTCCACGCGATGGCTTCCGCCGCCGCGCTGGCTTCGTCGCCGCGAATATCCGCCAGCACCGGAAGACCGCCAGCCTCGGCGATGGCCTCGGCGTGTTTGCGCCCCAAAAGGCCCGCGCCGCCCGTGACAACGACCACGCGTCCCGTCAGGTCGAAGCGCCGCATCACACTCGCGTGCAGCGAATCGATACTGGTCATCAAGCTGGATGCCGCGTCCACTCTGGGTCCTCCATTTTCATGCCGCGTTTCGCAGCGGCGACCGCTTGTTCGAGCGCAGGGATTTGATCGGGATAGTCCAATTCGACAATGGGACCGTTGACCACGAAAGGCAGCACCACCTGACCCACCATTGAGTTCTGGTCCAGCACGGTGCGCGGCCTCACGATGTCCACGTAGCCGTTCTGCCAGTACGCGCTGGGCAGCTCCTGCCGAGGCATTGAGTGCGCCTCGCGTACACCTTTGACGCGTAGCAGCGGCGAAAGCAGTCCGTCTTTGATGCGCCACATCTTGTAGGGCGTCTGCTCGGCGAGGCCCACGGATCGGAGCGCATCCGCTTCGGGGTGCGCCAGCATGAGTTCGATGGCTGCGTCGATCCGAGCCACGTCTCGTACTGGCCCCGTAGGACGTAAATGCACCACCAGCTCGGGCCGGTAGTCTTCAGCTTGCGCCAGCGCTTCTAGGGCGTGCCGAAATACCTCCAAGTCCGTTGCGGTGTCCGTGGCGTACTTTTCGGGGCGCATGAACGGTACCTCCGCCCCGGCGGCCCGCGCCACGCTCGCGATTTCTTCGTCGTCCGTGGACACGATGGTGCGCGTCACGTATCGCGACGAAAGTGCATGCTCGATCGAATAGGAAATCAGCGGTTTGCCATCGACGGGCAGGACGTTCTTCCGAGGAACGCTCTTGCTGCCGCCGCGCGCGGGGATCAGCGCTAGAACCGCGCTCATGGGGCTGCCTCCATTGCAGACATCGGTGCGTTGCGGCGGGGGGGCTCCTCTGCAAGCACCACGGCACGACCGGACTGTTGACTGCGTTTCAGGGCAAGGCCGATGCGCAAGCTCGCAGCGCCGTCGCGAAGGGAGATTTCTGTGGGTGTACGTGTGCGGACGCACTCCAGGAAGTGGCGCATCTCGTCCACGAACATCTGGTTGCGGGGAAAGTCCGTCGTGTCAAATTCCTCAACACGGGTGCCCGAAGCGTCCCACATGCTGAGGCGGTTCTCGCTGAGGCACCATTCGATGCGCCCGGACTCGCCGATGAAGCTGGCAGCGCGACGCTTCGGACGGGACAGATAATCCTGGTGCACGCTGACGGGCAGAATGCGACCGTCGGCGTGGCGGTACTCCAAAGTGGACACGGCCATGTCCTCCACGTCGATCTCGAGATCACTCACGCGGCCACCTAGAGAAAAGACGCTTCGCGGCATTCCGAATAGGGCGTAGGCCATGTCCAGTTCGTGGATCTGGGTGAGAATCACGCCGCCGCCGAGCTCACTGCGCGAAGCGTACATGCGCCGGTAATCCTCATAGGGATGGAAGGCCGGCAAATACTCGCCAACTTCGAAGCGCGCCGCGTACACCCGACCAATGCGACCCGCGGCGAGCCACGCCTGCAGGCGACGAAAGTCTGGATGCTGACGCAGCTGGTAGGCGACGAAGTGGATCAGGCCGCGGCGCTCCGCAACCCTCGCCAAGTCGTCGACTCCATCGGCATCGTGGGAGAGCGGTTTTTCCACGAACAGGTCGCAGCCGGCGTCCAAAGCTGACTGCGCCACCGGTACGTGCTGGCTCGTTGGATTCGCGACGATGGTCACGTCGGGACGAAGCGCCAATGCTTCGTTCAAGTCGGAAAAAACACGCAGCGGGTATTGAGACTCGAGGTCTGCGTCCGGCTGCACGCAGAGCGCGTCACTGAGCACTTGGCGTTCCCGTCGCACGCGATAGGCAAGCAGTTCCACATCCGGGCCCGCCAACTCAACGAAGTTACGCAGGTGGCGTTGGCCAACGCCGCCCAGGCCGACAAACAGCGCGCGGCGGACCGTCCGACTCTTCACGCCGCCTCCCGATCTGCCCGGCCAAGTTCCAGCCGCACATAGTTCAGCGCGCGCAAGGCGTCGTACGTCGGGTCCGTTTCGAAGTAGTGCTGAAGCGTGAACGGCACACGCACATCCGCTTGCCCCAAAGACACAAGGAACCCGGGCAAGTTTGCGTCGCCGCGCCCCAAGGGCACGCTCTGGCCGCCGACCAGCCGGTCTTTGACGTGCACCGCCTCCAGGAGCGGGAGCAAGGGCTTGATGTCTTCGGCGATATCCAGGCCCTGGGCGCCAGAGTTGCCCGTGTCGTAGTAGGCACGCACGTACGGGCTCTCGAATCCGGAAACGAATTCCGCGTACGCGCCACCTGGGATCTCCATTTCGAGACCGAGCACGATTTGGTGGCGTTCAAGTGCGGGCAGCACCGAGTTGATGCTTTCGATGATCTGCAAGCGTTTCTCGCCCACTCCGGGCGCGGCTTGTTCCAAAAGTGGAAGCAGAATGCGGCGCGCGCCGATCTCAGCCGTCCAGCCAATCAGAAGTTCTAGAACGCGGGCATTAGCGCGCCGCTCGCTAGCGCTGACTCCACCGAGCTGGCGCAACATGAAGTAGTCCGCGCACACGCTATCAACGCCGACCGCGTGCTCTGCCTGAGCGTCGATGATGGCCTGGCGGCCCGACTGCCAAACGATAGGGTTTTCCGAGGCGGCGGGTGCCTCGAAGATCCATTCGATGGCGTCCAGCCCCAGGTCCTTCGCCGCCGCGAACTCCGGCTCCCAAGTCTCGATCGGAAACGCCTGTAGTCGATCCTTCGGGCGCGGCGAGAGCCGCCCCTGCATCACTCCGATTTTCGTCGCGATACTCATGAATGCCTCAGCGCGTTCAACCCACCCGCCGGAGTTTCTTCATGATCGGCACTTCGTCTGCCGTCACATGTTTTTCGCCGTCACCTAGGGAAGCCTCGATGGCGCGAATGTCTCGGACCAAGCGCATCAAACCTTGGGGTTCGACGCTGGCGGCCTGGTCAGAGCCCCACATGGCGCGGTCGAGGGTGATGTGTCGTTCCACCATGCACGCGCCAAGCGCAACCGCCGCGTAACTGGTGGCCAAGCCGACCTCATGGCCGGAGTAGCCCACCGGAACGCCGTACCGCTCCCGCATTTTCGGGATCATGCGCAAGTTCAGGTCCCCGATCTTCGCTGGGTAGGCGCTGGTCGTGTGGAGCAGCACCAGATTGTCGGTGCCCAGCACCTCGACCATGTGGTCGACCTGCGCCAGCGTGCTCATTCCCGTCGAGACGATGATCGGACGCCCGGTCTTCTTGTGGTGCCGTAGCAGCGCGTCGTCGGTCATCGACGCCGAAGCGATCTTGTACGCAGGAGGAGAAAACTGCTCCATGAAGTCCACGCTGGCTTCGTCCCAGCAGGACGCGAACCAAACGACCCCACGTTCCTTGCAGTAGCGGTCGATGTGGTTGTAGGCGTCGACGCCAAACTCCAGCCCGCGCTTCAAGTCTCCGTTCGTAGCTCCGAAGGGGTTTTCTCGCGGCCGCGCGAGCTCCTCACTGCCGTAGACCACCTCAAGGGTTCGCTTCTGGAACTTGACGGCCTGACAGCCCGCAATCGCCGCCACGTCGATCAGCTTCTTGGCGATCGCCATGTCGCCGTTGTGGTTGATGCCGATCTCGCCCACTACGTAGCAGGGAGCGCCATCACCGACGCCTGTTTCGCCAATCTTTACCTGACCCATTGAACTCTCCTTCTTCGACGACACCACCGCGACGATGCAAGGGGCGTGCTAGCCATCGGTTAACGGCTCGGCCACGACGAGCAACATCCACTCTTTGGAGAAGCGCACGATCTTGTGACGCTTCATCCGCTCTGGAAGCAACGAGCACAGGCTCGCAACGGGGGTGAGATACGGGCGCTGCCACAAGAAGGGCAGCTGCCGGAACCGCTCTGCGTGGCAGATACGGAAACCATGACTCGCGATGCACTGCGTCAGCCCCGTGAGGGTGAAGGGGCGCACGTGCGTCCAATCGTCATAGAAGTGACGCCACTGCGCGCGCCAATCTGGCACTAGGCTGACCAGGCGGCCTCCGGGGACAAGCACGCGACGACACTCCGTAAGCACGTGGCCAACATCGTGTAGGTGCTCGAAGACGCTCTTGTTGAAGACGACATCGAAGGCGGCATCATCAAAGGGCAACCCGCTGCGTTCGAAGTCTGCCGCGACCACGGGCTCGGGGAAGCGGGCCTGGGACGGACGACAGCGGTCGACGCCTTGGGCGCGATACCCGAGCTGCGCGAAGCCGTGCAAGAACTCACCGCGACCGCAACCCAGGTCCAGCAAGCGACCTCCCGCATGGGCAGACAAATGCGTCGTGGTTAGATGCCGAGCCAGCTGCGCCGGGTATTCCGTGTACGGACGGTCGCTCGCAGAATAGCGTACGTCCAGATAGTTGCCGAGCGCAGCGCTCGCCGTCACGGGCGCCGTCACGTGGCCTCAGAGCCTCGCTCGCGCCGTGCATCGTCGGTGAGTAGGCGCAGGGCAGTCCGACCGATTTCATCCGCAATCGCCATGGCGTCCACGAACTGACTTCCGGCGGCGAAAGCGTCCGGGGCGCCGCCGCCAAAGCCGAAGGAGGGCCCCGCCGCGCTGGCCCGCAGTCCACCGGTCCGGGGCGCCGCCGCCAAGTGGGCCAAGCTACTGGGCGCCGCAGGACCGTCGGAACCGAGGGCCGCGAAGCCATCCGTCAGCGCCAGGGTGGCGAGATTGTCGACGGAGCGGATGTACGCGTTTTCGTTGCCAGTGAAGTAGCCACGCGCTTTGAGCGCACGCACGAAACCGTGGGTGTCTCCTCGTTCAGCAGCCTCCAGTGCAGCCGGGTAGCGTTTCGCCAACAGACCAACGAAATCCCCAGCGCCTTCTTCAGGCGTGCGGTAGGCACGGAAGCGATCGTTGATGGTGCGCTCGCTGGCGCCCCACCCTTCACGAGTGCGCTGCACCACGGACAGCCCGCTCGGGCCAGTGCCCTTGATGCCGCCGAAGTTGTAGTTGTACATGCTGGCGCCCCGACCCGTTTCGTGAGCCCACTGCGCGCTGAGAACCGCAACCATTTCTCGGGGCGGGCGCTTGCCCGTTGATTGCGTCAGCGCCTTTTCCAGGGCTGCCGCTGCTTGATCGCCTGTCAGCCGGGTGCGGGTCGCCGGAACGGTGCCTTGGGACTGTTCGGGAACGCGGAAGCTCCCGACCACCGGCACCGGTGAAGGCGAGCTGGGCTGAATCGCAGCGGGAAGGACTGGGTTGATCGCCATGCTGCTGGGTCACTTCGCAAGAAGCGCGCCAGCTTTCACGCGCCGAGCTCCGCCTTGAGAATGGTGAGCTCCTCGAGCAGCTGGAACAGTTCCGTCTCGAGCCCACCATTGCCGATCAACGCGAGGGCCTGCTCGACGGTGTCAATCTGCCGGCGTCTCGAGCGCCCGCGAGCGCGCTGTAGGACGCGGGTGCACAGCACGGGGATCTTTGCGACATGCTGGCTGATCTTGGGACCACCCGCGAAGGGGTCGTTCAGACAGTGCAATAGCTCGAGAAAACTATCGATGAACACCAAGTCTTCGGGTCGCACGCTACCGTCGTCAACAGTACGCTGAACAGAAGGGCCGAGGGACTGGGTCATCGAGACCGAGCCCCAATGCAAAAACGCGGCCGCGAAACGCGGGCGGGAGGCAGGCGCGCGACGCCCGACGCCCCTCCGTGGCAGCGCCACACAAACCGCTGCTCAGCCGCCACGTGTCAACGATTTGACACGCCCTGGCACGGCCGACGCGCCAAGCCGGTGACTTTATCGCCGTCAACTGTTCGCCACGAGCGGACACTGGCGCGCAGCGAAAGGCCGCGCAATTCTCAGCCTCGCCAGCGAGCGGGAGCTGGCCCGCTCTTTGCTCAACGGACTGCAGCATGTACGCAGCCGCGCGCTTCTCAACGCGCCCCCCGTCCACTCTCAAACGCAAGGCGCCGCGTCTCCTGTTTGTGGACGACGAGCCTGCCGTACTGCGCAGTGTGGAGCGCCTGATGCGCACCGCAGAACCCACATGGGATCTATCCTTCGTGGGCTCCGGCGGCGAAGCGATCCGCGAGATGGAGACCCGTCCGGTCGACGTGATCGTTTCGGACTTGCACATGCCAGAAATGGACGGTGCGACGTTGCTCACCTACGTGCAGGACAACCACCCAGAGATGGTGCGGCTGGTGCTTTCTGCTCTCGCCAGCCCTGAGCTCGTCTTCCGCACGGTGCCGGTAGCACACCAGTTTCTGACCAAGCCCTTCGAGCCGATGAGCTTCCGCGCGAAGCTGCGACAGGCCTTCGAGCTGCGCGCACTGCTGGACGACCCAGAGCTGCGCGCGCTGGTCGGAACCAGCAACAAGCTACCCTCACCCCCGCGAGTATTCTCGGAAATCTCCAAAGCGCTCTCCAACCCGGAAACGGGTGTGGCCGACGTGGCGAATATCATCGAAAGCGACGTCGCACTTTCCGCCCAGGTAGTGCGCTTGGTTTCGTCAGCATACTTCGGGCTACCCAGCCGAGTGCGCACAGCTCAAGGCGCCGTGGCGTATCTGGGATTTCAGACGATCAAGGCGGTGGTGTTCAGCGCTGAGCTCTTCGAGCAGTTCGCGCCGAAGCGTCCCGTGAAAGGATTCAGCATCGACTCGATGCAACAACATGGTTTGCGCACCGCGCACCTGGCGCGACGGATCTTGGGCGGGACCGGAATGGGCGATGACGCTTTCTTGGCGGGCATGCTGCACGACGTTGGCCAACTCCTGCTAGCGGCCCGGGCCCCGGAGGTGAGCGCCAAGGTATTCGAAGAGCACGAGCGCACTGCCCGCGCCTGCGTCGATATCGAGCACGAGATGCTCGGCGTGACCCATGCAGAGGTCGGAGCCTACTTGCTCGGGATCTGGGGACTGCCCCAAGCCGTGATTCAGGCCGTTGCCTGGCACCACCAGCGCGAGGCGGACATCAGCACCTACCTGGATATCTCTCTGGCGGTGAGCCTGGCGAACCGCTTGGTGGACAACCCGGAATTGCCCGGCGGCGGAGCCGGTGAAGATCCGGAACGCAGCATCGACGTCGAGCACCTCAAGGAGCTCTCGGTGGATGACCGACTGGAAAGCTGGCGCGAAGTCGCGCGTAAACTAAGGGATGGCTGAATGAGCACGGGGATTTGGTCTGCAGCATCAGGAGCCGTCGGACAGACATTCGCTCTGGACGTACATGCCAACAACGTCGCAAACGCGACCACGCCCGGCTACCGTGCAGATCGCGCGGTGTTCCGCCAAGAGTTGGCCCGCGCCGTCGACTCCATTGGCTCGAACAGCATGCGCTACTCGGTCGTGCGCAGTTCGGCGCCGAACATGGTCAGCGGCACAACCGTGCACACCGGGCGCAGCCTGGACGTGTCCCTCCGCGATCCGGACTCCATGTTCGTTGTGCGAACTCCCCAGGGCGAGCGCTACACGCGTGCGGGGAGCCTGCAAATGCTCATCGACGGATCTATCGTGACGCGGGAAGGTCATGCCTTCCTAGGCCCAGATCGCAAGCCCTTGAAAGTGGACCCCACCGCCGCAAGCGTGGAAGTGGGCCGGGATGGCAGCCTTGTCGTGGGAGGTACCGCCGGGACGAGTCGACTGCTGACGGTGCGCTTTCCGGAGGGGCACCTAGAAAAGGACGGCGACGTCATGATGCGCGCGCGAGAAGGTGCGCCGCCACCCGCAGTCGTGTCGGCCGATCTGGACCAAGCCTCGTTAGAACTGAGCAACGCCTCAGCCGTTTCGAGCATGACTGGAATCGTGGCAGCCTCCCGTCAGTTCGAGATGCTGACCAAGGTGATCGAGGCATTTTCGACCATCGATCGGAAAGCCGCCACGGATCTCATGGCGCGGCGTTGAAGGTCGAAACCCGCAACGATTGCGGCCGGTTGATGACGCTCAAATCGAAAACTGGTGTATTTTCAGAAGCTTGGCAGTTCTTGTGCTGAAATGTAGGCCTATGTAGTTGCGCCACTCCCGGTTCGGAGCTAGTCCCCGCTCCTCTTTGGGAGGTCATTAATGAGTAAGCAATCGAGCAGGGGATGGTCTGCGTGGCGCGTTTTTGCGGCCGCAATTACAGCCAGTGCGCTGGTCGCCGTGGCACCAGGCTGCGGCAGCGACAGCAATACGGGCGGGTCACCCGGTACCGGCGGAACCACGGCGGGTAACTGCGGCGGTCTTGGCAGCAAGCTCGCCAACTGCAACGGCGTGTGCGTCGATCCGCAGAACGATCCGACCAACTGCGGCAACTGCGGCGTGGCCTGCGCCCAAGGCGAATACTGCTCCCAAGGCGCATGCGCGTCGACCTGCGGCGGCGGCACCACTGCCTGTAACGGCAAGTGCGTCGACACCAATGTCGATCCCGCCAACTGCGGCGCCTGCGGAACGCCCTGCCAACAAGGCGAGGTATGCTCCCTGGGCACCTGTGGCGTTCAGTGTGCCGGTGGCACGACCAAATGCGACGCCGACTGCGTCGATCTGCAAACCAACGGAACGCACTGCGGCACCTGCGGCAACACCTGCAAAGCTGGCGAAGTCTGCGCGGCTGGCGCCTGCGTTGGCCAGTGCCCAGACGGATCCATCAACTGCAACACGGCTTGCGTGAATCTGCTGACAGACAAGACGAACTGCGGCGGTTGCGGCAAAGCCTGCGCGGCGGGCGAAGACTGCCTCAGCGGCAAATGCGGCGTATGCGACAGTGCCACGACGGATTGCGACAATGACGGCTGGCTCGCCAGCGAAGGCGACTGCTGCGACAAATCCGGCTTCTGTGGCGCCAACCCTGCGTTGGTCAATCCCGGCGCCTTCGAGGTGGTCGGCAACGGCATCGACGACAACTGCAACGGCAAGGTCGACTTGTTCGACACCGAAGACACCTTCTCCTGTGACACGGGTCTGACCAGCAACTCGAACGTGCCTAAAGACTACGCCAAGGCACTCGGGGTCTGCCGCGACACCCAAGAAACCCCAGCCAACAAAGCGGACAAGACCTGGGGCCTGATTTCCGCGGAGATCCTCCGGGCTGACGGCACCGCGCTGGGCGACAACGGAGCCAAGAGCATTCGGGCCAAGTTCGGAAACAACATCAAGACCCTGGAAGGCGCTTCCATGGTGGTGCTGTCGAGCGGCATCGCGTCAGACGGCACCCAGACCAACCCGGGTCCGAGCACGACTGGCTTCGGCGGCCCAAGCAACAGCCACACGCCGAGCAGCATGGCCAACATCCAAACCTGCACGGATCCACGCTGCATCAAGGATTGGTTCGCGACGGCAAACGCTCCGCTCAAGGCTGCCAACGCCTTGCCGGAAGCACCGGGCTGCACCACCGGCGGCGGTTTCGCCAGCCCCTCGGAGGCAAACGACTCCGTGATGATTCGCTTGAAGATGCGCGCTCCAACCAACGCCCGCGCGTTCTCCTTCAATAGCTACTTCTTCTCCAGCGAGTACCCGGAGTTCGTATGCTCTGACTACAACGACCAGTTCGTAGCGCTGGTGGACACCCCCGGTGGCACGCCTTCACCCCTGACCAATCCGGTAGACAAGAATCTCTTGACCTATACGGACCTGACCACGAAGAGCAAGTGGCCGATCGGTATCAACATCGCCAAGGGCACGAGCCTGTTTGCGGTGTGTGATCCCGCGGTGTCGAATTCGGGCAGCTTCTGCTTCGAGGCCGACGTCAACGCGCAGTCCTGCAAGCTCGGCGTGGGCGACCTGCTCGGCACCGGCTTCGAGGCGTCGACCCCCGGCGACTGCGATGTCGAAGGCGGCGGCACCTTCTGGCTAACCACCGCCGGGAACGTGGTGCCCGGCGGGCTCGTCGAGTTGCGCATCGTGATCTGGGACGTTGGCGACAGCATCCTGGACTCCTTGGCGCTGGTTGACGGCTTCAAGTGGCTAACCAACGCCACCCTGCCCGGCACGGGCTGAGCGGGCGAAAGCTGAAAGCGCGACAGCGGCGGGCCCGACCGGGCTCGCCGTTTTCGCATTTTGTG
>CBDUPW010000093.1:0-23707 GCA_965369205.1 uncultured Polyangiaceae bacterium | reverse complement strand
CCGCCGCCGGTGCCACCGGAACCCGAGCCGCCGCCGGTGCCACCGGAACCCGAGCCGCCGCCGGTGCCACCGGAACCCGAGCTGCCTCCGGTGCCACCGGAGCCGGAGCTGCCCCCGGTCCCCGCGTCGGGTGGCGTTTGTAGGTACTCCGTGAAACAACCGTTCTGTTTCTTCGCGCAAGTCGAACACACACTGTCCCGCCAGAAGTTGTTGACGTCGTTGGCGTAGCGGCAACTCGTAATGATCTTGGTGGTGGTGCCGATCGTGCTGGTCTCACTGCAGCAACCGACCAACGGCCTGCCGTCCAGTTGGTCCGTGGGGCAGCGTGCCGTGTCGGACCACGGCGAGCAGTTTCCTTTCGGGCCCGTGAGCGCGTTGGGTGAGGTGCCCTCGTAGTATTCCGTGCATCCCTGTGAATCGTTGAGCACGTCGCCGAAGCAAGTGCCGATGTGCGCTCCCTTGTGAAAGCACTCACTGCCGCCGGCGACGCACGCGCCACCGTCGCTTCCGGCCGTTCCGCCGCCGCTGCCGCCCGCACCCGTGCCGGAGGTTCCGCCGCCGCCCGTGCCGGAGGTTCCGCCGCCGCCCGTGCCGGAGGTTCCGCCGCCATCTGTTCCTCCGCCCCCGCCCGTGGCCGAGCCGCCGCTGCCGCCGCCATCTGAGTCGCCCCCACATGCCCAAAAGCCAGTAGCTGCAGCGACGAGCGCGAACGTCAGTCTCGAGAAACTCATGAAAAACCTCCCAATCTACTTCGCAAGCTAGGAGAGTTGCGAAGATCTGTCTATCCCCCGGTCGGGGTACGGGTTCGTCGCCGCTGCGGACGCGACTCAGAGAAGCAGTCGCTCCTGTAGAGCGATCTTCACGGCCTCCGTCTTGGAGGTGACATCCAGCTTGCGATAGATGCTCTTGGCATGGGAATGCACCGTGCCGGGGCTGATTCCGAGCAGCTTGCCGATCTCCGCGTACGTGGAGCCGCCGCTCATGAGTTGCAGAACCTCGCGCTCCCGCTCCGTGATCGGAGCCGTCGCGTCGTCAGCACGCGGCCGAAAGCTCTGAACCACCTTGCGCGCGACCTCAGGCGTCATCGGCGCGCCGCCCGTCCATGCGTGACGCACGCCGTCGAGCACCTCTTCTGCTGAAGCGTCCTTGAGTAAATATCCGTCCGCTCCGGCGCGAAGCGCACCAAAGATGGACTCTTCGTCGCCGAAGACGGTGAAGACGAGCACGGCGGAGTCTGGGCGAGTAGCGACCAGGCGCGCGATGAGTGCGTCGCCATGACCGTCCGGCAGCCCGAGGTCGACGATCGAAACGTCGATGTCGGAGTCGCCCGCGATCACCTGCAGCGCCGCATTCACCGTTCCGACGCTGGCCACCAGGGAGAGTTCGCCCGCGTGCCTTTCGATCACGGACTCGATGCCGCTACGCACGTCCGGGTCGTCGTCGACCAGAAAAACCCGAATCATTCCTGTATACGCCCTGCCAGATTGAAGCGTGGTAGTCTTCCATTCAACGATGAACGCGGGGTCGCGTCCACCTACTTGCACAAGGGCGAGCCAGCGTGGCTAGCAGCACCGCCTCGGGCGTGCGGCTCGAGGCCACCTTCGCGGCGCAGCGGACCTGGACCGTCATGGTTGGGTCGACCGTTCTTGCGGGGATTGTTGCCGCGCTTCCGTTGCTGCCCGCAGTGGCAGAGGCCGTCGGCGTGTCGTTCCGCCACACGTTCTGGGCGATGGCCGTGTTCGTCGCTATCAACTTCACCACCACGGCTGTCTACCGCGCGACAGGCGTTTCGCGGCTGTACCACGTTGCGGAGTATCTCGAGGCGCTCTGTGCGATGTCCGTTGGGCCTGCGCTGCTGCTCGTCGCCGCAAATGGCCAGAGCGTGTTTTGGCTTTTTTACATGGTTTCCGCCTCGCAGTCCGCAAGCGTGGGTACGCGAGCACACATCGCCGCAATCATCGTCGTTCCTGTCGCGACCGGGGTGAGCCTGTTCGGTTTCTACGGCGACGTCCCGGGGCTCGTTGCTAGCTTGCTCATGACCGCCGTCGCAGCCTTTCTCGTCATAACCTATCGACCGCTCTTCGCACGCATCGACGGCGCACTCGACACGGAGCGCGAACTTCGCGCCAGAATCGTTACTGAGCGCACACGAAGCGAGCGCAGTCGCCTGGCACGAGATCTCCACGATGGATTGGGTGCGGATCTCACTGCTCTCGTTTGGAAGGCACGCGCACTCGAGGAGCAGATGGAAGACAAAGGCCATGCTGCCCCAAACCCGGGCATCGAGCACGATTTGCGCGATGCGCTCGCAAGGCTACGCCGCACGGTTCTGACGCTGCGCGGAGGCGGATGACTACGGCGAGCGAGCTAGAAGTAGCGCATGAGGCGCACAACCGATCGATTCCGGTTCAAGGCGGCATCTACGCTCTTGCAGCGGTCGTGGCGGGTCTCGTGGCAATTCCAGCGGTCGGTGATTATTTGCGCGTGCGCACGTCCGACGCCATCGTGGCCCTCGGGCCGTACTTGCTCGTTTCGACGGTCGCGACGCTCGCGTTCAAGTTGCGGGGCGTTGACCGTGTCTACGCCGCCATCAACCATCTCGAAAGCTGGAGCGTTGCATGGGTCGTGCACTCGTTGATCTACGCTTCCGGCTCCGCCCACAGCATCTTTTGGGCGTTCTACGCGGCGCAAATCACGGTCCTTGGCGTAGGCTACGAGCGACGCTGGCACGCGTTGGCGCTGGCCGCCGGGGGTCCTGCGCTACTCGCCGCGGCATTGTCGTTCCGCGGCAGCATCGCGGACGCCATCCTCTCGCTTTTGCTCGCGGGGATCGGGTCGGTGATCTTCATGCAGCTTCGTGACGCCTCGGACACCGTGCGCCAGAAGTTGGTGACCGAACGCGAACTGCGCGCGGACCTCGCCGATCTCGAGGCGACGGAGGCTCGCGAACGTATGGTGACGCCTCTGTACGTAGATCTCGAAGGTCGCTTCGCGCAGGTCCGCGAAGCCCTGCAAAGGACCCGTTCAGATCTGGACGACCCGAGTCTTCGCGGCGCCATTGAGGCGCTTCTCTTACGCATCGATGGCGCGCAGGAAGAGCTGCGTGTCGCGATGCACCTGCTTGACGACAAGGCGCGGGCCTGGCCAGAGATCGCGAATGGACTCCGCAAGCGACTGGCCCCGCTCACGGCGTCCGTCGAGTTCAGTTTTGTAGACTCGACGAGTGAAGAGCCAGCCCACGTCTTGCCTGCGCGAGCGAGGGATCTCGAGCGGGCGGTGCTCGAGGCCGTCCGCAACGCCGTCCGACACTCGGGCGCCCGTCACGTCCAGGTTGGGATCGCCGCCGGAGACGTGCTGCGCGCGGAGGTGCGAGATGACGGAACTGGGCTTCCGCTCGAATCCCTCGACCGCGAAAATGGCGGAATTGCGAATCTCCGCCGGCGTGCCGCCCTTGCCGGTGGCCGCATGCATGTAAGCGCAGGGAAAGAGGGCACCCGGCTCGTCTTCGAGGTCCCGAACTCGTTGCCCGCCACGCCCTGACTCTCCGTTTCCCCCACCCCGCCTGCGGAAGATGGCGGCCGCACGTCGAGTCCGAGAGCCCCAGTGCTGACCGGAGCTGCCCGCAACTCCGGCCACGCGATCAGGTCGTCGGGCTCGAGGAATGCGACCGAGAGACCGGGCCGAGTCCTTAGCGAAACGCCGTGGCGCGAGCGGATGGCCGATCTGGCCCGGTCGGTGCGCGCCGGTGAACTCGATGCAGAGCTGGTCTACCGCAAACGCATCCGCCGGCCACTGAACGACTACGAGAAAAATGTGCCGCCCCACATCCAAGCCGCCCGAAGACTCGGTCGCCCGCGCGCGAGATCCGCTACGTGATGACGAGACAGGGCGCGGAGCCCATCGACCTGCCCCACGGCCGACTCGACTACGACCACTACCTCAGCAAGCAACTCGCGCCCGCGGCGGACTGCGTCTTACCGTTCCTGGGCACGAGCTTCCACGCCGTGGCCGGCCGCCAGATGGTGCTGTTTGAAGGAGGGGCTGGCGTCGACCGCGCAAGCGCGGAACGCATCGATGGGGTCGTGATCCAGTGACGGATGGGCACGCGGGGCAGCACGCGCTCTTCAAGGTGCACGGCAACGTCGGCTATGCGGCGAGGTCGGATTGCCTTCGGGCCGCGCAAGTCGAGCCACCTCGCTGCGCGCGACCTGGTGCGGTGGGAAGCAGTAGAGGTTCGCGAATTCACGGCGGCGGCGATGGCGCCGCCGGTGTCAATTCGTCTTGCGCGGGCTGCCATCCACGCAATGCAGCCCGCCTTCATGTTTTATGTCCGCAGCACGGATGGTGTAGCTGGCGTTTAGGTACAGGCTGAGGCTTTCGGTCTTGCGGCAAAGAGGATCGTCCGTTTTCGTTCCCGACGGAGCGATGTGGGGCGGCGCCACCTCAAGCTCGATTGAGAAGGTGCGCTCGAAGTCGTCGCTGACCGGCGTATTGCCGTCTGGCCAAATCTGGCCACTCTTGATGGTGAAGTTCGCCCGCAGCGTCGCGTCGTTTAGCATTCGGCAAAAGCTCCCGTCGATGGTCTCGACGAACACTCGAACTTCGTCGCGCGGTGCGTCGAACGGTGCGCCGGGGAACAATGCGCCCGTACCGACTCGGAACTCGGGTTTCTCTCCGCACTTGATGACGAAGTTGGTTCCGGACTGAGTGAATCGGTTGGCGATCGGAGTTGCGTCGATGACCACGTCGGCGTAGGCCAGGCTCACGGTGCACATGGTGGCCAAGTCGAAATCTGTGCCGTCCGTGTGCAAGGTTCCGCCGATGGCTGTGGGCGCGACAGCAAGCGCTACGGTCTGACACGGCTGCGGTTCTGGACTGCACATGCCACCGAGCATGAGCAGCGAAAAGCCAACGATTCCGAGCTTCCAGATCGTCGGGACTTTGGCTCGATGGGTGGGCATAGGGCCCGCCAAGTGTGACCAACGCAAGTCGTCGTGTCGAGCGCGCTGCGGGTCGTCCTCATCCAGCGACGTTGCGCTTTGCCCGCGTGCAGTTGGCGTTCCGGGAGGAGGTTAGCCGGGGTTCGGTTCCGCCACAGTGGATGAATCCGCGGGAGGGCATTGCATGCGTCCCCGGAAACCGAGTTCATGTGCCAGCGGTGGGCGGGGGCCCGCCAGGCGGCGGGAGCGACCCCGCCGGCGGCATCCGGTACAGCACAAATTCCCCGTGTTTTCCGGCGGCACGGCTGTTGCTGAACCGGGAGGTAGCGGCGGACTTCGCCGAACGAAAGGACGAACCATGAACAAGATGACTTGGCTTCGCGGCAGCTGTAGCGTCGCACTCGTCGCCATGCTGGCTGCAGGCTGCGTGGTGAAGAACTCCGAAGGCGACGGCAGCGGCGGCAGCGCTGGCTCTGCGAGTGGCGGCGCCAGCGCGGCAGGCGGGGCCGCCGGCAGTCAAAGCGGCGGCGCGGCGGGCACGGCGGGCAGCGCCAGCGGTGGGACTGCAGGCGCGAGCACGGGAGGCAACGCTGGCTCTGCAGGCAGCGCCGGCTCCGGCGCTGCAGCCGGGACAGGCGGACTGCCCGGCATTGGAGGCGCGCCTGGCAGCGGCGGCGCCGGCGGCGGTAAGAAGCAGACTTGCATCGGCAATGACATCTGCGATCTGACTTGCCCTGCAGGTTCCTGTGAAACCGAGTGCAAGGATAACGTTGTCTGCGACTCCACCTGCTCGGGCGCCAACTGCCTCAAGGTTTGCAGTGGCAACGCCAACTGCAAGTTTACTTGCTCGGGTGGTGGCTGTTTGATGAAGTGCGAGAACAACGCGGTGTGTGATCTCACCTGCTCCGGCGGTGGCTGCACCTTCGATTGCGGGCCGCTCGCGAGTTGCACTACGTCGTGCACGGGAGGTGGCTGCAAGGGTTGATGAAAAAAGCGTCGAGCGTTCGTCCACTTGTCCCAGCGAGGGGGGGCGAAGGCCCGACTCAGTTGACCGTGAGGTCTTTGCAGGCTGCCGTTGCCGCCGCTACTGTAGCTTCATGCTTTAAAACGACCGCCATTCGTTGGGAGCGACAGCTCCGTGTTGGGTTTGAAGCGAAGACGAGAGGCGTTTGATTCGGCCTCGACGCGGCGATCATCCGCCAGGAAGGTGAACACCGTGCATTCGGAGCGCGAGTGGTTGCCTCCGCGGTGGCACTCGATGCGCACTACGGAGGCGGTTGCCGTCGCCGTGCGCGGATTCGCGTGCGTGAAATAGTACACGCCGTAGCCAGCCCCGGCGAGGGGGGCGAGCAGCACGCACAGCCCGCCGATGACAAGGCGCATTGGTCAGCCCGCGCAGCCCCGGGGAACGATCAGCATGGCGACTCGCTACTGCTGGGCTATCTTCAGACCAGGTAGTCTTGGCAGCCGCAAGTGGTCTGGCTGCGCAGCTGCTCAGTCCATCGCCTGCATGCAGTCCTTCAGCGCGACGCAAGAGGATGCTTTGGCCAGGCATCGGAGTCCGTTTTCCTTGACCTCCAGGTCGTCGCCCTCGATGCCCTGGGCAACCCCGTGTTTGGTCCCCAAGCCTTTCTGAGCGAACGGCTTAGCTCCAGATCTAGAAACTAGCTTCCAGCCCGATGCTCGGGATGGTCACCGGGCCGATGCTCTCTGTCGCATTCCTCGAGCCCGACGACCTGATCGCCCGCCTCGTGGCCGCGGTGCCGCCACCGCGCTTTCGCACGCTGCGATACTTTGGCGTGCTTTGTTCGCCGAGGTGGATTTGTCCGACGCCGCCCAAGCCGCGCGCGACGCGCTGACGCGTGACCTGACGGGACCTTGTCGATTCTTCCTGCTGAGCTCCTGCGGCGCGCCGTCCTACACTGCGTCCCGATTTCACCTTCAACGAATTGGAGAGTGTCAACACGCCGGCAGAGTCAAGAGTGCGTCCCTGTGGTTGTTGTGCTCGTTCAGCTCGTCCGCCCACTCGGTGGCAAGCCGGACATGACGGCTGCTCGCGCGCTCTCGCTCCTTGCGTTACTTGGGCCGGATTGCTCTCGCTGCGGCGACCACGTCGCTGGGACTTGCGGCGGCCGGAGCCACCCAAACGACCTTGCCGGCAGAATCGACTATCACGGTGGCCGGCAGCGACTCTACCCTTAGCTCCCGGCGTAAGGCGCCGCCGCGGTCAACGAGGAACGGCGCATCCACGCCCCACTTCTTGAGCGCCGCTGCCGCGTCGTCCGTTGATTCATCCGCCAACACGGCAACCAGCACGAACTTGCCACCGGCAGCGGCGAGTTCAGCCTTTGCGGCCATCAGCCCTTCTCACTTGGGAGGCGCCCGCTCCAACTCCGAAGACGCTGGCTTCGCCGGCGAGCGTCTCGCTCCGGCCGGCCGCCATTGCGAAGCCGCCCACATAAAGCTTACTGACCACGTGCGTCGCGCGCTCGCAATCGCCTTTCAATTGTGCACTTGGGAAGGCCTTCATCACGGGCGTCGCCATTACGCCCGCGAGCATGTAGTCGGTGCGCAGGGCCCGCCCGCCGCCGACCTTCCCGCCCAGACGAGCGGCGCCCAATGGAAGCTGCGTGTACAGGTCTTGCTCGCTATGAGCGATCTTGGTTTCGGTGGCACTGTAGGGCGAGAAAGAGTAGGCAACTCCCGTCCCGACGCAATCGAGGACTTCGAGCTCGACATTGCAGCCCTCGGCCCGATAGCGCACGCCCACCACACCTTGCTCGTGCAACTGCTTGAGATTCGCGCGGGACCCGGAATCCCACGCCATCAGGTCCGGCTCGGTCGGCGGGCGCAAAGCGCTGCATCGCGTGCCGTCGAACGCCTCCCTGGTGCCAGGAACGTCGAGCTGGTCCTGGGCCACGGCTCTGCGCGAGCCGCAGCCCAAGAGCGCGCTCAAAGCTGTCGCAAGGCAAACCAACAGAAGCGACGTAGGTTTCAGCTTGGGCATGACCTCAGATCGTGCTTGCGGTCGACTTACCAAGTCAAGCACTTTGCTCCCAACGTTCGCCTGCCAGATCAACGGCGACGACCTGAAAGTACAGACGCAGGGTCAGGTCCCTGGCTGCGAGCGCCTTCGGAAGTGAACGGTGCGGCGCCGCGACTCTGCACCCTGCAGAGTCGTCAGTGATCGACAGCCGGATCCCGGCATATCAGGAGCCGTGTGGCCGCTTGCTCGCGCTTCGGATCGCGCTTGAGCCTCGCGATGTGTACGAGCAAGCTCCGAGCAGAGCGCGCCGCCACGTGTTCCCCGCAGTACTCCGCGTGGATCGGGAGCAGCCGCTGCCAGGCCCGATCGAGCTGGCCGTGAACGTAGTACCACTCGGCCACTTGGAACGCGAAGTGACCGGCTTCCAGGTCCTGTGGTGTGGCCAGGGCGAGGTACGCCTCGCGCGCGGCGATGCTGTCGAGCAGGACGCGGGGGAGCGCATCCACAACGGCGTTGCGCTTGTCGGGATCGACGGAGTCGAACCGCGGTCCCTTCGGCCGCGAGACGCCCGACATGCCGTTGGTGGCTTCGTAACGCTCGAACTCAAGCTCAGTGACGATGTCGCTGAGTGTGATCACCCATCGAGCCGCCATCCGTGCGTTGCCTCCCGAGGGAACCTCGTCGCGCACCCGTTTTGCCGCGGCACTCGCGTCTTCGATGTCCTTGGGGGTCGGTGGGGGAAATCGCGGATCGTGAGCCGCAAGGAATCGGCGCAACTGCACACGCCCTCGAAGCGCGTCGGCATGCCAAAATCGCGCTTCCTTGGCTCTGGGAACCGCGGTCCCGAGCTCCATGTACCGAGCCCAGTCGCGGGCGGCGGCGTCGTATTCGTTGCCCGCGTGCAAGAGAAGCTCAGCTTGGCGCGCGCTCGATTCGCCCGCCGCTCCGGCTTCGGCGATCGCAGTTCGCGAAGCGTTGGTATGGCTCGCAGCGGAATCCCAGATGCCGTCCGCACCCGAAACGTCGACTTCGCTCGTCGCGGCGACGGGATCTACAGCACCCGAGTTGTCGAGCGGCGCGACGCGAGGCAGCGTTTTGGCGTCGTTGGGCAGGCTCTCGGTGTGCGGCGCCTTTGCCGGGAGGCACCCCGCACCGAGGGCAATCGCCGCGACCAGGACGCGCTTCAGCATCTCGGGGACGAGGATACCTGTACGCCGTCCGATTCGCCATCTGCAAGATGGGTGGTGGCACACATGGCCAAACAACTTGAAACTGCGGAGCAATGTTTGTTGAAAACTCGAGCAGCGCGAGCTACTCGGCCTTGCCGATGTTAGAAAATGCAGGCGACCCGAATGCATGCGCTCCACCTGCGCGCTCCGCGCGTCGTTGATTTCGCGTTCGCGCTATGCGCGGCAATGTGGTGCGCGTCGTGTGCCCCACTGTCGCAGACCGGCTCGCGCGAACAAGCTCCTGTGGGTCCAGCGCCCAGTAGCTTCGGTCCGAAAGCCCAGCCCGACGCGGGCGCACAGTCGACTCAAGCCCGCAGCATTCCACCAGACGCAGGGCTGACAGATGTACGGCCCGAACCGGAAGCCCCGCTCGACGCAGAGCAGCACGATGCGCCCCAACCAGCACCCACACCGGCGATGTCGCTGGATTGGAAGTATCGGCGGTCTGCGCGCGCCGGTCATCCAGAACTCGAACAATTGAAGATCGAGCAGGACGGGTCTGCCACTTTCGAGTTCGCTTGGAGCGACTTGAAAGGACGCTGTGCTGGCCGGGTCTCAGCGGCCACGCACACTTCGGTCGTCCATGCAGCGCAGGCCCTCCTCCGCGACGGCGGCTGCAAGAGCGGACCCATGCGTCCGGAGATCGCCACCCGTCTCGTTGCCCGCATCGGTGCCTGGAAGCGTGCCTGCGCCATCACGATGTCAGTGCCCGGCTACCCAGCGTTCGCCGCGGCGGTAAAACAGGCCGCAGACGAAGCGTGCCGGCGCTAGTGCGTTCCGGCTAGGGCGCTATCAACCCCCGGGCTCTGGGGCCGAGAGTCTAAGTGGACCAAGCGCCATCGCTACGGTAGCGCGCGCAAGGTAACGTAACCTCAAAGCGGATAATGACGAGTCCCGACACCCGCGTTTTCACAGTTCGAATGTCCTACGCGCGCTCTTTCGCGATCATGCTTGGCGTCCGATCGAGACTCACACTTTGCTTTCTTGGGTTTCTGTGTTTGCTGCTCGCTTGCGCTTGCCGGCGCAACGCGCCAGGCGCAAAGCGGCGATAGTTCGATCGCAGAGTCCCTCGGCGAGGGCAGCTGCCGCGAAGTGCCCGAATACGCAACTCCGCTTGTGATGGACTGGCCGTCTCATGAGCGCACCAACCTAGAAGAAGCGCTTGCGCAAGACGGGTTGGTGTTGGTCACCGTGGCGCCCAAACGGAACAAGAAACGTGTTGCCGAGGTGATGAGTCAAATCGGCAGGCTTCGAAGTGCCGGGCTGGTCGAATAGCGGACGGGCGTCAGGCATCCGAGACGGAGGTCAACGCGCTGCCTCAGATCGATGAGTCGGCGGCAGGATCTACAAGGACAAGGAGGTTTACTGGCTTCGAGTTCTGACGCTCGGCCTAGCGCGCTAGGCGGCCGCGAGCTGGTCGGAGTAGACTGGCGGCATGATGCGGGTTCGGGTGCTGGGTTGTTCGCTGCTGTTGTGCGCTGCATGGGGGTGTGGGGGCGACGATTCCGCTGGCAGCGGTAGCGGCGGTAGTGCGGGGAGCGGAGGTAGCGCAGCGAGCGCGGGCAGCGGGGGTGGGGCGGCTGGTGGGCAGGCAGGTGCGAGTACCGGGGGCGCGGCAGGCTCGGGAACAGGAGGCGTTGGTACGGGAGGTGTCGGTGGGTCCGCGTGTGCCGATCCTGAAGCGTCGCTTCCTGCTTGGTACCGCTCTACTCCCAAGACCGAAGTCTACGTTTCGCCGTCTGGCAGCGATCAGAATGACGGCAGTTCTCCTGGAAGCGCGCTCAAGACGACCGCAGCGGCTTTCAAGAAGCTCGCGCCCGGCGTGCGTCTGAACTTCGCGACGGGCACGTACTCCGGTGGCAACATCAGCGACTTTCCCGGAACGGCGAACGCTCCGGGTTGGGTGCGCGCCAGCGATGGCCCCCGCACCGCCAAGTTCAGCGACGGTATCTTGATGGACAAGGTGCACTACCTGGCGCTTCAGGGCCTCGAAATCGAAAAAGCGTCTGGCCACGGGATCCAACTGTCCAGTGGCTCTGCCGGCCCGTGGGATCCAAACACGATCTCCAACGAAGTCGTCCTGCATCAGCTCTACGTTCATCACACCGGTCTGGCGTCCTTCAAGGGCTCCCAGTCCAAAGGCGTCTACATTATCGGCAACGAGTTCGCGTATGCGAATCCCTCTCGGCAGAATGTCGAAGTGGTGGTGATCGACGATGTGGTCGTCGCCGGCAACGAGGCACACCATTCGGGCTTCTTCAACGAGCACAAAGGTGGCTCCCTCAACGGCAAGATCTTCCGTAACTACGTGCACGACAGCACTGGAGGGATCTTGGTCGGTGGCGATTGCACGGGAAAACAGTTTCTGGTCAATACGTCAGCGGACTACGAAGCTAAGAATCTCTTGGTCTATTCCAACCTGATCGTGGGTGGCGAAAACGCGGCGTTTCGGATCGTTGACTGCAAGGACTGCACCGTGGCGAACAACACCTGGATCTCCACGAACCCCCAAGCTTGGATGCGTATTCTGGCCATCGGCTTCGATGATGGCGGGGCCTGCGGTGATGTGAAGCTCGGTTTCTCAAACTTGAAGGTAGTGAACAACGTCTTCTTCTCCACGCAACCCCCCGGCTACGGGATTGCTTCGAATTCCCTGCCCGCCAGCTACCTGACCATGACCCACAACGCCTGGTTCGCCACTGGTGGCAACGTGAACAACGTCGGCAGTGACATCCCCTTCAAGGCCGAAGCGAACTCCATCTACACGGACCCCGGGCTGGCCGCGCCGCCAACGGATGCAAAGCCGGCTGCCGGAAGTCCCCTCGTCGGAAAGGGCGTCAGCGTTCCCGGGGTCGACGGCAACTTCGACGGAAAGTGCTGGGGCGGCGCGCCGAATATTGGCGCCTTCTAAATGGCGCCCTTCCGACTTCAGTACGCCCAACAAGAGCGGCAGAGCGACTGACACGTCGGGCGAAGGGGAGAACTTGTTTCGACTGCAGCCTTTGCCGCGTCGGTGACGCATTTCGTGCATGCGTGGAAAAGCGCAGGGGCTCCGCTTCTCTTTCTCGTTTCCTTCGGCATTGCTGGCGGCGGCGGCGTGACCGGAGCAAATGCAGCACCGAGTGTGCGGGTGACGTGTGCCTACGTGGACAAAGCCAATCGTTGTCGCCAGGGCGAGCCCACGAGCCCCGACGCGGGTGACTCCGACGAGACCTGGGGCACGGTGCTCGCGAGTTGTGCCGATGAGCAGAGCGGCGTAATGTAAGCATTGATAACATTCGTGTGGGGCCCAGAAACACTACCCTCAGCGACCGAGACGGGAGCACCATGGGGCCTGTGCATCGACAAGGAGGCCGGCAGTGAGCAGCAGGGGAGAAAAGGGCGTGGAACTTCAGCCGGTGCGCGTGATCGAGAAGATCCCCGTGAAGTACGAGCACGCCGTCGACCAAAAGACGATCCGCGCTGAAAAGATCCCCACGCCGGACAACCTGGCGGTGCACCCAGAGCTGGGGCGCGGCGGCATGGGGCGGATCCATCCGGCGATGGATCGCAATCTGCTGCGTCCACTGGCTCTAAAGCGCCTGGACGCGGAGCTGTCCAAAGTGCCGATGTATCGCGACGGGTTCGTTGCCGAAGCGCAGATGACCGGACAGCTCGAACACCCGAACATCGTGCCCGTTCATGAGCTGGCGATCAGCTCGAAGGGCGTGCCCTACTTCACGATGAAGTTGGTGCAGGGCGTGGGCATGGACGTGTGGATGAACGATCCGGCGCATCCGCCAGGCTCGACCAAACGCCTGCAGGACGGACTCGAGATCTTTCTAAAGGTCTGCGACGCCTTGGCATACGCGCACTACCGCGGCGTGATTCATCGCGATCTAAAATCCGACAACATCATGATCGCCGAATTCGGTCAGGTGTATTTGATGGATTGGGGCTTGGCGCGCTTGTCGAAGACCCGCGCGGCGTCTGGCGAAGACTCGCAAATGGAAGCACCGGGACCCGTCGGTACGCCAGCGTACATGGCGCCCGAGCAGGCCCGGGGCAACCCCTTGGACATGGACGAGCGCTCGGACATCTTTGGCATGGGCGCGTTGCTGTACGAGATCGTCAGTGGCCACACACCGTATGGCGTGCACCGCACGGTCAAGTCGATCTTGGCGGCCGCGGAAGCCGGCAAGATCGTGCCGCTGGCGGAAGTGACTAAGGGCCTCGACGTTTCCAAGCGCCTCGCCGCGATCGTGGAACGCGCGATCGCGCCGGACCCCAAGGACCGCTTTCAGACCGTGCTGGAGCTGCAGGAAGACGTGCGCCGCTTTCTGCGGGGCGGCCTCTACTTGCCCAGCGAAGTGTTCGCGCCGGGCACGTTGATCATGCGTGAGGGCGACCGCGGCGACACCGCGTACATGATCGTGAGCGGCCACTGCCGCGTATTCCGCAAGCTAGCCGACGGAGAAGAAACCCTCGGCACCATGGAAGCCGGCGACGTATTCGGCGAAATGGCACTGCTGCTCGACGAACCCCGCGCTGCCAGTGTGGAAGCCGTCGATCAAGTCACCGCGCTGGTGCTGGACAAGCGCACCATGGCGGAAGGGCTCGGCATCGAAGGCTGGAGCAGCAAGCTCGTGCGCGCGCTGGCGGAACGCTTTCGCAACTTGGAACAACAGGTGCGCGACTCGGGGATCCGCCGGGGATAGGGTGCGAAAGCCGCGAGCCAACAGCGTCGGCGGGAATAACGGCACTGATGGTGTTCGGAGTCGGTTTTCACGCGCGCAGGCGCCAGCGTCGAGATGCTAGGCTCCGCTTTACCGCAACGCATGCAGCCGAGCCGCAACAGCACTAGTCCCCGCTACCGTTGGCTTGCCACGGCCCTACTGATGGCGGCCACCTTCAGCTCGGGAGCTCACGCCCAGAGCACGCCGGCGAAGCGGAAGTTCGAGAAGGGCATCGAGCTGTTCCAACGCGGAGCCCACGGCGATGCGGCGCAGTCGTTCTACGCGGCCTATCGCCTCTCGCCCCACCCGGATTCTCTCTACAATGCCGGGTTGGCTTGGGAGCTGGCGGGCAGTTTGGCAAAGGCAGCCACAGCCTATGAGATCTCCCTGGAAGGCGATCTCAAACCAAAGGCGCGCGAGGACGCGACTCGACGTTTGCGGCAGCTTGCGGGCGAGCTGGGGCGCGTTGAGTTGAGTGTGCCCGAAGGTTCGACGGTTCGGGTGTTGGGTTTTGTCATCCGCACGCCGTCGACTACGCTGTACTTGGAGCCGGGTCAGCACCGCATCGGAGTCACGCTGCGGAACGGAGCGAGCGCCGATCGACGGGTAGCGACCGAAGCTGGGGAAACGACCGTGGTGTTGGTGGAGCTTCCGCGCGGGGATGGCGCGTCACCGCCCGAGCCCAGCGAAGTTGCCACGCCCAAGCCGCGCGCCAAGGAGCAGTCTGGGAACTCGACGGCGACGATCGGCTGGATTGCCCTTGGCGTTGCGGGCGCTGCCAGCGGCGCGGCCGTGGTGCTGGGGATCCAGGCGCTGCGTGCTCGGGACCAGTACGAAGGGTCGCGAAACACGGATGGCGACGCGCGACAGCGCGCGGAGGAGCTGCGGCTTTGGACGAATATCGCGTGGGGCACCGCGGCGCTTTCCGGGGCGAGTGGCGCCGTGATTCTGATGACGCTGCCGTCCGACGGCGCTCAGGCAGGCATGCCCATGCCCGGCGTGGCGGTGCGCGGAAGGTTTTAGAAAGCCGACTAGTACGGGTTGTCCAGCGGCTCCGGCTTCGGCGCGGGCGGAGCAGCGCGCGGCGCCGGACGGATCACGCGACGCGGCGCTGGCGGCGCGTCGCTCGGGATCAGCGGGAGTGCCGAGGGTTCGAACACCGGGATCTCGGCGACCGCGGGCGGTAGCGTTTGCGTAGCGGTTGGTTCGACGGGCGGTGGGCGCGGGGGAGTGCGTGGCGGGGCAGCACCGACCAGTTCCGTGCTTTCTGTGTGTCGCGACGCCGTCACCGCCCACAGCAGCACGAGCACCACGAGCGGTGCGAGCACGAACGCCAACAGCATGCGTCGAGACCGCGCGCGTCTGGTCGGATCGGGAATCGCGCCTGCGACCGACGGGCGCTGACCGGAAACCTCGACGCCCTGACCGTAGGTCGCCGTGTGTTCCGGTGCCTCGCCTAACGGACCATTCCATACGGTCGCTCCGCTGTCTGAATCACTGGAGGCCGGGTCGCCCACGGTTTCCGTGACCGTGGCCGCTCCGCGCGCGAGCGGCGCGCCCATGGGTTGGCGCCCCGACGCGCTGTGCCAGCTGGGTGACGAGCCCGGGGGCGGGTAACTCGAGCGACTGCTCGCCGCGCCCTCCTGCGAGCGCGCCAGGGTATGCGCCTGGGATGGGTCGAATCCGTCCAGCTCCGCGATCTTGCCGCGCCGCTGATCGACTTGGTTCTGAAAGTGGGGCAGTACAAACGCGCGCGTGTCTCGATGGCTCGCGGTGCTCAGGCCAGCGCTCTGGGCCGCTATCGAAAGGGCGTCTGCAAACGCCTCCGCAGTTGCGAATCGATCCTGGGCGCGCGGTCGCAGGGCGTGATCGACGACGTCTGCGATCGCGGTGGGCAGATCCGGCTCGATGTGGCCTAGGGGAGTGGGCGCTTCCCGCGCCACTTTCAAGAGAAGCGCGGCGTCGCCCAGCCCTTCGTGCACGCGCCGCCCGCTGAACAGCTCCCAGGCAACGATGCCCGCGGCCCACACATCGCAGCGTCGATCGATCGCTTCGGCTCGGGCTTGCTCCGGGGACATGTAGGCGATCTTGCCCTTGATCAACCCGGTCCGGGTTTCGCCGCCCGCGCGCGACGCCTTGGCAATGCCGAAGTCCGTCAAGCGCGACACGCCGTCTAGGCCGACCAGGATATTGTGCGGAGAGACATCGCGGTGCACCAGGTGGAGCAGAGCGCCGTCCGGTCCGGAGACCTCGTGGGCCGCGTGCAATCCGGTCAGCACGTCTTCCAAAAGCCGCAGCGCAATGGGCCAGGGAACACGCTGCTGCGCATCGCTCAGGGTACGCACGAGGCCAGCCAGCGAGTCGCCTTCGACATAGTCCATCACAATGAACACGCCGTTTTCGTCTTGTCCCACGTCGAGGACCGACACCACATTCGTATGCCGGATCCGACCCGCGAAACGCGCTTCTGCCATGAGCGCGGTCACGAACCCGGGTGTGTGTCGCAGGTGCTCGTGCGTGAGTTTGACTGCCACCTCGCGTTCGAACCCGGCCAATCCGCGGGCCCGCGCTAGATACACCGTTGCCATGCCACCCGATGCGATGGGCAGGAGCAGTTGGTAGCGGCCGACCTGTGTCGGAAAGGAGCCAGCCGCAGCGCGGGGTTTCGAGCGCGACAAGGGACCCGCATCATACCGCGCCCGGCCGAAGCCGGCCTCCTGTCCATGCTATTGTGGGATTTCTTGGGTACTCCTGTGCGCGTTTGTTGGTTTGTCGCCGTCTTGATCACCGTCGGGTGCACATTCGATTTGGCTCCGCTCGAAGAAGCCGAACCGGACGCCGCTGCGGGCGGTAGCGGTGGCAGCGGCGGTCCGACCCAGGACGGCGGTGGGCCGCTTGGCGGTAGTGCGGGCGCCGGAGCCGGCGGCGGAGTCGGCGGCACTGGTGCGACGGGCGCTGGCGGCAGTGGCTCAGGCGGCGGTTTCGGCGGCAGCGGAGCGACGGGCGCAGGCGGCAGCGGCGCCGGTGGCACGGGCGCAACCGGTGGGGGCGGCAGCGGCGCAACCGGTGGGGGCGGCAGCGGCGCAACCGGTGGGGGCGGCGGCTTCGTATGCGCCAACATTGCGCAGCTGTCGTTCTCCTGTTTGGAGCCCAGTCAGACTTTCTGTGAATGCCAATCCTGCTATAGCGTGTGCGAGGATCCCCAAGACGGATACCCGCTCTCGGACTGCGTCTGCCCGAGTTGCTGGGGCGTTCTGGCCTGCGACTTCTGCGACAAGAATGGGCAGTGCGATCCCCTTGGCGAGGGTTGCGGCTGCATTGACTGCGCGAACCACCCGAACTGCGTCGGCTACTGAACGGCGCGGACCAGTCGGCGCCCGGACGCGCAGATGTTCACGACCACGCGCGCGTCGTGGCCCAGTGCGCGCAGCGGCGCGACCCAAACCAACAAGGGTTCAGGGACGCTTGGGCAACTTCAAGCGGCCCTTGCCCGAGGGCGGTTGCGGAGGGGGCAGCGGGGCGGGGGCGGGGGCAGGAGGCGGCGGCAGGGGTTGCTGTTGCGGAGGAGGCGGAGGCGGTGGCGGTGGCGGCTTCGGTTGTGGCTTGGGCGTCGTGACCGGCCGTGGCTTGGGCGTCGGCGCGGCGGGAGCGGGGGACTCGATCACCGGATCGCTCGGCGCGGGATCGGTGATGGTGGGATCTTCCGTGGCTTCGCTTTTGACTTCTGTCGGGCCGGTTGGAATGTCGAGGGTCTGCGGTGGCGGATCGTCCTTGTCTTTGGACTGCACTACGAACACGACCGCGATGAGGCCCCCCAAGATCGCGAGCAAACCGATGAGGCCGCCAATGAGCAGCCCCGAGCTGCCACCCTTGCGGCGCCCTGGAGGAGGCGCGGCAAGCATCGGGGCTGCGTGGTGAGGCGTCATGACCTGCGGCGCGTGCATGGGCGGCGCATGGGCGGGGGGCGGTGCGTAGGCGGGCGCGTGGGGCTGTGCTTGTGCGGGTGCACCGGGTTGCGTGCCACCAGGAGGCGGAAACGCACCGGGGGGAGGAAACGCGCCGGGCGCGTCGCCGCTGAAGAGAGGCGGTTCGCCGGGAATGGTCTTGCCTGGCTTGGCCCACTGGCCGTTGGCTTCCGGTGGATCCGGAGCAGTGACGCCATCGACGACCGTGCCCGCGGGCGCAGACTTTCCGTCTCCGCTGCCCACAGCGGCCATGGCTTCAGTCGGGGGGCGTTTGCCTCCGGGAGGGTCTCCGTCGTTCATGGCTGCACTCAGGGCTGTAGCGAACTCTACGGGATCACGCCAGCTTAGGGGAACTCTACACCGTTTCGACGAGGATCGCAGGCTCGGGATTCAGCTGGTCGTCGGGTCAACGGCGCCTAGCACGGCCACCTGGATCTTCAGGCGTCGTTCGTCGGAGATGGGTGAGCCGTCGAGCTCCACGATGTGGAAGCGATCCCGCACCCGGGCGCCCTGGGTCTTCACTTCGGACTGCTCGATCTGGACGCGCTGCTGGAACAACGCGCGCGAGAGCGCCAAGAGCAGACCCGAACGGTCATCCGTTTCAATTTCCAGAACGCTCAGGGCGCCGTCGTCGCTTTCTACGAAACGCACGTTAGTTTCGATGGGGCCCGTGGCAGGAGCGACGTCGGGTGGCCGAGCGGTTTCGGAGTCCAGGCTACCGTCGAGCAAACCGACCAACGCGGATTGCACTTCCGCGACGTCGGCTTCGGTCAGCGGTTCGTCGCGCCGGCTTGGGGTCGCCCGACGCACCCAGAACAAATCGACGGCTTCGCGGGTGCCGCCGCTGGTGCGACGCGTGTGCGCTTCCGCATCCATGACGTCTACCCCATGAAGCACCAACGCGGCGCTGATGGTGGCGAGCAGGCCGGGGCGATCGTCCGTCACGACGCACAGCGCGCTGGGTGCACCTCGTGTTGCGGGTAGCAGACCCACGTAAGCAGTCGCGCCTCTACGGGCGGCGGTGGCATCGGCATGGGCGGTCGATGCTTGCTCGTCGTAGGCGGCGCGGTAGCTGCGGGGCATACTTTCCCGGAACTCTTGCTCCCATGCGGAGGGTCGTTCTTCAGCGTTCACAAGCAGCTTCTAGCGCGGATGGGTTGCGGGAGTGTTTCCAGTGCGCCGGAAAGTGATCGGCTCACGGATTCGGTGGCGGTGGTGGTGGCGCCGGTTGTGGCGGCCAGGTAGGAAACTGCGGGAAGCCCGTGGGCAAGGGCGGCAGTCCGCTGGGCATTGGCGGTAGCCCGCTAGGCAACGGGAAGGTTGGAAACGGAGCGGTCGTGCTCGAATCGGCGCCCGCGTCTTTCTTGGGCGCGGGTCCAACGGGACCGCCGCCGGGAGTTGGTTTCGGTGGCGTGGGCGCTGGGCCGGGGCCGGGATCCGTCGCAGGCGGTAGAGGCGAAGGCGTCTCGCCTTGCGGCGCGATGGTCGTGGTGGGGGTGGGATCGCCCAATGGGTTGACGGGCGCCGGGTCGTCTTTTTGATCGCGCAGCACGACGACGAGGGCGATCACACCGCCGGTGAGTAGCAGCCCCAGCAGCAACGCAACCAGCGCGCCCACGCCGCCGCCGCTCTTCTTGCGTGGCGGACCAAAGCCGCCTACGCCCGGGGGCGCCGAGGGTGTGCGGGAGGCGCCTTGGGCATATGCCGCGGCAGGGGCTGCGGCCGCTAGCGGCGGATGTGCCTGGGCGGTTTGACGTTCCGGAACTGCTTGGCGCTGCGCCGTCTGGCGTGAGAGCTCTGCGATCTGTTCCTTGGAGGCTTCTTGAGTCGAGCCCTTTGGGCCTTCGGGCGCAGCGGGCTCCGTATCCGCTTCGTCTGGCGGCAGCGTTTTGGCGACCGTGCTTTTGCGCGCGGGCTTCTTCTCGACCAGCGGCGGTAGCTCTTCGGTTTTGGTCTGTTTGGGCGCAGGCGGCGCAGAGGACGCGACAGCGACGGGCGGCGGCGTCGCAGCGAGCTTGCCCGCGACTGAGAGTTCGCCGGCGAGATTGGCCAGCGCCAGGCGCATTTCTGCGGCGCTCTCGAAGCGCTGGTCTTTTTCCGGTGCCATCGCACGGTGCACCAAGTCCGAGAGCGCGCCTTTCAGTGAAGCATCGTGTTCGGTGAGGCGGCGGATCTTGCCTTGAGCGACTTGACCGACGATGGCGGCGGCGTCGTCGCCGTAGGCGGGGCGCTCGCCAGTCAACATCTCGTAGAGCAGCACGCCGATGGAATACAGGTCCGCGCGGTGATCGACTTTGTCGGCGGAATAGAGTTGCTCCGGCGCCATGTACTCGGGCGTGCCCATGATGGCGCCGGGCCGAGTGAGCCCCTTCTTGTATTCGCTCTCGTCGTAGAGTTTTGCGATGCCGAAATCGAGCAGCTTGAGTACCGGGCCGCCGGTGCTCGGTGTGATGAACACGTTGTCCGGCTTGAGGTCCCGATGCACGACGCCAAGCGCATGCGCTGCTTCGAGACCCGCCAAGATCTGCACTGCAAAGTCGATGGCCTGATCCCGTGGCACCTTGCTACGGCGGTCCAACAGGTTCTGGAGAGACTCGCCGGACAAAAGCTCCATCACGATGAAGGGCGAGCCGTCCGGGGTCTGGTCTACGTCGGTGACGCGGGTGACGTGTGGGCTCTGGATGCGGGCGGAGACCCGCGCTTCTTGCAGGAAGCGCGTGGAAAGGCCGGAGCGGCGCGCGAGCTCCGAATGCAGAAACTTCAACGCGACGTTGGTGCCGAGCAGTTCGTGATGCGCTTCGTATACGGCGCCCATGCCGCCGTCGCCGATGAGGCGAATGACGCGGTATTTGCCTCCGATAACGTCGCCGGATTTAGGTCGCATGGTGAAAGCTCAAACGGGTCGGGGGCGCCATCCTGACAGGGAAGCCCGCCGGGGGACCAGAGCGCGGCCAATAACTACCCAGAACTACTAGCAAATCCTCCAGGCGTCGATCTGCGATTGTTCACGCTTTTCGGCATCATTTCGGATCGCACCAACATTGGGCACGGCCGGTGGGCGAGCTTTCGCCGTTGCGGGTCGCACCGCACACGCCCGAGAACCGCTCGCCGATTTCCTCGCACTGAAAGGTGCAGTCCATTTGCGCGAGGCGTCCAGCGGAGCAGGTCATGATGCGGATGCCGTTGCAGGCGACCCCGTCCGGATTGCAGCGGGGGTAGCAGGCCGCCGCCCAGCTCGCGGTGCTTGTGGCGCCTTGTTCCAGCACGGCGCAAGTTGCCGCCGTGATCGCCTCTGCGCAGGCCTCGGGAAAGTGCGACGCCAAACAGCGATCCACGCAAGTCGCGCCCCCGTCTAGGTTCGGACAAGACGCCGTGTGATCGCAGATGGCGGCACAGCGCTCCTTTTCTGCTTCCGGATCGGGCAGTTGGAAGCACGCGCCCATGCCGAGCAGCAGCAAGCAGACGGAACAGGCGCGTCGCACCCCCAGGGCTTAGCACGAACCCGGCTGGACGAAACCTTTGCGCTTCCGGGCAGAGATTTCACTGTGGCGTGCAGCTTATGCGCCGGCGTTTCACACGCTACTCCGCTTTTGCTGCAGGCAAGCTGGATCGTCTCTTGCTACCGTCCCGCACGCTGTGCCCATTCCTCGCAGTCTGAAGCGCCTTGCGCTGCGCGCCCTATTGCAACGCGAAGACTACGTGCGTGTCATGCGCGCCGAGTTCGGCGACGCGGGACACGGCTACGATCCCCTCGGGCTCTCTGCGGAAGACTTCGCGTTTGCCATGGCCCTGGCATTTCCGTTCTATGCGCACTACTTTCGCGTGCGCTCCTACGGCGCCGAGCACATTCCCACGCGTGGGCCCGCCATTGTGGCTGCGAACCACAGCGGCATGCTGCCCCTCGACGGTGTGATGCTGGCGGTGGACATTGCCCGCAAGACGCGTCCGACGCGCATTCCGCGCACCGTTGGCGACGTCTTCATTCCGTTCATGCCCTGGGTGGGGACGGCGTTTTCGCGGGCAGGCGTGGTGAGCGGGAGCCGCGGTAACTTCCGACACCTGTTGGAAAGTGGTGAGCTCTTGTTGGTGTTTCCCGAAGGCACGCCAGGGATCAGCAAGGGTTTTCAGAAGCGCTATCAGTTGCAGGAGTTTAGGGTGGGGCACGCGGAGCTGGCGCTGCGTCACCGTGCGCCCGTGGTGCCAACTGCGGTGATCGGCGCCGAGGAGTCGTGGGCACAGATCGGGCGCGTGGAAGGCCTCGGCGCGTTCGGCGCGCCGTTCTTGCCGGTGCCTCTGACGCCGTTGCCCTTGCCCGCACGTTTTCATCTGCACTACGGAGAGCCCATCGCGCTACACGAAATGTTCGATCCCGAAGATTCGGAGGATCCCAGCGTTGTTGTGAAAGCAGCGCGCATCGTGCAGACCGCGGTAGAGACGTTGGTGCAGCGTGGGCTCTCCGAAAGGGCCGGGGTGTTCGTGTGAGATCGGTGATGGTCACCGGCGCCACCACGCCCCTGGGCCGCAGCGTGACCCGGGCGCTATTGGCGCGCCCCGGGGACGGAAAAGTGCTGGCGATTGGGGCGGAATCCGGCGCGGGCTTTCCGTCTACACTCGCGGCGCCGGCCCTGTACTACGAGCGTGCGGATCTCACCCGCAGTCGCCACATTCGCAGTCTCTTGTACGGCAGCGCCAAGAAGCACAACGTGGAAGTAGTGGTGCATGCGGCGCACCATCGCAGTGCTCGGGATGTGGGCGATGCGGTGCACGCCTTAAACGTGCGTAGTACGCGGGAGCTGGTCTCGCTTTCCGAGCGCCATCCGACCATTCGTCGTTTTGTTTTTCTGAGCCACGTCGATGTGTACGCCGTGGACCCGCGGCAGTCCGTGTTGATCACCGAAGACCACCCCCTGGAACTCAAGGGCGACGCGCCCCAGCGCGTGCGGGACCGAGTGGAGGCCGACCTGACGGTCTGCACTCGGATGGGGCTTGCAGACGTCAAGTACGCGGTGCTGCGAATGGCCGAGGTGCCCATCGCAGACTCCGGCAGCCAGCTCTTCGACTACCTGCGCTCACGGGTGTGTCTGCGACCGCTCGGTTTCGACCCCATGCTCAATCTATTGAGTCTGGACGACGCAGTAGACGCCGTGGTGCGCGCCGTGGACAGCGATGTGGAAGGCGTCCTGAACATTCCCGGTGCTGACACGCTCCCGCTTTCCCGCGTGATTACTCTTGCGCAACGAGCCGGATTTGGTGTTCCCGGCCCGCTGCTAGCGCCGCTCTATGGCGCGCGTGCGTCGACGCGCGGTCTCGAGTTCCGCTACGACATGAACCATCGACGTTTTCATTTCTCCGCGATCCTCGACGGCACACGTGCCAAAGAAGCTCTGGCCTACGAACCGCTGCGCCCGTTGAACTGGGACGCGGTTGCTGACGCAGTGCGCAAGTGACGCGTAGGCGTTCAGAGCGCGCCGAGCAGCGCGGCGGCGCCCCAGGCCGCGAAAGCGGAGGCGACGGGAACGGTGAAGTTGTCGTCGAGATGCTTGGTAAATAGCTCTGCCAGGGCTCCGACCGCGGCGGCCGCCGCGCCGATCGCGAGGCGCGCGCCGAAGCTCACGTCTACGTGCCAAATGGACAGCACGACCAAAGTCGCCAGGACGCCCGTGCCGAAGAACGCCAAGGTGCCTTCTAGGGTGCGACCGTTTACCAGGCGGATGCGACCGTAGCGACGCCCAACCAGACCCGCCGCAGGATCTGCAAGTCCAAGCACCGCGACACCGACCGCACAAACCATTGGCACTTGGATCAACGCGATGATCAAGAGTGCGGTGCCGTACCACGTGGACGAATTGACGCGATGGCGCTCATGGGGGTG
>CBDUPW010000092.1:0-23879 GCA_965369205.1 uncultured Polyangiaceae bacterium | reverse complement strand
CTGGGGAATACGTAGATCCAGTCCGGCGCGATCTGGAGCAGTTGCTGATACTGAGCCTCCACGTCCGCCACCAGCCGGATGTAGTTCTTCTTCATCAGCCCTAGGCGCTCGTAGGTCCGCGGCGCGCGTCGCGCTTCACCCCAGAAGTAGGCGAGGTTGTGCCAGGGGCGGTACCCAGTTTGGAAGAGCGCGCGGGCATAGACAGCATCCAGATAGTCGTTAGCCGCCGCTGAATAGGAAATCTCCATGAACTGTCCGGAGGTGCCCGATGTGCGGAATACGACGTCCCCCCGTTTCGCCTGTCGGTAGCGCACACCCTCTGGATAAGCCGCCACGACCTGCTCTCGTGTGACCGTCGGGAAGTGGGCCAAGTCAGCCAAGGTGCGGACGTCTCGTGCGCGGACGCCCGCGTGTCGAAAGCTCTCCCTGTAGAGCGGGACGCTGGCCTCGGCGAAAGCCAGCATCTTACGGAGCTTCGTCAGTTGCAGCTTGTGCACAAGCGAGCTGGGGAGCCACTGAAAGGCTTCTGTGGCGGCGAGGTATGCCAGCTTCCGAGGGGTCGACATGGAGGCTAGCCCGCTGCCAACGGGAAGCAGTGGCGTAGGGTTGCGTGCGGGCAGGTACCGACGCTACCGCGAGCGCCTCGCGGATCGAGGGTCAAGCTTGCCGCTTCTGCCAGCTCTTCGAGTTCACCCTCGGAAAACAAGTGCACGAATCCGCGGTGCGTGAAGAGGTCGCCGGGTTCCGGTGGTACGAAGTCAGGCCGAAGCTTTGAGGTCAAACGTCCGGCGCCACTCCAGACGCGTCCGCGCGGATGGTTCTGGCCGCGACCTTCGCTCGACAGCCAGAAGCTGAGCAGAATGGGTCCCGATGGGCATAGCTTTGCCAGGCGCGACAGTAGCGCCTGGCGTGTCTTCCGGTCTGGCAGGTGGGTGAAGCTGACCCAGCCCAACAGCACTGCGTCATAAGGCGCGTTCGCCTCGACCCAGCCAGCGAACGCGCGTTCGCTAGCGCTCTGGGGCGTCACCAAGGCTTCGTAGGAGCCGCGCACGACGGATGCGCCGCTGTCCCGGGCTGCCTGGCGCACGAACTTCATCACTGGATCAAAGCCGAAGACAGAATGACCGAGCCGGCGCAGATGGCGCGCTTCGCGACCCTGCCCTGCGCCGCCGACGAGGATCTTTCCGGGCTCTCGAGGCAATGCCTGCGCGAACCAGTCAGCTTCCCAGGGGTGCAGACCCTCTGCAGCCGATGGTTCGCTGGCCGCGTAGAGGTCTCGGGTCAACGCGGAAAGCTCGCGAGGTGTCAGAACATGCAGGGCCGCCGTACCCAGGGCGCCCTCCAGACGCTGGACCGCACGCAGGCACGCCGCCTCAAACCGGAAGGCCAGCCGGAATACCAATGGAGCACGCGTCTGGCGCATTGCGGCGGGATGTTAGCACTTCTCAACTTCCGGCTGCAGCCAGCAGTGTGGCCGAGCGCGCGTACAGCGCCGTCGTCAATTCGGCGATCGGTACCCCAGGGTCGATCGCCTCAACGTTCAAGCGGGTAGATTGGGATGGAAGTCGCGGACACCTCTCGCTTGTCAGCACGACCAGGTCGCCTTGGGTCATCACCACGACCGGGTGCCTGAGGCAAAAGCGGACTAGGGCTCGCGTCGAGGCAAAGGAAAGCCGGAGCGCAGCGGATGCCGCGGCGCTTTCAGAAGCGAAGGTGCGCACCAGGCTGCCCCATGCAAGTTTGTGTTGGGCGAGGCCGTCGCTCAGTAGCGGCAGCGCGGCGAGCAGGTCCGTCGCCGCGAAGCCGAAGCGTCGACTGAGTTCGAGCGCCGCGACATAGGGCGCTGCGCGGATGAAAGCAGGTGCTCCCGGGACGTAGCCCAAATGCGAAAACCAGCCCTCGTTGCTTCGCAGCGGGCTTTCGAACATCAGGCCGCCAGCCACAACCCGCGTGTCTCGCGACAGCAGCATGAGCCAACCGTGTCCGAGTTGCTCCAACTCGCGCAATGAACTTGCGCGCCCCTCAGGGTGCCTCCGCGCCAGGGTCGGAAGATAGAGCGCATGGTAGAAATGCTCCACTTGCCGCCGGTCACGCACCACGCTCAACTCCAAGCCAGCTCTCATTTGCCGCGCGAGAGACAGTTCCCGCGGAACGGCGGGCCGCCCTTCAGTCGGCACATAGAAATCGAGGTTGGCCGGCAGGGTGAGCATGCCCTTTCGCGCTGCGGTCGCGTTGTCGACGGCAGGCACCCTCTCGAGCCAGAGTTGGGGCGCCGGTCCAGGCGCATGCTGCGGCAGACTCGCGACAAGTGCGCGGCGAATGCGAGCGGCAAGGGCGTTGTCGCCCACATCGCAGTGCACGCCCATCAGCCCGTCGTCGAGTTCGATCTGCCACCGCAATGCCGGCTTGCGGAGGCGCGAGCCGCCCCTGTCGAGAAGCCCGGTTCGACGTGCCAGGGTGTCGCGCGCGATACGAGGGAATTCCATCAGCCAGTGCTGCCGGTCCCGGCAATGCTAGCACGCGCACAGGACCGGACGATTGCGCCAGCAGTCCCAGTGCCATACCTTGTCAGGCTCATGCTCGTTCCCCTCCGTCGTTCTGCGAAAGCGCCTCCCCCGCGGGTGCTGCGGGCCGCGCGACGCGTTGCGCTCGTCTGCATGCCCTTCGCAGATCCACGTTATCCGTCCATCGGTCTCTCGCTATTGGCCGAGGCGACTCGCGCCCGGGGACACCACGTCGACATCCACCACCTACATGTCGAGGCCGCGGCTCATCTTGGACTTGAGCCGTACTACCGGCTTGAGGGCGGCACCTCTTGGTACAACCTGACCGGTGAGTGGCTATTCTCGCATCCGAGCATCACGCCGGGCGCCGCGGACGAAGCTGAGATGCGCGCGCACCTGGGGCCCTTCTCAGGCCACTTCGAGGTAGATATGGGTTACTTCGATGAACCGCCAGCCGCGGGGGGCGACGTCACGCTCTATGATGCGATGCGGCTGCGTCAGACGCGCACGGAGCTGGACGCGCTGATCGATGCCTGGTGCGACCGTATCGATTTCGGTCAATACGACATCGTCGGGTTCACGGTGGTGTTCCAGCAGCTGAACGCGTCGCTGCGTTTGGCCCGGCGAATCAAGGACCGCCACCCGCAGGTGCGCGTTGTGCTTGGGGGGGCAGCGCTCGAACCGCCGATGGGCGATGCGATTGCGGAACGTTGGCATTGGCTCGACGCGGTGTTTGCCGGGTTCTCGGATCATACTTTTCCCGACTACGTGGACGCACCCGACTCGTTTCCGCGGATCATTCATCACCAGGGAAGCCCGATCGTGATGGATGAGCTGCCCGCCCCGAACTACGACGACTTCTTCGAAGCTGTGCGCGCCTCTGGGCTCGCCGGAAGGATGGAGATTCGCGTTCCCGTCGAGATGTCCCGGGGCTGCTGGTGGGGGGAAAAGAGCCACTGCACCTTTTGTGGATTCAACGCCAATGACATGTGGTTCCGTCAGAAGTCGCCTGCCCGGGCGTACGAAGAGCTCAAGAGCATGAGCCGCTACGGTGAAGCGGTATACGTCGTCGACAACATCATTCCGACGAACTACTTCGACCAGGTATTCTCGCGTTTTCGCGATGAGGGATTCAAGCTCCCCGGCGGCTTTCTGTTCACGAAATCCAACCTGCGGCGAGTAGAGCTCGACTTGCTTGGGCAAGCGGGCTTCACCTGGGTGCAGCCGGGAATCGAAAGCTTAGCCACGGGCGTGCTCGACCACATGAAGAAGGGCGTGCGCGGAGTGCACAACGCCTGGCTACTGCGTGCCTGCGAGGAAGCGGAAGTCTATCCTTCGTGGGCAATCTTGTACGGCTTTCCCGGCGAGCCACGGGAGGACTACACCCGCATGGCCGCGCTGCTCCCGAAGCTCGCACATCTCCCAGCGCCGACCGGCGCCTACCGCATCTTGATGGCCCGCTACAGCCCGATCTTCACGAACTCGGAGCAGTTCGGCCTGTCGAATGTGAAGCCGGCACGTGCCTATGGCCTCGCCTTCGGCCCCCATGCGACCCTCGACCGACAGGCGTACACTTTCGATTACACAATGCCGCCTGGAGAGAGCCCTGACGAGTACGCCGAAGACGTTGCCCGGCAGGCGACCCGTTGGAATGAACTGAAGTTGCTTCCCCTCGCTCCGCGTTGCGAGGTCTTCGAAGTGGCCGGCCAGCACGTGCTTTTTGACAGTCGGCAGCTGCAAGACGTCGGCCGCGCGGCTCCGCGGCTCCGGCTGCTCACAGCAGACCAATGGCATGTGTTGGAGTTGCTGGAGTCGCCCTTGCCACGCCGACGTTTGCGCGAACGCTGGCCGACGTCTTCACCGCTCTGGCCGGTGTTGGAGGGGCTCATCGCGAAGAGCGCTGTGCTCGAGGCAGATGGCCGTCTGGTCCGGCTTGCGGTCGTGCGGCAAAACCCCCGGCTCCTCCCAGAGCTCCTTCGCGTGCTCAAGGAAAAGGCCAAGCAAGTCCTATTTCATGGCGCACTGAACCATGCCCGACGTCGCGCGCTGTGGGGCGAACTTCGGTCAGCAGCGCAGGGCCTGCTCGGATCCGACGGGCGGGCACAGCGCGCCCGCGGTGCGCCGACGCCGATGATTTGAAGCAGTGCCATGCATTCTAAGGTCGCATCGGGGCTATGGCGTGGGTTCGGGCTCGCCTTGCGTTGGCCGGCGTTCCAGGCCTTCCGGCAACTGGGGGCTCCGGTGCTTTCGCCCATGGCGATGAGCTTCGTGGTGACTGACCGCTGTAATTCGCGTTGCCGGACGTGCAACATTGGGGCGCGCTATCTGGACGATCCTCGGGTGGCGGAGGGCGAGCTTGGTCTCGCGGAATACCTGAGTCTCGCGCAATCACTACCCGAGTTGCAGTGGGTGACGTTCAGCGGCGGCGAACCCTTCATGCGCAAGGACTTCGAGCAGATCCTAGGGGCTGTCGTCCGCGCGGCGGCGCCCCGCGTTGTCACGATCCCCACTAACGCCACGCTGGTGGAGCGCACTACCACGGGGATACGCACAATCCTGGAGGGTTTGGGAGATACGCGTCTGGTCGTGAATCTGTCCTGCGACGGCGTAGGCGCCGTGCACGACAGCGTGCGCGGATTTGAGGGCAACTTCGAGAAGCTGCTGCATGTACACCGAGAGCTGGTCGCCCTGCGGGACGAGCGCTTGACGATCGGCGTCAACAGCGTGCTCTCTCGCCACAATGCCAGCAGCTGCGAGGAACTATTCGACTTCGTATTCGAAGTCCTTCGGCCTGATTCGTATATCGTGGAGATCGCCCAACAGCGACCGGAGTACTACAACCAAGGGCAAGACTTGCGTGGGGAGACCCAGGCGCTCGCGGATGGCCTGCAGAGCTTTGTCGCACGAGCGCGCAGGCACCGCGCACCGGGTATCCCGCGTTTCGTGCGAGCATTTCGCACGCAGTACTATGCGGCTGCGGCACGCGGGTTGTGGCAGGCGCCCGCTCACCGCTGCTATGCGGGATTCGCCACCTGCACCGTCATGCCCAAGGGGGACGTGTGGTCGAATACGGCTCGCGCCGACAACATGGGCAACGTGCGGGACTTTGGCCTGGATTTCCCCGCGCTGTGGCGGGGCCCGCGAGCCCAGCAAGTGCGGAAGTTGGTCCGTGGCGAGTTGTGCACTTGCGAGCTGTCCAACACGGCGTACATCAACTCCCTACTTTCGTGGTCCACGCTGCCTAGGCTGGCTGCAAACTACGCGCTTGGTTGAACGCGCCCGGACGTCTACTCTGCAGAGATGAAGGGTGTCATCTTGGCGGGCGGGCTCGGCACTCGGCTTTCCCCCCTCACGGACGGTGTCAACAAACACCTGCTGCCCGTCGGCGCGCGGCCGATGATCCACTACCCGCTGCAACGCTTATGCGAAGCCGGTTTGAAAGACGTCGTCATCGTTTCGAGCGCTCCGGGGGTAGCCGCGATCAGCGCCGCCCTTGGCAGCGGGAGTAGTTTTGGCGCGCAGATTTGCTACTGCGTGCAAGACGAACCTCGGGGGATCGCCGATGCGCTGGCCCAGGCCGCACGGGCCGTGGGGAGGGAAGCGCTTTGCGTGATCCTTGGGGACAATGTATTCGACGCACCACTTCGCGAGTACGTGGACGCCCACCATACCGAAGGCGGGGCGCTGTTATTGCTGCGCGAAGTGCCGGATCCAGAGCGGTATGGCGTGGCTCGTCTGGACGGCGGGCGCGTGGCTGAAGTCGTAGAAAAGCCGACGAGAGACCTAGGGAACATGGCGGTGACCGGGATCTACTTGTACGACGCGGGGCTGTCGGAGCGTCTGCGGGGATTGAGACCTTCCGCTCGCGGGGAGCTCGAAATCACCGATGTGAACAACGCCTACTTGCAACAAGGCGCTCTGCGCTGGCGATCCCTCGGCGGGCGCTGGATCGACGCCGGGACTCTAGAGGCATATCGCGAGGCGAATACGCTGTTCTCGTCATGACTGCTGTGTTTGTCACCGGGGGCGCGGGCTTTATCGGAAAGCAGCTGGTGCTCGATCTGATGGCAGCTGGCCACGTGGTGACCGCACTAGAGCATCGATCGCCAGTGCAAGTGCGGGGGGCAACCGCCGTGGCGGGGGACATCTCGGACATAACGCCGCTTTTGCCGGCACTGCGGGCTGCGGAGCATGTGGTCCATTCTGCGGCGCTGCTTGACCCCGTGGACAGCGCCGCCGCCGCGGACCGCATCAATCATCGAGCGACCGTCGAGCTTGCGCGGGCCGCGGCGGCGCAAGGGGTGCGCACCTTCGTCTTCCTCAGTAGCATCTCGGCGATCGGTTTTCAGGCTCGGGCGGGCTTGGTGCGGGAGGACGCCGCGTGCGCGCCAACTACGTTCTACGGACGCGCGAAAAGGGACGCGGAGATCGCGCTGCAGGCGGAGGACCTCGGCTCAATGCGCCTCGTCATTGTGCGTCCGCCTACGGTCTACGGGCCCGACGAGCGGCGCAACTTTCTGTCGCTGGCTCGCGCTGTCGCGCGCGGCCGCGTGTTTGTTCCCGGCGACGGAGCGAATCGCATGAGCTTTTGTCATGTAAGAAACTTGTCGCGCGCGACCCTCCACTTGATCGACGAGCGTCGCGCAAGCGGTATCGTGCATGTTGCCGACGCCACGCCGGTCACTTTTCGACAAGTCATCGACACGCTCCGCGCGGCTCTTGAAAAACGTGGGCCGCTGCCTCGCGTGCCCCTTGCCCTGGCCAGGGCACTCGCGTGGGGCATGCAGACCAGCCTGGGCCCCGGCGCGCCCCTCACGTTGCGTCGGCTGCGCACGCTCACCGCGGACTTTGCTCTCGACACGCGCAGGCTTGCCGGCTTCGGAGTGACGGCGCCGATTTCCTTTCAAGCGGGAGTGCAAGAGACAGTGGACGCGTATCGTGCCGCCGGAGTCTTGGCCCGGGCATGACTCGGAAAACGAAGGCGCGGCGCCCGGGCAAGCGCGGCAAGAACCACAAATCTGTCCGGCCGCCTGCCCCGGCTTGGCTGTCGCCAAAGTTCCTGCTGCTGCTGCTGCTCGCTGCCATCCTGCCGTACCTGCGCACCCTGAATTTTGAGTATTGCTACGACGATCACTCTCACGTCGTGCGCAACGCGTTCTTAGCGGACCCGTCCAATCTGCGCCGGCTGTTCACGCAGTACTTCCAGCTCGAAGTTCCCGACCAAACGAGACCGGTTCTGCTCATCTCGCATTTTCTGGACCGAGCCATTGGAGGGCCCAGCCCGAGGGTGGCGCATTTGCAGAGTGTGTTGTGGCATGGACTCGCGACCGTGCTCGTTGCGAAGCTGGGTCGCGCGGTCGGTCTGAGCGCCGGGGTGGCATTGGGTGCCGGGCTACTCTTTGCCGTCCATCCCGCCCTTGCCGAAGCCGTCGCCGGCATCAGTAATCGCGAAGATGTGCTTGCCACAGTGTTCTCGCTTGCGGCGCTGCTCTGGGCGAAGCGCGCGCTGCCGGGACACGTTGGCGCCGCCCTCGCCGCCGTGAGCAGTTTCGCTGTTGCAATGCTCTCGAAAGAAGTCGCGGTCATCGTACCGCTGCTTTGCGCCACGCTGGTCCTCGTGCTCCCCGACTGGCGCCGCGCGACGAGTCGTCGCGGCGTGCTGATCCTGGCAGGGGGTGCGGGCGTGGTGTTGGCCTGCTGGGGAGCTCTGCAGCTGCACCTGGGCACACCCGGTCTGAAACGCGAGGCCGGAGCGTCACCGCTGCGCCAAGCGGCAGTCCCTCGCGTTCGACCGATGGTCGCGGCGACGCACGCGCTGGCGCTAGCGGATGCCGCCTACCGCGCCGCCCGCAAGCCGGATGCGCCCGGGCGCCGCGTGCACACGGCGCTTGGTGTCCACCACGCCGTTCCCGTGGAAGCATTTCGCTCGGTTCAGCTGGCGTTCGGATATCCGACATCCAGCGAATACGATTTGGGTCCGTTCCGTTCCGCCTGGGCTTGGCTTGGCGCACTCGTGGTGCTTTTGGGCGTGGCATTCGGGGCCGCCCGCGTGCGAAGGTCCGCGCCGGTCGCTTTCGTTTCGGTGCTCTTCGCGTTCATCGCCACTCTTCCCGTGCTGGTTCCCCCGCTATTGATCAACCCGCTCGCGGATCGTTTTCTGTACTTGCCGGCGGTTGGCGCCTGCTGGGCGCTGGCTTACCTCACCCTCGAGGCATTGCCCCGCGCAGCCGGACGCGACGTTCGCGACATTGGGCTGCCTGTGTTTGTGGTGTGGCTTGGCATGTTTCTCGCGCTCGGCGTTTCGTCGGTGCAACGCTGGCGCAATGACGTCACGCTATTCTCACACGCCATCCGCTGGGCACCCAACTCGGCACGGGCACACCAGAATCTAGGCGCGGCGTTGCTTGAACGTTCGCAGTTTGCCGAAGCCCAAAGGAGCTTGCTCGAAGCCGTTCGCCTCGATCCGACTCTGATTGCCGCGCATTACAATCTTGGCCGCTTGTCCGAGCGACTCAATCGCCGGACCGTAGCTGTGGACCACTATCTTGCTGGGCTCTCTCAACCGAGCATTGCAGGCGAGCTGGGTCTCCGGGAGCGTATGCTGCGCAGGCTTGCTCCCCTGCTGCTGCGAGACAGGCGTGCTTCAGATCTCGAGCGCGTGCTCGCACGGGAACGCAAGGAATACCCGGCGAACGCGGCGATGGGAGCCGCCGCGGAGGCGCTAGCCGCTGCTCGCAACGCGCCGAAGGGGCGACCGTGAGCGGGCTGACGGTCGCGTTGCTGTGGGCGTTCGAGACCTTGCGCCTGGCCCTGCGTGCCATGCTTGTGGTGCTCAGCTCTCACTTCGTGCGGGCAGCGTGGACGAGCTCCCGCACTCAGGACCCGTCTCCGCCAGCAGATCCGCAAGTTTGGCCGAGCGTCACCGTGCAGATCCCCGTGCGCAATGAGTACTACGTGGTTGAGCGCGTCGTGCGTGCCGCTGCGGCGTTGTCCTACCCGAACGAGAAGTTGCAGATCCAGCTGCTGGATGACTCAACGGATGCGACACGTGAACGAGCGGCAGAGCTGTGCCTTGGGCTTCGGCAGGCCGGACAGAACATCGAACACCTGCATCGCAGCCGCCCCACGGGTTATAAGGCCGGCGCGCTGAACGCCGCACTGCCAACGGCGACCGGCGAGTTCGTCGCCATGTTCGATTCGGATTGCGTGCCGCCGGAGGACTTCTTGAAGAAGACCATCCCCTGGTTTTCCGACCCAAAGGTGGCGTGTGTCCAGGTCCGGTGGTCGTTTCTGAATCGGAACCTTTCCATCCTGACGCGGGTTCAAGCGCTTGTGCTCGATGGATTGTTCGCCGTCGACCAGTTCAGTCGGGCCGCCCAAGGCCTGCCATTGCAGTTCAACGGTACGAACGGAGTCTGGCGGCGTGCCGTGGTGCAAGAAGTCGGCGAGTGGAGTCCGCAGATCCTAGCCGAGGACGCGGACCTGTCGTTCCGTGCCTATATTGCCGGGTACCGCGTGCAGCATCTGCGCAACTACGCGGTGCCTACGGAGATCCCGACGGACATGGCCGCGTTTCGGGCTCAGCAGCGCCGCTGGGCGCTCGGAAGCGCACAGATGTTGCGTACGCTCTCGGCGCCCATCCTACGATCGGATTTGCCCGTGCGCGCCAAGCTGATGATGTTTATGCATCTTGGGCGCCACTCGATTGATCCACTCATCCTTCTGGCGTGCTTGACCACCCCGTTCACGACACTGTTTGGGATGCCCTTTTTGGTCGACTACGGTGTGGCCGCCAACGTGGGTGTGGTGGGTCTGGTTGGAGTTTCGGCGTTTGTGTTTTACGCCCGTGCGCTGGCCCAGGTCCGGACGAACCGCAAAGATGTCGTGCTAGTTCCGCTGGTGATCCTATTGGCGATCGGGCTGTCCTTTGTTTATACCGCTGCGATGCTGCGGGGGCTGGCTGGGCGCGGTGGCGCCTTCGTGCGCACACCAAAATCTGGAGATGCCGAAGACCCGCGCGCAGGCCCGGTGTACCACGCGCCGGTTGACGCACTGTCCGTATTGGAAGTGCTTACCGCATGCGCGCATGCCTACTTCGCCATGCTTGCGTTGCAGGCGGGATATGTCGCATACGGCTCGTTCTTTGCCGCCGTCTCCGTTGCATTCGGCTGGGTCGGCGTGGCGTCCCTCTGGGCGCGGATACGCAGCAACTGAAGCGCGCGCCCGGCCTGCGGCTTCGAGGCCGGCGCTAGGTCGCGTGCGCTCGCCAGCGTACCTTCCATTTCGATTCGAAGCGCCGGCGGTTCACTTCGAAACGGGCCAGGTATTCCAGGGCTGAAAGCCGCCGGAATGAACTTCCCGCGCTGTGGTGCACAAAGACGTTTTCGCACAGCAGCGTCGAGAGGCCACGGCCACGCAGGGCCATGCACAAGTCGTCGTCTTCGAACATGCCACGGCCATAGCTCTCGTCGATGCCGCCAACTTGCTCGAATACCTGACGTTCGATCAGGGCGCAAAACAGCGAGAGCTTCTCCACGCGCCGTGCGCCCCGGCTCTGCAGTGTGCGGGCCAAGTGGTCCAGGTCCTCCGCGGTGTGATAGCTCGCCGGAAATGTTGCCACGTCCCCGGTGTCGTTGCTGAGCGGGCCAACCAGGCCCACGCTTGGTTCGCGATCCAGTGCGTCGCACAATCCGGTCAGCCATCCCGGAGTGACCACGACGTCACTGTTGAGGATCAACAGTAGCTCTCCGCGAGCTTGTCCTGCGGCGGTGTTGACCGTCGCAGGGAACCCGACATTGCGAGCGCTTCGTTTCAAGATGACGCCGTGCGCGCTGGCGAAGGGCGCGAGCTTTTCGTAGGTATCATCGGGCGAGGCATCGTCGACGACTACTATTTCTGCTTCAGACGGCGTGTGGGCAACGACGGAGCGCAGGCAGCGCAGGGTGAGCGCCGGGTTGCCATACACCGGAACCAGAATGCTGACGGAACGCCTCAGCCGCTGAGTTGGGCTTGGCTCGAAGTGCGTGTCCAGGGGCACGTCTGCGTCGAAGCGAAGCGGTGTGATTCGAAGGGGCGCGAGTGCGCGTCGCAGCGGGACGGAGAGCACTCTTGGCAAGTGGTCTCTGGCGCGCCTCACTCGGCCGCGACGGAGGGACAAATAGCGCTGGAGCGCCGCGAGCGCGTGCACGCGCAAGCGTCGCGAGGCCGGGAGCTGCCGCAACTCCGGAGGCAAGTCGCTACTTCTTCCGTCGGTAGTCACGCCAGAGCCCGCTGTTGAGGGAAGTATCCACGGGAAGTGGGTCGGTGGATTCGACGTCCGCCATCGTCATTGCTTCAACGTCCGCCCCCAATGCCCGGGCAAAGTCATAGTAGCTCTGACGAAGACCTCCGAGATGCACAACACCGCAGAGCTCCGACAGAGCCGCTTCGGCCAGCTGAGCCGCTGCCTGTGCCGCTGGCAGTTTCGACGTGAACCGGTCCGTGAAGGCCTTGGGGTAGGGCCAGCTCTCGTTGAAACTCAGGCGGACGATCAGGGAATTGGGGTGGACGCGGGCCAGCCCTTCGCCCGCGAACTTCGTCAACGGATAGTAGCCAAGGGGGCAGGGCACGTCGTCTTCCGTGTACATGCCCCCGGACCTGCTGCCGTCAAAAACGAAATCCGTCGAAACATAGATGAATCGCGCGCCGACTTTGGCGGCGGTTCGGGCGAGGGTGCCCGTGCCAAGCACGTTGACGCGACTCATCGCGCGGCGTTCATCCGCGGAGTTCGTGCCCCGCGTCCGGATCCGCGCCGCGCAATGGATCACGACGGAAGGAGCGATTTCGCGGAGCGCGGCATCCACGGACCGCGCGTCGGTGACATCCAGGTCAGTCGAGTTCGGGCAGTGCAGGTCGTGGCTGGCGAGGTCGCGACTAGCAACCAGGTGTCGGCCCAGGGTGCCGCTGGCGCCAGTAATGAGGACACGAACCACGGTCAGCCGAGCTTACACGGGCCGTGCGTGCCACGGGCCGCCGGATCGCCGGTTTTGGCTCAGGGTTGTCGCGCCTCGCGACACTTTCCCTGGAGTCTTAGTCGGTGAGACGGCATATCACGAGGTGGAAATGCGCCAAGGGGATGAGGTCTTTCGCCATCGGACAGCCAGCGGCACCTTTTTGGGCAGCGCTGATGGCCGGCCCCTGCGTCTCGGGCGTCTGCGGCATTTGATCATTCAGCTCAGCGAACACCGGCACGCCTTTGCTGTCTTCACCCTGAGCCGCTTTCGAGCGACCTACCGTGCCCAGGCTCTGGGTCTGCTCTGGCCCGTGGCAAACCCGACGATCCTGATGATCGTGATGAGCGTCTTCTTTGGCCTCATCTTCCCTCCGGACGTCAAAGCCTATCCCGTGTTCTTGCTACTGGGCCTCGTGCCCTGGCACTTCCTCTCCCATGCTTGGACCGATGGCACGACCTGCCTGCTTCACCACGCTGCCGTCATCAAGCGAACCAGCGTGCCTGCCTATGTGGTCGCGGCTGGCACGGTGTCCTCCCACATTTTCAATCTCGGCTTCGCGTCACTCTCGCTCCTGCCCTTGATCGCGTTCTATCCGGAAGCGTTCCAGGTGTCTTTCGCCATGCTGGCGTTGCCTGTGGTGATCGCAATCCTTGTTTGTCTGGGGCTTGGCGTGACGCTGCTGACGAGCATTCTGAATGTCGTCTACCGAGACGTGGGCTACATCGTGAACTCTTTCTTGCTGGTGCTGTTTTGGGCAACTCCGATCATCTACCCGCTGCACAAGGTTCCCGAGGAGTACCAGTACTGGATGCTGCTCAATCCCATGGCCTCGTTGATCCACTGCGTGCGTGTGATCATTCTCGACGGCGCGTTTCCCCCGGCGCGCGCTTTCTGGCCCGCACTCCTCGTGAGCCTGGGCATCCTGCTTTTGGGCTCGCTGGTCTATCGCCGGTTCTCCAACGTGGTTTCAGACCATGTCTGAGGGGGCCATGTGCGTCGGCTTCGAAAAGGTAGGCAAAGCCTATCGCCGCCGGCATCTCAAATCCTTTCTGCTGCACGATCTGTGGCCGGGTCGGTCTCTGGAACAAGACGGCGAGGACGTCTTCTGGGCACTGCGTGACGTCAGTTTTCAGATCCAAGAGGGCGAAACCGTGGCCATCCTGGGGGCGAACGGTAGCGGAAAGAGCACCACGCTCTCCCTGGCAGCCGGGGCGAGCCAGCCTTCCGAAGGCCGGGTGTCCGTGCGCGGCCGCGTGGCGCCAGTACTCGCCCTGGGGGTCGGTTTCGAACCCGACATGACGGCCCCGGAAAACGCTTACATCAATGCCAGCTTGCTCGGAGTCGGAAGGGAAGAAGCAGCGAGTCGTATCGACGAGATCTTGAGCTTCGCCGACTTGAAAGACTTCGTGAATGTGCCCGTGCGCAACTACTCCACCGGTATGGTGGCACGCTTGGGATTCGGCGTCGCCATGCACGTCGACGCGGATGTGTTACTCGTCGATGAGGTGCTCGCCGTGGGCGACGGAGCGTTCCAGCAGAAATGCTTGAGCCGTCTCCGGGAGTTGCAGCTCAGCGGGAAAACGCTCTTGTTCGTGACTCACGACATGGCGATGGCAGAAAAAGTCTGCGACCGTTGTATTTGGATCCGCGGGGGCCATCTCGAAGCCGACGGACCCTTGGGCGAAGTCATGCCGAAGTATCAGGCATTTCTCGATTCCACGGGCTGACTTGTCCGCGCTCCGCTGACTACAGCGCGACCTTCACCGGTGTCAGCTCGGATGCGGACACGGCCGTTCCGACCTGACCGGAGGCGTTGTTGCCCCAGCAATAGACGGAATCGGCTTCGGAGTTGCCTTGAGGTAAGGTGAGTGCGCAGCTGAAGGAAATACCGGCGGCAACGTCGAATACGACGGTGCCGGCGGGCAGTGAGACTTCAGTCGGCGACGTGGCCGTCGTGGTGTCGCCGGTGCCGAGCTGTCCTTTGGCATTGCCGCCCCAACAGTACGCCTTTCCGGCCTGTACCGCGCAGGTGTGGTCGTTGCCGGCCGACACCCGGATCGGCTTGATGGGCGTGGCGCCGAGCAATACCTTGGTCGGTGTTGGTTCCGTTGCGGATGTCTTGCCGTTGCCGACCTGTCCCGTTGCGTTCCAGCCCCAACAGTATAGCTCGCCGCCTTTGTCGATGGCGCAGGTGTGTTTGGAGCGCGAGGATAGCTGGGTCACGTCGGCGGTCAGGCTGATTTCCAAGGGCGTGACGGCGTTGCTCTGTGTCCCGTCACCCAGCTGGCCTTCGGTGTTCTCGCCCCAGCATTTGGCGCGCCCCGCTGCCGCAGCGATACAGGTGTGACCGGCGCCGCCCGCGACAGTGAACTGTCCGGTCTGGGTCGTCTTGGTGGGGAGCGGCACGTTGGAGGGCGCTGCTGTGCTCGACGATTGGAAGTTCGTGTTGTTGCCCCAGCACAAGACGTCTCGAGGTGTTCCGACGATGGCGCAGGTGTGCGACGCGCCCGCTGCGGCGGTCTTGATGCCCGTCGTGCTGCCCAGGTCGATCGAGACGGGAAGGCCACTATTGGCCAGCTTGCCGTCTCCTAGTTCACCCTGGGTTCCCTTGCCCCAACACCAGTTGCCGGAAGGGCCGAAGGCGCAGGAGTGGAAGTTCCCGGCGATGATGAAGCCTACATTGTTGACGGTTCCAACTTGGGTTGGCCGGATCACGCCGTCGGGCGGTCCACCGGTGCCGAGTTGACCGTTGCTGTTGGAACCCCAGCAGAACACCCGGTCTGTGGAGTCCACGATGCACACGTGGCTCCCGCCCGCCGCAATGCGACGCAGAGGCGCTTTTGCGGACACACCGGGGATGCCACCGGACCCACCGCCCGCGCCCGCAAGCCCGCCTGCGCCGGCGCCGCCCCCGCTGCCCGCGCCACCTTCAGCGCTACCCACCAAGTCGTCCAAGGAATGGGTCACGCTGCAAGCGCAAAGCAGCGCCGCGGCCATTGGTCCGCCGAGGCGGAGGGCCCGAGTCGTATGCATGAGAGTCCTAAGAAAAGCCATGAAATCGAAGTGTTTAGGATGCCGGATCTATAGCAGGCCGGAAAGATTTGGGACACCGCCCCGCATGATTTCGACGTATTGGCGCGACTCAACCCATGTCGCCTGTTGGAGCACATCTGGTTGCGGATAGCCCGCGCCGCGCCTTGAACCGCGCTTTGAACCGCATCTTCACCACGCCCATGTGGAGCGGACTTGGTCCCGCGTTCGTTTCCCGAAGCGTGGTGTGTGCGTTCGGAAAGCGTGGCCCCGCTCTAGATTAGTGGCCCCGCGCGCAACAGGGCCCCGACCCAAACCAACCCAAACTCACTGGGGAAGCGCTACTTGCAGCTGAGAGCCTTGGCCCACATCTGGTAGCCGCTAGCGGCCTTGACCATGTAGAACGCCGTCGCGTTTTCGCCTTGCACGGCGACGACGCCTTGCCCAGCTTCTTTGTCGGTACCAGACACGGCGATCGTTTCCCCCAGTGGGTTCATTTCGGCGTCGTAGGTTTGGGCGCGCACGGTGCGCTGACCGGCGGGACCCTCAGTCCACTGCACCAGCCAGCGTTTGCCGGACAGCCCCGTTGCGGTCGGAGAAATGGCTTCTTTGCCTGGACCGCCGCTCGGGATGTCGAACTCGCGGGAGCTCTTTGGCACTTCGCCATGCGCGGACTTCGCGTACCGAACGCCCCAGGGAGCGCTGTCTTCCGCCCGGGCCGCGAAGGTGACCAAGATGTCGCTGTCGTTGGCGGCGATGGTGGGCGTGCCCACGCGCGGGCCCCCGGCGTCGATGCTGCCGAGTTCGCTCTTCTTGCTACCGTCGGGGTTGAGCCAGCCAAGGGCAATCTCGCCAACGCGGCCACCTTTGCGGAACGTGACTGCATGGCCAACGCCCTCGACGCTGGCCACGCGGGCTTCCGTGAGTTTTTCCGCGCTGAAGGACCAAAGCAATTCCGGCACGTCGGTGCCGACGGCGCGCGCGTAGCCCTTGGGACCCATGCCAATGGTGAAGCGTTCCTTGGCGTCCACCGTGTGTGTGACTTTGAGTTTGGTGTCGGTGTCGACGACGAAAGACAGCTTGTCGCCGTCGAAGACGGGCACCACGCCCGTGATGGGCGACGCACTGTCCCGCTTCATGATCTGAGTGGTCGCCAGGGTCGTCGGATTGATGGTCATGCCAACGGCACTTGACGTGCTCTCCGCGAAGCCAACGGCGATCTTGTCCCCACCGGCGACGGCAGCGACATAAGGCGGGATCCCGAGGTAGACAGCGTCGGATACCAAGTAGCTGTTCTTGGTGACCGTGCACGCGGCCGTGCTCGCTTCTGCCACCGGCGGCGTGACGGATTCGGCGGGCGCTGCCGCAGCGCTCTTCTTGGTTTCGACGTCGCCGGACTCCCAGGGCTTGAAGTAGAACAGCCCCGCGGCGAGCGTGGCGCCACCGAGCACGACGACCATGCCGATGCCACCCAGCAAGAGACCCATGGATGACTTCTTGGGCGGGGTGATCGACTCGTAGCTTTGACGAGTCATCGCCGGTGGCGGCGGCGTGGGCACCGGTAGCGCGGGGGCTTGCTGCGCCGCGACCATTTCCGCGTCGACTTCCGCACTCCATGAGGGCAGTGGCTCGGGCGCGTTCAGCGGCGACTCCTTGACGATCGTCGGCGCTTCGTGTTCGGGGTCGGACACAGGCACGATGGCGTCGCGCAGCACGGTGGCCGCCTCCCGCTCCGAGATGACGGGTTCGTCAGCGGCCGCGACGGGTGCCACAGGCAAGGGCGCGGCTGCGGGCGCTGCCGCCGGCATGCCGAGCATGGTGCCTTTGAAATTGGGCTTTGGTGCTTCGGCTTCGGCAGCGGGCGCGGCTGCGGGCGCTGCCGCCGGCATGCCGAGCATGGTGCCTTTGAAATTGGGCTTTGGCGCCTCGGCTTCGGCAGCGGGAGCCGCCGCTGGCATGCCCAGCATCGTTGCCTTGCCCAGCTTGGCTGCCTTCGGCGGCAGGGAAGCTTCGAGATCTGAAAGCGTCGCCTTCTTTTCTTCGACGAACTCAATTTCTGCCGCGTCGATCTGCCCGGTCGGCGGATCGTTCTTTGGATTGGAATCCACTGGGACGATCGGAGCGGGCTCCGGCTTGTGCGCAACCTTCGGGGCGGCCACTTCTTTCCAGTTCGCGGAAGGCGGCGCTACTTGCTCGGTCTCCGCCTCCACGTGGATCTCGTCGAGGGGGATGTCGACGGTCTCCGGCTTGTCGTTCTTCGCCGTGGACTTTGCCGGGATGATCGGCGCCGCCTTGAGACCCGACGACCGGGCTGGACGTGGTGGGGGCGCGCTGCTCTTCGGTCGCGGTGGCGCGGTGATCTTCAGGGGCTCCAATTCTTCTGCGGAGATTTCACTCTCCACCAGGAGTTGGGTCACGGGTTTGTCGTTCATCGGCGTGGAGGCCACTGGAATGATGGGGGCGAGATGACCGCCACCCTTGGGGATGGGCGGCGGATGCGTCGCGTCGGGGCTCAGCTTCGGCGTCGCCGTGGTGAGGCGTGCAGCGGGAGAAATGGATGGTTCGAGCTCCTTGACTTCAGCCGCGCGCAGCCACTCGCCCCAACCCGGTTTCCACACCAGTGCGTTCGACGGAACGTCGCCTTTGCGCAAGCTGGCAAGCAGCTCACGACCATCGACGGTCTTCAGCGCACCGTCGTTTGTTGCCCAAAACCAGAATTCACCTGCGTCGTCTGCCACGACTCCCTCGCTCTCAGCCGGCGCCGGCCGCATACCATCCATCGCTCCTGTACGCGATGACCGTGGACTGCTGGGATAATTCGGCGTTTCCGTAAAGGGGTTTGACTGCATGCAAGTGCCTCCGCCGGCCTGGTACGCCCCCATGCGCACCTACCTTCCCCCACCTTGGCCGACTTCGGTGCTATTGGGCCGGCCGCTCGGCCGGAAGCGCGGGTCCGGAGGGCTACGGGAACTTGGGCACCAGGGTTGGCCCGTTCACTTTCTCGCTCGCCGGAACGCGGATGCGCTTGCGCGTCCATCTTTTGCGAGTTCGTCCGTGGGTTGCGGTTCGAGCGGCCGCGATTCGAACGCGAACACGAGCCGAGAGTACTTCAGACGCGCCGCGCCACAAGCAGTGCGCGCCCGTCGTGCTCTGTCGCGTGCTCGGTGCGCAGGCCAGGCAGCCCGCGCAACTCTCCGACCCGCAGACGAAACCGTTGCGACGGATGCTCGCCCTTGAAGTCATCGGTGAATGTGCACACGACTGCCACGCCCTTCGGCTGAAGCAGCGCGTATAGTTGGGGGAACAGGTCGCGCTCCAGGTAGTCCACCATGAGCACCAGATCTCGCGGTTTGGTGGTTGGCAGCGCGCCCGCCACATCAACCACCCGCGTTGCGATCGTCAGCCCCGCGACCTGAGCGCGCGCCAAGATGAGCTCGAGCCCGACGGGACTCACGTCCCATGCCTCCGTCACGATGCCGCGCGCCGCAAGCCACAAACTATGGCGCCCGCTGCCCGCAGCGAGGTCGAGTGCTGTGCGCGGCTGTGGTTGCAGTGCTTCAATCGCCGCCGTAACTTGCGCGTCGGGCACACGCGCACTCCGCGTGTCTTCACGGGCATAGCGCGCGTCCCAACGCTCACGGTCAGTTGGCATGGCGTCAGACTAGTCCGTCCCGGACCTCTCCCGCCCGATGCCGGGCGCATTTCGCCCGAAAGCCAATTCTGGCGCTGAGCGTTGCAGCGAATTCGAGCTAGGCTCCCGGCGGATGCTCGGCGCTCTTCTCGGCGGAATCGGCTTGTTCTTGCTGGGCATGGTCTTGCTCACGGAAGGTCTTCAATCCTTGGCGGGCGATGGGCTTCGGACCGCGCTGCGGCGCCACACGGGCACCCGGACCAAGGCCATCCTGATGGGCACGGCCGCGACGGCGTTGGTGCAATCCTCAAGCGCGACCACCCTCGCCGTAATTGGCTTCGTGAACGCCGGGCTCTTGAAACTCGGCCCAGCGATTGGCGTGGTCTACGGCGCCAACTTGGGCACCACAGCGACGGCCTGGATCGTCGCGGCTGTGGGACTCAAGTTCAAGATCGATACGTTCGCGTTGCCCCTCGTCGGTATCGGCGCTCTGACTCGACTGTTTACCCGTGGCTGGCGCGCGTCCTTGGGCACCGCCGTTGCTGGCTTCGGTTTGGTCTTCGTTGGCATCGGCATCTTGCAGGGAGGCATGCAAAGCGCTGGCGAGCGGCTCGCGCCATCGTCAGCCATGGGTAGTAGCGCCCTGGCGATCCTGCTGCTGGTGTTGCTCGGCGCAGTGATGACTGTGGTGATGCAATCGTCGAGCGCCGCGGTGGCAACGACCCTCGCCGCCGTATCCGCGGGCACCATCACCCTGACGCAGGCCATGGCGCTAGTCGTGGGGCAGAATGTCGGTACGACCGTGACCGCGCTGATCGGCTGTATTGGCGGATCCGCGGCGGCGCGGCGCACGGCCTGGGCTCACGTGATCTTCAACGCGGGCACCGGCGCGGTTGCCGTGGGCCTCTTGCCGCTGGTGGGTCTGCTGGTGCCTGCCAGTACAGCAAGGCACGAACCGGCACTGGTCCTGGCGGGTTTTCACTCGGTATTCAACCTGGTGGGGGTGCTCATTTTTGCACCGTGGACTCCGCAGCTGGCGTCGTGGCTCGAACGGCGCATCGCCGACAGTGGCGCCGCACTGACCCGTCGCCTATCGCTCCGTTCCAAACGCATGCCGTCCACAGTGGTCGAAGCAGCGCGTCTCACGGTGGCGGACATTCTAGCAGAAGCGCTTGGTGTGGCCCGGCGTCTACTCGAAGGCGAAACCAAGGAGTCCGTTTTGGAGGCACGACGTGACGCTCTGCAGAACGCGCTGGTCGCCGTACGCGAACACATGGCATCGGTGCAGACGGACCCTGGCTCGGCGACGGACTATCGGCGGCACGTCGCAGTGCTGCACGCCGTGGACCACCTGCATCGGCTCGTGGAAGCCTACGGGGAAAGCCAGAACAAGGTCGCATCGCGCAACTACGATGAATCCGCGAAGCTCGCGCGGGAACTCGCTGCGGAGCTGGTGCACGCGCGGAAGTGGCTGGAGCAGCCGAGCTCCGAGGCCAAGCCCGACCTGAGCCTCGCGTCTCGAAGTGTGGCGAGCGCACGGCGCGAGCTACGCCCGAATCTTTTGGAGCGCGCTGCTTCCGGAGAATTGGATGCAGAAGCCATCGAGCGCCGCTTGGAAGCACTGCGTTGGGTGGACCGCATCGGCTACCATGCATGGCGGGCGCTGCATCATCTTGCCGCCGCGGATCAGGAGCTCGACGAGGAGTTGCCGCCGGCGCCAGAGTCCCGCGGTCGCCGTGGGGATGAATCCCACGAGCTGAGCTGAGCGCGACGAGCGGCGTCTATTCGATGGCGCCTTTCGACGGCGCAGGCACCCATCTTGGCCCAAGGCAGCGCGACTTGTCCCCGCGCGCAGATCCAGCTAGTCCGCAGCGTTGGAGGGACGATTGGCGCAACCAAATCCGATAGCAGCACCCGCACCCGCACTTGCACCACCGGCCGCGGCGGGCGCGGCCCACGCCATTACCCACGGGCCGTCCTTTGCGATGCTTCGCGTGGATCTTTCGCCGGGTCAGACGCTAATCGCCGAGGCTGGCAGCATGGTGGCGCGCCACATGCCCGTGAACATGCAGGTCAAGCTCAACGCCTCTGCGTCCGCTGGCTTCCTGGCCACGCTGAAAGCCATCGTTATCGCGATCATTCGAAAAGTGATCGGCGGCGAAACATTCATCGTCAATCATTTCACGGCGCCCAGCGGCGGCAGCGTGTGGCTAGCGCCGCAATTGGCCGGGCACGTCGTGCACCGGCGCTTACAAGGCGAGACGTTGGTGCTCAGCGCCGGCGCGTACCTGGCGCATGTGGGCGACTTGAACATGGGGCTGCGCTTTGGCGGAATCAAAGGCCTGCTGGCCAAGGAAGGCGCGTTCTTCCTGGAGATCAGTGGGCACGGGGACCTCTGGTTCAACAGCTATGGCGGGATCGAAGTCGTCGACATTCGCGAGCCCTTCATGGTCGATAACGGCCACTTGGTAGGATACGAGGGCAATCTGGACTTCAGCATCAAGAGCGTTGGCGGCGGCATGATGGGTTTCATGGCGTCTGGGGAGGGCCTGGTCTGCGAGTTCACGGGTCAAGGCAGGGTTTACCTGCAAAGCCGGAACTTGGGTTCGTTGGTCAATTGGCTGACGCCCATGCTGCCCTGAGGGAGACATCATGCAGATCGAAGTCAAATACCGACCGGCTCACTCACTGGCCAGCGTGCAGCTCGCGCCGGGCGAAGGAGTCATCGCCGAGAGCGGCGCAATGGTGGGCATGAGCCCCAGCGTGCAGATGCAGACGCAGTCGGGCGGTCTGATGAGCGGCCTCAAGCGCATGTTCGGCGGCGAGTCGTTCTTTCGCAATACCTTCACTGCTGGAGCCGACGGCGGGGAAGTCCTGCTGGCACACGCCTTGTGCGGCGACATGGCCGTGCTCGACATGGCGCCGGGCGGCTACTTCGTGCAGAGCTCGAGCTTCATTGCGTCGACGCCCAATGTGCAGATCGAAACCAAGGTCGGCGGCTTCCGGAGTTTCTTCGCCGGGGAAGGCGTGTTCGTGCTGCAGGCGAGCTGTCAGGGCCCCGGGCAGCTCTTGGTGGGCGCCTTTGGCGGGATCCAAGAGCTGACCTGTGACGGCAACATGGTGATCGACACCGGGCACCTCGTGGCTTGGGACACTTCACTGACCTACAACGTCACCAAGAGCGGTAGCGGCTGGGTCGCGTCGTTCCTATCTGGGGAAGGTCTGGTCTGTCACTTCTCCGGTCAGGGCCGGATTTGGATCCAAACCCGCAATCCAGCTGAGTACGGCCACAGCGTGGGCAAGTTGCTACCGCCGCGGGAGGGGTGAGTTCCGATGCAGTACGAAATCCTCGAGAAACCAGACTTCTCGCTCGTGCGCGTGGTCTTCGATCAGCCTGGGCAGCAGATGCTGGTCGAGAGCGCAGCCATGGTGGCCAAAGACAGCGCCGTGGAGATGAAGACGCAGATGCAAGGTGGCCTGCTCGGTGCGGCCAAACGCAAGCTGCTAGGCGGCGAAAGCATTTTCCAGAACACCTTCACGTCCAGCGCGCCCGGGCAGCAGCTCTGGCTCGCACCCGGACCCGAAGGCGACGTGGAAGTTGTCGAAATGGACGGTCAGACGCCGGTATACCTTTCGTCTGGCGCATTCTTGGCAAGCGCGCCCACCGTGCAGCTCGACACCAAATGGCACGGCGCGAAGGGATTCTTCAGCGGCGCCGGGCTGTTCCTTTTGATGGCTCAGGGCACCGGCCCGTTGTTCTTCTGCGCCTACGGGGGGATCCACGCCATCGACGTGCCCCCTGGCGGCTACATCGTGGACACCACGCACATCGTCGGATTCTCCGGTGGCCTCAACTACCAAGTGCAAAAGGTTGGCGGTCTCAAGAGCCTGTTCTTTTCAGGCGAAGGCCTCGTGTGTCACTTCAGCGGGCAGGGGCGATTGTGGATCTCGACCCGCAACCCCGGAAGCCTTGCCAGCTTCGTGCATCCCTTTCGGCGGGTGAATTCAAACTAAGCGCGTCCGTGTCGAGCTCGGCGCGCCCGGTTGCGCGCGAACCGCGCGCCGTCACTGCGGCTGCCGTCACTGCGGCTTCAGTTTCAGCGGGGCAGTCACGCTGAAATACTGTCCGTCGCTCAGCGCGGAGTAGCGCAGCTTCCGGAACGCCTGCGCCAGGCATTGCACGACCTCCGCGTCGTCGAGCGCTGCGTGCACCACATTGAGTTCGTAGATGCTGCCATCGGAACTCAAGATCACACGCACATCCACGCTGCCCTCCAGGGCCGGGTTCTTGTTCAACCCGCGCGCGTAACACTGTCGAAAGTGCGAGATCCCCCCTTCGAAAGTGGAGACAAAGGCCTTGCTCGCGGCGTCGGACGCGCCTTTGGAGATGCCTTCACCGCCGATCATCATCGCTGCTCCCAGACGCACATTGCCTGCTTCCGGTGGTGGTGCCAGCGGCGCTTCTACGGCTGGCTCAGCAGGCATGTCTTCCACATAGCTGGGAGGTGGCGCGGGGGGCTGGGCCGGAGCGGGGGAGGGACAGCCGCAGAGCACAGCGGGGGCGACACAAACGAGAAGTGGTCGGAGGGTTCGCATGTGCCCACACCGGAGCACAGCTTTGTCAGCGCACCAATGAAGGCTTCAACGACAGGTCTGAATTCGGCGCGGCTCTTCGGACTGGGAGCACGAGAGCGTGCCCTCTTCGCAGCTGGTGAGCCACTT
>CBDUPW010000091.1:0-23889 GCA_965369205.1 uncultured Polyangiaceae bacterium | reverse complement strand
CGTCTTCGCGGCTGGCGTAAACGCGTTCGCCGAGCAGTGGATGCCCGGCTTCTGCGCAATGGATCCGGATCTGGTGCGTGCGTCCAGTTTCGAGTCGGCACTCGATCAAAGTGATGGTCGCGAACTGCTCGACACTTCGGATATGCGTCACTGCGTCGCGTCCAAAGCGTGCGTCGTCGGTGCCGCCGCGGCGCCCATCGCCGCGGTCTTGCACCAGGCGGGTGCGGATGGTCTGCGTCGGCATTTGACCGTGCACCAGCGCTAAGTAGCGACGGTGCACCGTGTGCGCCCGGAACTGGTGTTGCAGCGCACGCTTTGCGGGCACAGAGCGCGCAAACACCAGGCAGCCACTGGTTTGTTTGTCCAGACGCTGCACGACCCCCAAGGGCGGAATGCGCGTCCGCCCGCGGCGAGAAAGCAAGTCGCGCAGGCTCTCACTGAGCGCGTCGGGCTCTTGGTCTTCGTAAGGCACGGTCGCGATTCCCGCCGGCTTGTCGACGACCACCACGCTGGCGTCCACGAAGAGGATGCGATCGGGTGAAAGCCCGCCTGGGCGCGTGCGGGCGGAACGAAGCTTGAGCTCGAGCTTCTGGCCCGAGCGGAGGCACAGCCGGGGATCCGTGCTGGGCGCTCCGTCTACGAACACCTTGCCCGTGGCGATCAACTTTCGGACTTGAGTCCAGCTCGACCCTGGGAAACGCTCACGAAGCAAGCGATCGAGGGGCGGCAACGGCGTGGAGGCGACGAGGGTAAAATCTCGGAACTGCGGGTCGGCCACAGAGCGGAGCATACTCGCGCAGATCCGCCCTGGCCCGGGGGAAAGTGCTGCTTACGCGGGCCACTTTCCGTATGCTCCGCGCCGTGACCGCCCCAGACGAGGATTGTGTTGCCCCCCTTGGGCCTAACGTGGCGCAGCTCACCCTGCGCGCGGTCCTGACCGGCATGGGGCTCGGCGCGCTGCTTTCACTGTGCAACATCTACAGTGGCCTCAAGATCGGTTGGGGCACCAATATGAGCATCACGGCGGCGCTGCTCGGATTTGCGTTCTGGCAAATCACGAGCCGGATCGCAAAAAGCGAACCTTTTGGGATCGCGGAGAACACGGTGGCGCAAACAGGTGCTTCCGCCGGCGCATCCATATCAAGCGCGGGTCTCGTCGCTCCGATCCCAGCGCTCACGATGCTGACGGGACAGACCCTCGCTTGGCAGTGGCTTGCCACATGGGTCTTCAGTGTTGCTTGCGTGGGCATTATCGTCGGCGTCGGGCTGCGCCGGCAGATGCTCGAGGTGGATCGCTTGCCGTTTCCGTACGGCATTGCGACGGCGGAAACCCTCCGGGAGATGTACGCCCGTGGCTCGGAAGCCGTTGCCCGGGTGAAGGCACTGCTAGTGGGCGGCGCAGCGGCGGCCGCTCTCAAGGTCGCCGAAGAGGTGCTGAAGCTGCCGAAGCTGGGCGTGCCGGGCAGCTTGCAGGCCGGCGGCGCATTGGGCGCAAAGGGCCTGACCAGCGTTTCTCTGAAGAACCTCGGGTTCGCTTTCGACCCCAGCCTGCTCATGCTCGGGGTGGGCGCGTTGATCGGCATGCGGGCTTGTGCGTCTTTGCTGCTGGGAGCGCTGGTTTCTTGGGGAGTTTTGGCGCCACTGATGCTCGAAGCCGGCCACATGGACGCAGGCAAACCCGACGCCATGTGGTTCGGACCGATGGTCAAGTGGATGCTCTGGCCGGGAGTGGCCATGATGGTCACTGCATCGCTGACGTCTTTCTTGCTCGGCGCGAAGTCGATTTGGGTCGCGCTGCGCGGGGCGCGCTCGGCAACTCAAGACGAGACGGCTGCAGAGCAGGCGCCGAAGGGCTACGAGTTCACCCGCGGCAACTACCTGCGGGTATGCGGCGTGGTGGCATTGGCCTCCGTTGCTTTGCAGATCGCGCTGTTCGGAATCACGTGGTGGGTCGCGCTCTTCGGCGTGTGCTTCACCTTCTTACTCGCGATCGTTGCCGGCCGGGTCGCCGGGGAGACTGGCATCACGCCCGTCGGCCCCATGGGCAAGGTGACTCAGCTCACTTTCGGCGTTGTGGCGCCTGGGGACGCGACGAGCAACCTGATGGCCGCCAACGTCACTGGCGGCGCCGCCAGTCAGTGCGGCGATATGCTGCACGACCTGCAGGCCGGCCGGCGCTTGGGGGTGTGGCCACGCGCCCAGGTCATTTCGCAGTTCATGGGGGTGCTGGCCGGCGCCATCGCGGGTGCGGCCGCCTATCTGGTGCTGGTGCCTGACCCATCGACGATGCTGTTGACTAAGGACTGGCCGGCGCCAGCCGTTGCCCAGTGGAAAGCCGTCGCGGAGGTATTCCAGAAGGGTCTGTCCACCATGCCAGCGGGCGCCATGACGGCGATCTACATTGCGGGCGCCCTTGGCATTGCCCTCGCCCTCGCCGAGCGTTTTGTGCCAAAGGCAGCGCGGAAGTGGGTCCCGAGTCCGTCGAGCGTCGGGCTCGCGCTGGTGATCCCAGCCTACTACTCCATGGCCATCTTCATCGGTGGCGCCATTGCGTGGCTTGTCACCAAGAAATGGCAGAGCTGGTCGGCGCGCTTCGTGATCGTGATCGCGTCCGGCGTGATCGCCGGCGAGAGTCTGGCGGGCGTGGTCTTCGCCGTGAAGAAGATGTTGGAAGGCTGATTGAAAGAAAGCCGCGCGGGTTCCATCCGCGTGCAGGGAGCAGGACAAGATGATTGAGTGGGGCGAACAACACCTAGCGATTCAGACCGCATTCCGACGCTTCGTCGAGCAGGAGATCGTTCCGAAGCGCGACGATTTGGAGCACGGGGACCTTCCGCCTTACGACGTGCTGCGTAAAATGTTTGCGACCTTCGGGTTGCGAGAAATGGCGGAGATGCGATTCGCCAAGGACTTGGAGCGGGCAGAGGCGCCTGAAAAGCCCGAGGGCGAAAAGAAGGAAGGCTCCAAGATGGCCGGAGAAATGCTGGCCATGCAGATGATTCCGACCATCGAATTGTCCCGGGTTAGTCCGGGCATGGTCACGGCCCTGGGAGTGAGCGTCGGGCTTACCGCGGGAACCATCATGAGTCGGGGCACTCGCGCCCAAAAAGAGCGCTGGGCCAAAGATCTGCTGACCCTGGACAAGATCGGCGCCTGGGCCATCACGGAGCCCGGTTCGGGATCCGACGCATTCGGATCCATGCGCGCCAGCGCCAAGCGGGATGGTGACGGCTATATTCTCAATGGAAACAAGACCTTCATCACAAACGGACCGTACGCGGATACGACCGTGTTCATCTGCAAGCTTGACGAAGGCAACGATCCCAAGGACCGGAAAGTCCTGAGTTTCGTGCTGGAGCGCGGCATGCCTGGCTTCGAGCAGAGCAAACCCTTGCGCAAGATGGGCATGCATGCTTCGCCCACCGGGGAGCTATTCCTAAGCGACGTGCGGGTCGAGCGCGATCGCCTGCTGGGGGAGAGCGAAGAACGCAGCTACCGCACCGGAGCGAAAGACACCTTCAAGGCCGAGCGTACGGGCGTTGTGGGGATGGCGCTGGGCATCGTCGAAGAATGCCTGCGCGTGAGTGTCGACTACGCCAAGACTCGCGTGCAGTTTGGCCGGCCCATCGGCGAGTTCCAGCTGATTCAGCTCAAACTTGCCAAGATGGAGGTAGCACGCATGAACATCCAAAACCTCGCGTTCCGCATCATCGAGTTGGCGTCCGCGGGTAAGAGCATGAGCTTTGCAGAAGCAAGTGCGGGTAAGCTGTATTGCGCTCAGGCGGCTATGGAGGTGGCGCTTGAGGCCGTGCAGCTCTTTGGCGGCAACGGCTATATGGCGGAGTACCGCGTGGAGCAACTCGCCCGGGACGCCAAGGTGCTGCAGATCTACGGTGGCACGGACGAAATCCAGATCTCACAGATCGCCCGGGCCTTGACTGCCTGAGCGCCATTCGTCTGAGCCCGAAGTTGCGCTCAGGGACCGCCGCTGAGCACGACGTAGGCGATGGGTATGGCGGCGCCCACGCCGGCGATCAGCGCGCCGCGTCCCATCAATCCCTTGCGACCGGGGATCATGAATAGACCCGAAATCGCCAAGAAGAGCAGCAGCACCGCGTAGCTGTCCGCGACAAGGGTCCACGCCTTCTTGCCCCGGTTGAGGTGCAGCCAATTCGCGGCGCGCAGGAACATGCGTGGCTCCTGGCCTTCATCGAGGACTTTCCCGGTTTGCGTGTCAACGTGCAGCGTGCGCTTCTCGAACACGAGCTCGAGCTGGGTGTCGTCCACGCGATACACGTCCGCTGGCGCTTCGCTGATCTTCAGCTTCGACCGCACGGCCAAGGCGATCGCCTGGTCGTCGCCCTCCAGCGCGCCGCCGAGTTGGTGCGTGCGCTCGTAGTTCTCGAAGGAGGGATCCCAGTCCGCAATGTGATTCACCGCAAGCCCGGATACGGCGTAGATGATCGTCAAGCCAATCACGAAGTATCCGGCATCGCGGTGCAGTGCGCGCAGCCAGGGGCGCCAGTTGCGCCGACGCGCGCTCAGTTTCTGAGCGGAGACCTGCTCCGGACGCTCGGCTATCTGGTCAGAACTTGCTTGCGTCATGGCGTCAGGAGTGGCGCTGCTCTTTCCAGGGATCGGCGTGGTTGTGGTAGCCACGGGTTTCCCAGTAGCCCGGTTCGTCCCGGGTGAGCACGCGGATCCCGGTGATCCACTTGGCGCTCTTCCAGAAGTACAGGTCGGGGACGACAACGCGCGCCGGGCCGCCGTGAGGGCGGGGCAGGGGCCGTCCGTCCAGGCGATGGGCGATCAGCGCGTTCTCTTTGCGAGCCTCGCGCAGCGGCAGATTCGCGGTGTAGCCGTGTGCAGCTTCAAACACCACGTAGCGCGCGCCCTTCTTGGGCGCGGCGCGGGCCAGTAGGTCACGCACCCGAACGCCGGTCAATTTAGCGCCAAGCACCGACCATGCGGTGACGCAGTGAACGTCGAGAGCGAGCGTCGCGTTTTTCATTTTCAGCAATTCGCGAAAGTCGATCACGAAGGGTTTCTCAACGTGTCCGTGCACCTTCAGACGGAACGCGCCGGCGCTGGGATCTCCCGGATCCCCACCCATGGGTTTGAGCCGCTGGATCACGCTTTGCCCTGGCGGCAAGCGCGGTCGGCCGTCTGGGCGAGCCTCCGCGCGGGCGAGCCGGGTCAGCTCATCAGAAATCAGGCCGAGTCCCCCAAAGGCGCTGACAAAGCTGCCCGCCGCGGCGAGCTGAATAAAGCGCCTGCGCTCTAGAAGTTTCGCAATTTCAGGGTGGTGTTTCATTGGATTCAGACAAGCCTACGCCAGGGTACTTTCCCTGGTTACCGGGGGGCTGGCCACTTTGGGCTCAGGGTCGTCCGGTGTGCGGGCCGATCGGCGAGGCACAATGGGGCGCGCAATTGCGGGTTGTGGCATGCTCCCGTTCTGTCATGTGCCGCCTTTTTGGATTCCGCAGTGTCATTCCTAGCCAAGTACATCGTTCGCTGCTCGTCGCGGACAACGCGCTGGGCGTGCAGAGTAACGAGCATCCAGACGGCTGGGGCGTCGCATTTTACGTAGACGGCGCCCCGCACATCACCAAAAGCCCCGAATTTGCCCTCGGTGACCAACTCTTCCATCGTCTGAGCGGCGTGGTTAGTTCGGAAACGGTGTTGGCGCACGTGCGCAAAGCAACCCAGGGCGTCAACTCCGTGCTCAATTGTCACCCGTTTCAATACGGGCGCTGGGTCTTCGCGCACAACGGGGATGTGCCGGACTTTGCCGAAAAGCGAGACGCGATGCTGGCGGAGATCGCGCCTCGGCTGCGCCGCTTTGTACTCGGCGACACAGACAGCGAGGTCATCTTCTTCATCTTTCTCAGTCACCTATCCGGCTTCGGTCCACTTTCGCGCCGACATGCCATTGACGATGTTGAGTCGGCGCTGTCGACCACCGTCAAACGCGTGCGCGCTGTATGTGACCGAGAGGGTGACGAGAAGCGCAGCTTGCTGACGATGATGGCAACCGACGGGGACACTCTGGCCGCAGTGCATGGCGGGAAAGAGCTGTATTGGTCTAGCTACAAGACCAAATGTTCGGACCGTGACGCTTGTCCAAGTCTTTCGCCGGAGTGCGAAGCACCTAGCAAAACGGGCTTCGTGAACCATCTGATTCTGTCGAGTGAGCCGCTGCAGGGTGAAAATATTTGGTTGCCTCTGCAAGAGGACGACATCATCGGCGTGGACTGGCGTATGCAAGTGCTTCAGGGACACATCACGAAGAAGAAGCTGCAAGTCGTGGGAAAAAGCGCGTGACCCAGCCGCCCGCTCGCGGGGAAACGGATCGAGCCGCCATTCGTGGGGTCATCGCCGGCAAGAGCTTGGATGCCCGGGAAATCTCTGGCCTGATCGGGATCCCAGAGCGGCAGGTGGTGGAGCACCTTGAGCACTTGGCGAAGGGGCGCGAAAAGCTCAAGATAGAACCCGCACGGTGCCGCGCCTGCGAGTTCAGCTTCGGCAAGCGCAGTCGCACGTCCCGGCCCAGTCGCTGCCCGAAATGCAAAAGCGAACGCATCGCCGCGCCGCGCTTTTCACTGTAGCCGCGTCAGAGTTGCAGGGATTTGACCTCGAGGAACTCCTCCAGCCCGTACTTGCCGTACTCCCTGCCCAGGCCGGACTGCTTGTAGCCACCAAAGGGCGCTAACGGGTTGAAGCTGCCGCCGTTGATGTCCACTTGTCCGGTGCGCAATCGTCTCGCGATTCGCTTGGCGCGTTCCACATCTGCGGACCAAACGCCGCCGGCCAGCCCGTAAATGCTGTCGTTGGCAATGCGCACCGCATCGTCTTCGTCTTCGTAGGGCAGGATGCAGAGCACTGGACCGAATATTTCTTCTTGCGCCACCGACATGCTGCTCTTCACATTCGATAGCACCGTCGGCCTTACGAAAAATCCCTTGGAAAGCCCATCGGGTGGGGCCGCGCCTCCCGTGATCAGTGTCGCGCCTTCGGCGATGCCCTGCTCGATGTACTTACGCACGCGGTCACGTTGCGCCGCACTGGCAAGGGGACCCAGGCGACCGGCGCCACCGAGTGCGGGTCCCAAGGTCAGCTTTTCCGCCGCTGCTTTCGCAAGCTGTTCGGCCTCCTCGAGGCGCGCCCGGGGCACCAGCATCCGCGTCCAGGCCGAGCAAGTCTGTCCGGAGTTGAGGGTGCAGTTATTCACTCCTGTCTTCACGGCCCGCTCGAAGTCGGCGTCGTCCAGAATGATGTTCGCGCTCTTGCCGCCGAGCTCCAGGGCCACGCGCTTCACGCCTCGGGCTGCGAGTTCGGCAACCCGTTTGCCAGCGCGCGTCGAGCCAGTGAAACTCACCATGTCGATTTTGGGGTGAGTCACAAGTGCTTCGCCAACGCTGGGACCATCGCCGGAAACCAAGTTGAATACCCCGGCGGGCAACTCCGCCGCGTGCACGATTTCGGCCAAAACGAACGCCGAAAGCGGAGCGACTTCGCTCGGCTTGAGAACGGTTGTGCAGCCTGCAGCAAGTGCAGGTGCCAGCTTGCCGATCACCTGATGGAGCGGGTAGTTCCAGGGTGTGATGGCGGCGACCACGCCGACGGGCTCACGTAGTACCAGGGAGCTGCCTACGGTTTCTTCCATCGCAGTCGTCTTGGCGAGCTCGATGAAACTGCGCAACACCATGACGGGCAGCATGGCCTGTATCGGCATCGCCATCTTCATCGGCATGCCCACCTCGCGTGCCACGGTCTCTGCGATCTCCTGCGTGCGGGCCTCGAGCCCCGCCGCGATCTTCTCCATGTAGGTCACGCGGGTTTCAACGGGCGTCGCTGCCCATGCGTCGAAGGCAGACTCGGCGCTTTCAACTGCCCGGGCCGCGTCTTCAGCGCTGCCCGCGGGCACTTCCCCCATGACTTCCTCGGTCGATGCGTCGATGACATCGAAATGTCCCGCGCCCGATGAGTCCGCCCACTTTCCGCCGATGTAGTGCTTGGTATGCCGCTGCATGCATCGAGCCGTAGCGCGGATCGTAGGACCTGCCAACCGGGCGCGTTCAGCTCAGCAATACCCCCGCGATGTTCGCAGTCATGAACGCGGCGAGGCTGCCACCGATCATCGCACGCAAGGAGATCGCCGCGAGTTCGGGCAAACGCTTCGGCGCGATGCCGCCGATGCCGCCGAGTTGGATGCCAATGGAGGCGAAGTTGGCAAAGCCGCAGAGTGCGTAACTGGCGATGATGGTGGAGCGCTCACTGAGCACTGCATTGTCGCCCTTGATCAATTCGCTCAGATGCATGTACGCGATGAACTCGGTGAGCACGAGCTTTTCACCGAGCAGTCGGCCGACCAGCGCGGCTTCGTTCCAAGGCACTCCCATCAGGAAGGCCAGGGGAGAAAAGACCCAGCCGAGGATGCGGGAGAGGCTCAGCGGTGCGCCGGCATAGGGAATGAAACCGAGTACGAAGTCCGCCGCTGCGATCAATCCAACGAAGGCGATCAACATCGCGGCCACGTTGATGGCGAGCTTTGCGCCTTCGGTTGCACCGTTGGCAGCCGCTTCGAGCACATTACGAGTGTCGCGTTCGGTGGAAAGGGCCACGCCGCCGGCAGTGGCAGAGACTTCGGTCTCGGGAAACATCACCTTACTGATGGCCAGGGACGCCGGCGCGCTGAGCAGAGATGCGGTGACGAGGTGGCCGGCGATGCCAGGAATGTCCTTTAGAAAGCTCACGTAGGCGGCCATCACGCCTCCGGCCACTGTCGCAAAACCTCCGGTCATCAGCGCGGCCAGCTCCGAGCGCGTCATCTTATCTACGTAGGGACGCACGAGCAGCGGGGCTTCGGTTTGACCCACGAAGATGTTCGCGGCAGCTGCGAGGGACTCGGCCCCGCTGGTGCCGAGGGTGCGCTGCATGACCCAGGCAATGGCCCAGACGATCCGCTGCATGATGCCGAGGTGGTAGAGAATCGCCATCAAGCTGGAGAAAAAGACGATCGACGGCAAGATCCAGAACGCAAAGGTCTTTACGGGTGGGGAGATGCGTCCGATCACCGTCTGCGGGTTGCCGTTGGCGTCTAGGATCTTGTGGGCCTCGACACTCTGAAAGACGAAACCTGCTCCGGCCTCAGCGAAGGACAGCAGGCGGTGCACGCCGCGGTCCACGACTTCGAAGAAGACCTTCTGCAACGTCGGGTTCAGGATCAGCAGTCCCAAGGCAAGCTGCAACCCGATGCCCCAGAGCACGGGACGCCAGCGGATGTGTTTGCGATCGACGCTGAGCAGCCAGGCGATCAGAACCATCACAAAGAGGCCACCAAACGAGACGAATCGCTCCATGAGCCCCGCGGCGCCCGGAGCAAATGCAGCGAGCGGTCCGTTCACGGGTCGGCCTGGAGCAGCACGCCGAAGTCATAGCCCGCAAGCTCGGGGCAGGGGTCTTGGTCGCCGCGCACCAGGATCGGTTTGACTGAAACCACCTTGGCGCCGGTGCGTCGCTTGATGCGCATGGGAATAGCACTGTGGTGGCAATGTCCACTGCCCGCGATGACGATGATCTGACGAGCGGGCATTCTTTTGCGCAGCCAACGTGCTGACACCGCGGCCATGGTTTCGTCCCAGGTGAGCTGCGCCGCGTACATGCGGCGGTAGCCGGCATGCGGCATGGGGTGTTTGCTCATCGCTGCTCGGAAGAAGCTCCGGTGCTCCTTGCTGCTGAAGTCGAGCACGGGCATCTCGTTTCGCTCGTCGTCGGAGAGGCCGCCGAGCCCTTGGCGTGCAATCTTCTGGGTCAGTTCGCGCCGGGCGTTGAGGGCCAGCAGCGTGGCGCCGTCTCGCCGCGCGCTTTCGAATAGCAGGCGGTATAGGTTGAAGTCGTAGCCCCAGCGCGCTTCCCATTGGGTTGCGTGGAGGAATTCTTCGTCGTCGATCTTGCCGGCGCTCCAGTCGTCCAGGGCGTCTTGGAACGGCAGCTGGACCATTTCAAAGCCTACGGCCAGCTCGCGCCCGCCGGCTCGGCCCAGACGCAAGAGTTGCTGCAAGAGCGCCAGTTGCGCGTAGTGGTGGTGTGGGTTGTCGTGGGACTCGCCGATGCAGATGGCGTCGGCGTCTGCGAGTTCTTCCGCAAGGCCCTCCGGCGATAGCTGTGCGCCGTCTTCGAAGCGCAGACCGTAGAACGGCAGCGCCGCTCGCATCACGACGTCGTGGGGCAGGCGCGGGCGCTCCGTGGCTTCGGTCGTCTCGGGTTCGACGATTGCGTCACGAGATGCGCTGCCGACCGCCACCGGTGGCGCGCTGCGGGTGCATGCCGCGACGAAGGGGACGAATGCGACGAGGGCCGCAGTGCGCCGGAGCAAGGAGTTGCGACGTGACGGCATGGTCCTCAGTAGCTCTGCTCGCGCAGGGCCTCGGGCAGAAGGTGCGTTGGCGCAGTGCCCGATACGATGAACCAGAGCTGATGCGCCGCGCGCGTCGCCGCAATGTGGAGCAGGTGACGCGACTCGTCGTCGTCTGGGTAGCTTTGTTTGGAGGCCTCGGCGACGATGACGTAATCGAATTCCAGGCCCTTGACCTGGCGTACGTCCGTCACGTCGACGCCCGGCCGAAACGGGAAGTCCTGCTCCGCAATGCGGCGCAAGAACGGAACTTCGCCCTTCTGAAGGCCGTCGAAGTAGATGTCGGCTTGCTCCGGGTAGCGGGTGATCACCGCAACACTGGCCCGCGGCTCTTGCGCCACGAGCTGTCGCAAGGCCTCCCCCAAAAAGCCCACGGCGTCGCCGGTATGGCCGAAGGTGAATAGCTCGACGGGAGCGCCACTGCGGGTTGCGGTCGGCGGGTCTTCCGGCGCGAGAGAACCAAGCGCGTGGTGCGCGACGTCGAGTATCTCACGAGTGGAACGGTAGCTCAGTTTCAGCGGCTCGATCTCCACGTGGGACTTGCCCAAGTCCGAGAGCACGGTCTTCCAGTCCGAGAACCCGTTGTCCATCAGCAGGCGTTGTGCGACGTCGCCGGCGAGAGTGACGCTTTCGGCGCGGCTCACCGTGCCGAGCACGACCGCTAGCTCCACAGGGGAAAGGTCTTGGGCCTCGTCCACCAGCACGTGTTCGTAGACGAGCGCTTCTTTGCTGCGCGCGCCGCGGCGCAGGGGACCGCGCAGCCGTTGGCAGAGGCGAAGGAGCAGCGCGTCGTCTTCCCGGTCGAAGGTGGCGCGTTCCTCCGTCTGCACGCCGTCGATGCCGCGGCTGCGATCGTCATCGTCGCCGTCGTCGCGCCGCGGAGGCCGGCTTGGCCGATTCGTCCGCTTGGGTGGCGCTTCGTCCTCGGCGTCCGCCAACTCGTCGATCATTTCTGTGGCGCGGGCGGCACACCAGGCATGCGCTTCGTCCAGTTCGCGATCGCTGAATACACCGGGTGCATGGCGCGACACCGCCTCTTCAAGGCGAGTGCGGTCGCTGAACGTGTCGGCCCAAACGCCGAGTACGTCTCGCGTCAGACTCAGTTGCCGGTCGACCAGGTTTTGGACCACGGTGCGCGCGGCGGAGTCTAGTCGGCGGCCGGCGCCGCGCTCGAGAAAGCCCCGTAGAGCGTGAAAGCGGTGCGCGAGCGCGCCGCTCTGCTTGGATCGCCAAAGCGAGAGCATGCCTTCAGCGGCTTCCCCCAACTTCACATGGAGTTCGGTGGCAACGTCCTCGGCCATGGAGTCGACCAGGTCGTCGATCATGCGCAGCATGGCCGGGTGTTTCTTCAGGCGTGAGACGACGCCAGGGGTTGCGTCGCTGTAGCGTCGCGGGAGCCGGGGGAGCTGCGCCGCGCGCGTGCGTTCTGCCCAGCTTTCGTAGGTGCGGATCGGGATCCCGGAAACGCCCAGCGCTGGCAGGACTTGAGAAATGTAGCGGACCAGGGCTTCGTTGAATGCGATCACCAACATCTTGTCGGTGCGAAAGCGGCGTGTGTCTTGGTACGCTAGGTAGGCGAGGCGATGCAGGCCGATGGTGGTCTTGCCACTGCCCGCACCGCCCTGGATCACGACCAGGCCCGAGTCGGGCTGCGTGATCAGATCAAACTGGCGCGGATCGATCAGCGCGGTGATTTCCCGCAAGTGGCGGTCTTCTCCGCCGTCCAGGCCAACGCCCAGGCTGCCGGGCGCGTGGTGCGATTCCGCGCGCAACGCGCTGCCTTGCCCGCCGGAGAGGCGCATGGCGTCGTCACCCAAGCGCTGCCAGCTCCCTCCACGGCCACGCACGTAGGTCGCCTCGCGGGTGCCGATGCGCTTCAACTCGGATTCGACGATGTTCACGTTGCGCCGCGTGATGACGTCGCCGTGCACTTCGCGACCACCGAACTCCTCATCGTAGTCATCGCCTTCGTCATAGCGATAGTAGAGTCGGCTCACCGGTGCGTCACGCCAGTCGACGATGCGGATCCCGGATTGAGAGTCGAGGTAGGTGGACCGGCCGATCAACACTTCCCGTCGGCGGGAGCCTTCCTGTAACACCAAGCGTCCGAAGTAGGGCGAGCGCGCGTCGACCCAGCCTTCGCTGCTTTGTCGGCGGTGCGCAGCGAGACTCTGCAGACGGTCCATCTGCTCGTACAGCGGCGGCAGATCTTCCAGTCGCGCGCCGGCTATCTCGTCGCGGAGCGCCAGCATTTGCTCGTCGTAGTTTGCCTTGGGTCGTTCTGAAGTCCTGCCGCGCCGCTCCTCGATGTGGCTGAGCACTCGATCAAGGCAGGCTTGCTCTTCGGCCACGATGGTCTCCACTTCATCTTCGCCTGCGCTTTGCGCTGCGGTGGGGTCCGGCGATGGTTGGCGTGGCTGGCTCATAGTCATGGGGGGGTATCGGTAGAAGCCGCGTCCGAATTGCGTGCGAATCGGTCAGGGCGCGGGTTGCCAGCGACTGCCGGCGAACGGACGGAACTAGCATCTTTTCTGGGATTTGGGGAGGGGACGGGGCGGGATCCCTTGCCGCCGACTGGGTGGAGCTGTGACGCCAGCCGAGAAGGCGGCAGGGCTACTCGCCGGATGACGTCGGGAAGCACTCGCTCAGAAATCGGCCCACATCCCTCAGCACGCTGGACGGGATTTCGTGTCCACCGTTGAACGGCGAAAAGCGGACGTCGTGGCCGCATCCCTGCAGCAGCGAGGCGAGGGCCTCGGAAAGTGCAAAGGGTAGCAGCGGGTCTTGGCGGCCGTGGCTGATGAGCACGTTGGTCCTCGCCAGAGCAGCGGCGCCCGCGGCCCAGCGCGGCTCCGCGAGCAAGGTCGGGCTCATCAACGCCACACCGTTCAGCGGGCGACCCGACTCTAGCGCGACGTCCATGGCGAGCATTGCGCCCTGGGAAAAGCCTCCAATCCCCAGGGCGCTCGGCGAGAGCTCCGCCTCCAGCGCGTCCAGGGTTTCCAGGACCCCCGCGCGAGCTTCGCTGAGTCCGTCAGGTTCGGTGGCGGAAAGATCGCGCAGAGTTCCCTCTCGGATGGCGCGCTCGATTGCGGCCACGTCGATGTGCCACCAAGCGCGGGCGTCGGCGTACGGCATCATGCCTTCCAGGGACAGCGGCGCTTCGGGAAACGCGATGCGCAGGCCGCGGGGAAGCTCCAGCTGACGCCACACGGGCACCAGGTCGTTCCCCGGCGCGCCGAAGCCATGCATCAACACCAGCAGCGGTCCGTCGCCGCCGCCTTCACGGTCGCTGCCGCCGACCAAGTGCACCTTCAGCTTGCCGAATCGAGCTGTTCGCATCGGACGGGAGGGTCGCTCAGGATCCGGCTTCGACCAAGCCTTCTTCTTCAGAATCACCGGAAAGACTCTGTGACCCTCCCGCGGCGCCGGGCTTTGTCCTGGCGACCGCCCGGCGCGCGTCGTAGGCTGAGCCGTTCTTTAGGAGGCAAATAGATGGCTTGGCGAAACGTTGCGGGTTTGTCGATGGTTGGGCTGGTATCCATGCTGGGCGCATTTGCCGGAGGCTGTGGCAGCGACGACAGTAGCGGCGCCGGGACCGGCGGCTCCGCTGCGACAGGTGGCACGGGCGGCAGTGGCGGCAGCGGTGGCGGTGCCAGCGGCAGTGGCGGCAGCGGGGGTGGCACCGCAGGTAGCGGCGGTGGCACCGCAGGCAGCGGCGGTGGCGCCGGACAGAGCGGGCTCTTCGACTGCAGTCCCGCCAGCGGATCCGTGCCTGGCTTGAAGCTCACCTCCTACGCGACGGGTTTCAGTAGCCCGACCCTGGCGACGGCGCCTCTGGGCGATGCCGAGCGTCTGTTTGTGGGCGAGCGCAACGGACGCATTCAGATTGTGAAGGCGGGGGTCACCTTGGGGCAGCCGTTCTTGGACATCACCGAGCGCGTCACGGGTGGCGGGGAGCGTGGCCTGTTGGGACTGGCGTTCCATCCGAACTTTGCGCAAAACGGACGCTTCTTCGTGCACTACACCGGCAACGGCACGACGGCGCCCACGGGCGATACGGTGATCAGCGAGTTCTCATCCAGCGGCGATAGCGGCGACAAGAGCAGCGAGAAGGTGCTGCTGACGGTGAAGCAGCCCGAAGGCAATCACAACGGCGGCTCGATCGAGTTCCGACCCGGCGACGGCGCGCGCCTCTACATTGCGCTGGGCGACGGCGGCGGGGGGGGCGACGGCCACGGGACAATCGGCAACGGCCAGGCACTCGACACGATGCTGGGTAAGATCCTGCGTATCGACGTAGACGCCGCGCCGGCAAGTGGCAAGAAGTACGCGCTGCCCGGCGACAATATGAGTGGCGGCGGAGCGCTCGAAGAAATCTGGAGCTATGGCTTGCGCAACCCCTTCCGCACCACCTTCGATGCGTGCACTGGGGACATGTACATCGGGGACGTGGGCCAGAACAAGATCGAGGAAATCGACGTCGAGCCTGCTGCTTCCAAGGCCGGCACGAACTGGGGCTGGCGCGTGATGGAGGGCAGCGAGTGTTTCAACCCGGCGAATGGATGTGACAAGAGCGGCAAGGCGCTTCCGGCGGCCGAGTACACCCACAGCAAGGGCTGCTCGGTGGCGGGTGGCTATGTCTACCGGGGCTCGAAGATACCGGGTTTGCGTGGCGTGTATCTTTACGCCGATTACTGTTCGGGCAATTTCTGGCGCTTCACGTGGGACGGCAGTGCCGCCACGGCTGCGTCGGAAATCACCTCGGATATCAATTCGGGCAATGCCGTGAAGAACATCTCGTCCTTCGGCCAGGACGGCACCGGAGAGCTTTACGTGGTGGAGCTCAACGCGGGCAACATCTACAGAATCGAAGCTGACTGAGGCGCTGTTTTCGCAGCCGCCATTTCGCGACCGCCGCCGGCCCCCACGCCACGGCGGCAGTCTAGACGGGCACTTGGGCCCAGCGCCCACGCCGCGGCCCACCCACGCCACGGCGGCGGTCTAGACGTGCACTTGGGCCCAGCGCCCACGCCGCCAGAACAGCGTGAACACTCCGGCCTGCAGGCTGCGATAGACCAGCTGGGTGACCCAGATCCCGACCAGGCCGTAAAGCAGTACGTTGCCCACCAGGTACACGGCGGGCAGCAGGAGCACCCACTGTAGCCCGACAGAAACGTAGAGCACGGTGCGCGTGTCTCCAGCACCTTGCATGCTGAGCATCAGCACCAGTCCAAGGGTGTCGATGGGCATGCCCAGGGCGATCAGGCGCAGCGGCCAACGTGCAAGTTCGAGGGTGATCGGATCTCGCAAGAACGGCAGCAGCAGCAGATCGGGCACGAGGAGCGCCGGAAGCGCGATCACTGAGATACACACCATAGCGAGTTTGGACACATCCGAAGCCCAACGCCGTGCGTCGGCCTCGTCGTTGCGTCCGAGTGCTTGGCCCACCAGAGACGCCGACGCCATGCCGAAGCCCATCGCCGGTAGCAGCGCGACCAAGAGCAGGTTGAGCAGCACGTTCGAGGCCGCCAGTTCTCGAGTGCCGACCCGGGCGATGATGGCAAAAAACGCGGTCATGCCGGCGGCGAAGAACAGCTGCTGCAACCCAGCCGGCAGGGAGAGCTTGGTCATGCTGCGCATCGTCGGTAGGTCTGGCAGGCCGCGCAGAAAGCCGCCGCTGCGGGCGTGGCGCAGCCCGAGCGCAATGTAGGTTGCGGTGCCGACCCAGGTCGCGAAGGCGCTTCCAATCCCCGCCCCGAGGGCGCCCAACTCCGGCGCACCAAACGCACCAAAGATCAGCACGTAGCTCGCGATCACGTTGGTCACGTGCATGATCACGAGGGTGCGCATGTACAGCCGGCTCTGCCCTACGCCGTTGAAGTAGCCGCGGAAACTGAAGTTCATGCCGATGGCCACCATGGCGGTCAAGCGCGCCTGCAGGTAGGGCACCCCCGTCGCCGACAGCGCGGCGTCATCCGAAAGCAGGGGAAACCAGCTGCCAGCGCTCAGAAATAGCGCCACGCCCATCACCAGTCCCAAGGTGCCCGCAAGCAGTAGCCCGCCGTTGAGGGGAACGGCTTGCTCGTCCGTCCGTCCTTCGCCGACCCGGCGCGCGCTGATCGCTTGCACGCCGGCGGATAGGCCGGTGATGAAGGCGGTGCACATGAAGTTTGCGAAACTGCCGAGTCCAACGGCCGCCAGGGCCGTGTCGCCGAGTTGGCTGACCATGAGCGTGTCGACCAGGTTCAGGATGTTCTGGCTGACCATGCCGCCGATGATCGGGAGCGCGATGACCAAGATGCGCTGGCGTCGATCTTTGGCGACCATTGGCGGAATGCCGCATGGAAAACCGCGGCCGTGTCAGGCTACATAGGGGAGCAGAGCCCCTTTGGCTAGTTCCAATAGTCGGCGTGTTGCTGCTGGACAGGGGATTGGCGTGTCATGAAAAAGACAGGACAAGAGGCGATTGACGGCTTGGCGGAGCTATTGGCGTGCAGCGGTCGCGTGGTGGCCTTCACCGGCGCCGGTATCTCCACTGGCAGCGGCATTCCCGATTTTCGTGGACCGGGCGGCGTCTGGAGCAAGCGCACGCCGGTGTATCTAGACGAGTTCGTCCAGAGTGAAGCCGCCCGCGTCGAGTACTGGGAGTACAAACTGGAGGGCCATGTTGCGTTTCGCGACGCGCAGCCCAACCCCGCGCATCGCGCTCTGGTAGAACTCGAGCGCGTTGGCAAGCTGCGAGCGCTGGTGACCCAGAACATCGACGGGCTGCACCAGATCGCCGGCACCTCTGCCGAAGCGTTGATCGAATTGCACGGTTCGAACGCTACGACAGTCTGCATGGGCTGCGGCCAGCGTCGTCCCTCGGAAGCGGCGCTGCGGGAATTCGAGCGTACCCGCAAACCGCCGCGCTGCAGCGACTGTGCGGAGCTGTTGAAACCCGGTGTCGTCATGTTCGGGGAATCTCTGGACATGAAACTACTGGGGCGTGCGTTTCGCGAAGCCGCCGACTGTGACCTGATGCTTGCACTCGGTTCCTCTTTGGTTGTCACGCCCGCCGCGGACGTACCCCTGCGCGCCAAAGAGCGCGGCGTGCCCTATGTGATCGTCAATCGCGGCGACACGCCCCAGGATCGCCTGGCGACGCTGCGCATCGACGACGACGTTTCGAGCGTGCTGAGTGCGGCCGTCAAAGCCATAGGCTCCTGCGGAAACTAGCGCGGCGGACCGCGGCGTTTGACGGGCCTTGGGGCTCGTGTTCTGATCCCGGCAATGGACCTGGACGATCTGGTCAAAGGACTGCTCAAGGAAGTAGCCAAAGTCAGCAAGAGCGACGCCGTCGTCGGTGAAGTGCGCGATGCAGGCCGGGCCAAGATGCTGCCACTGAGCAAGATCAGCGTGGCCTTCGGCACCGGAGTCGTGGGCTTCGGCGGCAAGAGCGAGAAGGACGGTAGTCCCGCGGATGCGGGCGTCGAAGGCGGTGGAGTTGGCGGCGCCGTCGTCGTCGAACCCAAGGCCTTCGTAGTCGTCGGGGAGGACGGCGTGCCACACCTTCTGGCGCTCAAGCGGGGTCGCCAGGCGGTGTTGCGTCGCGGCATCGAGCTGATCCCGCGCGACAACGGTGCCGCAGCGCTGCCGGGCAAGTCGCCGGCTGCGCTGAGCGACGGCAAGAAGAAGTAGTCACGCGGCAAGGGGGCGGGCGACCGTGGCGCTAGTGATCGTCAGCGTGGTCGTGCTTGACCTGTGCATGGCGTTCTTCTTCTGGACGCTCGAGTTCTCCTTTAGTGCCCAGGCTCGCGGGGAGGCCGAGAGTTGGGCGGCCGCCGGAGGTTTTCAGCTGGGTCCCTTCACGGCCAGTGCGGTGGCCGCGCGCGGTGTCACCCCCCGCGCGGAGCTTCTAGCCTTTGGGCGCTGCCTGCGGCGCTTGCCCAGCGACGCAGAAGAGACCCCGGAAGCTGAAGACGACGCGGACGAGGACCCCGCCCTGGAGCGCGCGAAGCGCGCGGTGGCGCAAACCAAGCGAGCGGCCGACATCTTGGAGCGGCGCATCGGGCTGGTGGAGTTATTCGAATTCGGCCTCGGCGAACGCCGCCGGATCCGGGTGGAGCGCCTGGACCTGGACTTGGAGTACTCCTTTCGGGATGTCATCCTCACCGGCAAGCTTCTTGCGGCGCTCTCCGTGCTTTCTGCACTGGTGCCGCCTCCAGTGGCCATCCGCCACAGCCCGTCCTGGCAGTGGGAGGACCGCCTGAACGCGAGCCTGGCCGGTACGATTTCCCTGCGTCCGGGACGCCTGCTCGTCGATAGCCTATGGTTCGTGGTACGAAACATCCGGGTCTGGCCACGTCGGGTGCCAGCTCCGTAGGAAGGATCGAACGATGAGCGAGAAGATCACCAAGCTGGTTGCGAACCTCTTGGACGGCATCCACAACGTCTCTACAAGCGAGACGATCGTGGGCGAGCCGCGCGCCGCGGGCGACGCCACGGTGATCCCCGTGCATCGGGTGAAGATTGCCTTTGGGGCGGGTAGCGCCACAGCTGGAGCGCACAAAGGCAAAGTTGGTGGAGACACGGGCGGCCAAGGTGCCGGCGGCGCGATCGAGCTCGAGCCCGTCGCGGCCATCGCGGTCGGCAAAGATGGTCACGCGCACGTGCTGACGGTGGAGGGCGATTCGTCCAACACCTGGACGGCGCTGCTGCAGGAAGTGCCCGACTTGCTCGGAAAAATCGCCCACACCATGGGCGACCGGGTGAGCTACGAGCTCAAGCACCGCGGCGTTGCGGGTGAGCTCGAAAGCACGACGGAAAACGCCGAAGCGAAGAAAGCGGACTGAGCGCGCGCTTAGCGTGTCACTTTGCCAATAGCGGCTTCTAGCCGCGAGACGCCTTCGGCAATGGCGTCTTCGGTCACCGTGAGGGTCGGGCGGAAGCGCACGGAGTGCTGCCCGCACGAAAGCACGATCATGCCGTCCTCGAAGCATTGCTGGACGACTCGGTTGCGGGACTGCGTATCCGGCATGTCCAGGGCGCACATCAGGCCGCGTCCTCTGGCGTTGCTCACGATCTGGGGAAACTTCGCCTGAATCCCCTCGAGTCCGGCCACGAGTTCCTGCCCCCGCATCCGGGCGTTGTCCACCAGCTTTTCATTGACGATGATTTCCAGGATGTGAGTGCAACGCACCATGTCGGAGAGGGAGGCACCCCAGGTACTGTTGATGCGGCTTGGCACGACGAATACGTTTTGCTCCACCTCTTCCACGCGCTTGGAGACAAAAATCCCGCCCACTTGCATCTTCTTGCCGAAGCAGATGATGTCCGGCACGACGTCCCAGTGCTCGAAGGCCCACCACTTGCCCGTCAGTCCGAGGCCGGTCTGCACTTCATCGAAGATGAGCATGGCGTCGTGTTGATCCGCGAGCGTGCGCAAACCACGCAAGAACTCCGGGCGAAAGTGGTTGTCGCCGCCTTCGCCTTGAATCGGTTCGAGTAGGATGGCGGCGATATCGTGGGGAAAGCGTTCGAAGGCTTGGCTCGCAGCCGCAAGCGCCGCCTGCTCCCGCGCGACCAGATCCGCCTCGTTGTCTTTGGTCTGCGGAAACCGAATGCTGGGGGCAGGGATCCGGGGCCACTCGAACTGCGGGAAGTGCATGGTCTTGACGGGATCCGTATTCGTCACGCTCATCGTGTAGCCACTGCGCCCATGAAACGCCTGCTCCAGATGCAAGACCTGTTGGCCGAGGGGGCCGCGACCCGCCGCCAGGTTCTTTCGCACCTTCCAGTCGAAGGCGACCTTCATGGCGTTCTCGACGGCAAGGGCCCCGCCATCGACGAAGAAGTAGTAGGGGAGATCTTTCGGTCCGGCGGTGCGGGACAGGGTGTCCACGAACTCCGCCATGTAGGTCGTGTAGTAGTCCGCGTTGGACACCTTCGTCACTCCGACCCGCGCTAGGCGGTCGAGGCAGTCGCGGTCCAGCATGCCTGGGTGGTTGAAGCCAATGGGATTGGATGCAAAGAAACTGAAGAAGTCCAGGTATTCTTTGCCGCTGACGAGATCCCGGACCCAAGAGCGGCTGCTCTTTTCCATGTCCACTACGATCGGGTAGCCGTCCGCCAACATGTGTCGACGGAGCGTTTCGTGAACTTTGTCGGCGGGGACTTCGGAGCGGACGAACATGACTTGTGTTACCTCAAGGGAAAGCGGCCATCAGCCTGCGCGCGCAGCGGCCGGTCGTAAGCGCTGGTGAAAATCGGTGGCTAGCCTCTATACTGCCGGGCGATGCCAGACAAGAAGGCTATGGCGCTTGCTGCGGGAAGCTATCTCGCCAACCACCCTGAGGAAATACTTCGTGTGCTCAAAAACGCGTTTGGGCTTCGAGTGGGGCTGCCCCTCGACGCGTTACGCTTTTTGGCGAGCGGTCTAAAGGGCAAGAAAGCCCCGAAGGACCTACGATTGGTCGCTGTGCCGCCCGGGATCCGCGCCAGCGCGGTGGTAAATCTTGCGGGCACGGAAGTCCGGGCTGGCGCCACCGTGTTCGTGGAAGACGTGCGGCTGGACGCCAGCGAGGTGCTTTTCGAACTGCGCCTGGCCGACGTGGAGATGAAGCTGATAGACGACGCATCGGACTCGCCCGTCGCGACGTTGCTGAAATCCGGCGCGCTGGATCTGTCTAAGCCTGGCAATCTTGCCGCGTTCATGCCGAAGCGCCCAGCGATGCTGGTGGACGCCAAGGACGATCGTATCGTGATCGATCTGCGCAAGCATCCGAAGCTTGCCGGCAACGCCAAGGCGGATCGCATGCTGTCGATCGTGACTGCGTTCCTGACCTTGCGCGCGATCCAGACCGATACGGATCACCTAGATTTGGTGCTGAAACTGCTGCCGCACGGCGTGGATGGGGCGATGGAGTCCGTGCGCGGCGTCCTTTAAATGGCGGAAAACGGAGGGGACGCAGTCCTAGTCGAACTCGAAGGGCATTTGTCTGAGGGGTCCTTGCGCTCAGCACTCGCTGAAGCCTCCGCTGCGCTCGCCGCCTGCACGGAGCAGCGCCACCTGCTGGTGGATTGCCTGACTATGACGGGCTACGACTCATCGGCCCGCCAGTTGTTTGTGGAATGGAACGCCCGCCACAAATCGAAAGTGAAGAGCGTGGCTGTCGTTACACAGAAAACGCTGTGGCACGTCGTGGTCAGTGCCATGGCACTTGCCAGTGGGCAACGCATGAAGGCATTCGACTCGCGCGGTGAAGCTCTGAATTGGATCCAGTCGACGGGCTAGTCCCGCCTGAGCTGGATCCAGTTGCAGCATGAATTCACTCTGCGGGAGCCGGTTTGGCGCGCGGGCTTTGCTTGCCGGGCTTCGGCTCCGGTTTGCCATCCCACCAGGCCTTCAGCCGCGCCAAGCTGAACGGCCGACTGTAGCCGTACAGCAACACAAGGCCGAAGATCCAGAATAGCCAGGCTTGCGCGGTGAACTTGTCGTCCACCCAGTAGTAGTTCAGCAGCAAGATCTGACTTGCGCCGCTGGCCAAGAGGACCACCGGGCCGAGTTGCCAGCGCGCCAACGCCAGCGCGGCGCACAGCATGTACATGGAATAGTAGTAACAAGTCAGGTTGGTCATCGCCATGACGATGGGCGCCGCCAACGCCTGACCGATCCACAACAGTTTGGTCCTGCGGAGCGCCCACACGGTCCAGCCGAAAAGCCCTGCGATCAGCACCAGATGCAGCCAGCGCAGCTTCTTGTGGCGATCAAGACGGCCTTGCTTCCAGCCTTGGAAAGGGTCGTCGAGATTGTCATCCCGGGTGAAGCGCATGCGCCCTTCCCAGTCGTGCACCAGGATGGTTTGCAGCCCCATGTGATTGGTGAGGGGCGTGTTGTTGTGCACCGTGAGCGTGTGCTTCACGAAGTCCATGTAGGAGTTCGGGCCAGTCACGACGATGCTGGCCGGGATCAGCGTGCCGCAGGCCACGATGCAACCTGCCAAGAGTCTGCGGTGGTCCGGATGCAACAGTCCGAGGATGCCGCCGGGCAGGGGGCCACGCACGTTCTCGCCGGTCTTGCGCTTGGGCCTGGCGCGGTAGGCACGCTTGTCGTCCCCTTGCACTAACACCGTCGGCTCATCCAAGCGTCCCGCGCGCCAATCTCTGAAACGCCGGATCACGTACAGGGCAATGATGATGCCCCAGCCCGCGAAGAAAATGAGCGGGAACACTCGCAACAGCGCTGACCAGGTCAGCGCAGCGCCGCCCAGGAAGAAGTAGCGTTTGCGCACCAGGCAGATCGACGCAACGAGCAGGAAGATCCAGTCCTGGCGCATGAACGCGCCACCGGTCCAGTAGAAGTTGGCGGGCGCATTACACCCCCAAAACACCGTTGCTATGGCCCCTGCGCGCCAGCCGAAGGCCCAGAAACACAAGATCACACTGGCGAGGTGGAACAGGATGTCCATGGACGCGAGGATCTTGAAGAAACGGTCCCCGGCGTTGCCAAAGCTCGAGAAGAACTTGCCCGCCATGGTCCAGACCGGCGGCGGATTGTAGCCGTGGTCCTTTTGCATGTTGTCCCAATAGCCACCCCGAGACGATTGCGCGAACCAGTCGACGTCTTTCTTGAACGCCTCCCACTTTTCCGGAGTAAAGCGGGGCTTGCACTCGGCGATGTTTGCGGCGACCGTGGGATCGGTATTCGGCTTGATCAGGTTCACGCGCAGGTCGCGCAGCTCTCGCCGGTTGACCTCCGCGCCGCGGCCTAGGTCGATCTCCGCCGCGGCAGCACATTCGTAGATGCGCTTGTAGCCGAGCTCTTCGGTGTACTTGGAGCCGAGGTAGTAGTGGAAGAACTCGTGGCGGTGGTAGTACTCCGGGTACCGAACGTTCGGATTGAAGAAGTCGAAGTACGCGCCGAACGCCATGGCGCTCATCACGATAGCGATGCGCTTGCGCGTGCGTTCCGGGACGGGATCCTTAAGGCGGCGAGCGCGCACCTCGTAGATCAGCATCAGCGCACCGCCCAAGGTCAGGCCGATGCGCAAGCCGTTCATCAGTCGACTCCATGAGTCGTTGGAGAACAGCGGGTTTTGCCAAAAGAAGTCCGCGGCAAGGAGCGGCGCGGTCAGCTGCGCCGCCACAAAGGATACGAGGTCCAACATGGGCGGCGCGGAGGCTACCACCCTCTGCGGCATTTGCGGAGCCTTGGGAAGGCATCCTGCCGTCCGTCCTCAGACTCGAGTGGCCGCGTGGCCGGGGTGCTGACCCTTTGGGGCGGCGCACAAAAAAAGTAAGCCGCGTGCAGCACTGCACGCGGCTCACCCCGATTCTCCCTTTCGTCCCAGAACCAGCGCAGAATTGCACTGGCCCGGCCGCCAGGAGGCCCGCCCTAAAGCGAGCTAGACGGCATCAGGGCGTCGGCCCTCCGGTGAAGGGGACCCGTCCTGGGATTTGGGTCAAATATCGGCTCATGCGATTTTTCT
>CBDUPW010000090.1:0-24265 GCA_965369205.1 uncultured Polyangiaceae bacterium | reverse complement strand
CGAAGGCGCTTCTCGTCCTGGGCTGCGAGACTTGATGCCGCCCTTGGCGCGCTCAGCTTTCCTTGGCTTCGTTTTCGTCTTCGGGTTTTGGCGTCGACCGACGCGGGTTTGGGACTGCTCAGGTGGGCACCCCGAGGCGGGGCAGGAGCCAGAGCTGCACCACCAGCCACAGGCCGAAAATGATCAAGACGGGGAGGGAGCCTTCCATCAGGGGGCCTTCTTTTCGATTTCGACCCAGACCACGCCGCGCACGTCCCCTTCGGAGAATCCGACGGCTTGGTCTTTGGGATAGCGCTTGGCGATGGCGGCTTGCACGCCGGCGGGGATCCCTTTTGGATCGCCGTGACAGGTGACGCAGAGTCCTTGGGTTGCTAGGGGCTGCACCACGCCCAAGGACGAGCCCAGATCGAAGACGGCGCGTCCGGCTTCGCTGGCCTTCTTGGTCGAGACCTCTTTGAGATAGTCCGAAAGCCACGGGCGCGATGCGTTCTGTTCGGGATTGCGCAGCCGCTCGCTGGTGCGGCCAATGCGCAGGCCGTGGCGGGAGGCCACTTCTTGGGTCAAGGCGTGGGCGTCTTTGCCGCATACGTCGATACCGGCTTCTGGGCCGCCGCTCTTGACGGCCGCCATCAGCTTGCCGCTCAGGGTCTTCTTGAGATCGCCGATGGCCGTGTCCGCAACCTGCACCCGCGCTTCGAGGTCCGGGGGCACCGGATCGAGACGCTTGGGGCTGCTGTCGCAGGCGGCGGGCAGGAGGAGGAGGCCGAGGAGGGGGAGGGCACGCATGATTCTGCTCCTTTGAGCCGTCAGCTAGCAGAATGGGTGCGCGGCGCGGGGGTTTTCGCGAAATACCCGCGTTCTGGGCGTTTCTTTGCTGACTGTTTTCCAAGGAAGGTCTGCCGGGACCGCGCGTACCAGGGGTGCCATGGGGCTTCCCGCAGGCGGGTGGCCCGTCTATGCCGGAGCCCCAGTTCTGGGCGGGAGAAAACATGACCACGCGCACCGTATCTGTCCGAGCGTTTGTCCTCTTGCTGGCCTTGGTTGGCGTGCTGCTCGCGTGCAAGTCCAATCGGGCGCCGGATCCGAAGCTGGGGGAGGTGGTTACCTTTGACGACAGTCAGTGGACCGTCGTGAAGGCCACAGCAGTCGGCAACACGCTGCAGGGTATCGCCGAGATGAAGAAGACGACCGGCAAGTTCGTCAAGGTCGAGTTCACGGTCACCAACAAGAGCAAAGAGACCGAGAGCATTCTTGACCATCCCAAGCTGATCGACGACCAAGACCGGGAGTACGGGCCCATCGAGGCGCAGTCGCTGTTCATGGACGAACGCGAAAAGTCTCTCACCCTCGAGTCGCTGTCGCCGGACATGATGCAGCGCTTCTTCGCGATCTACGAGATCCCCGCGGACTCGAAAGGGCTGCGTTTCGAAGCCCGCGCGCTGTCCGCCTTCGGCAAGCGCCAGAAGGTCGTGCTGGGGATCTGAGCCGATCCTCGCCGCCGCGCGACTAGCCCTACGGATGTTTCCAGCTGCCAGAGAGCGTCAAGCAGCGGCCACCGGGCACCGGCGTGGTGACCGTGCTTTGCACCGTGACTTCTACCAGCGTGACCCCGGTGAAGCTGCCGGCGGATGTGCCCTGGTAGCTCGCATCCGCCGTAGTCAGGTTCAGCATGCCGCTGACCGGGAAGAAGGGCGTCGGAGTTCCCGATAGATCCTCGTACACGAGCAGGCAGCGCGCGCAGCTGGAATAGTTGTTGTCCGGGGGTTGCGACAGGTCGAAGTTGCCGGCGGTCTGCGGGCCAGCGACATTGTAAAACTCGATGTAGGCGACGTTCTCTTTGCCCGGCGCGAGACCGCTGACGCTGTAGGCCAAGGACACGCCTCCGGGCTCGGTGTCCAAAAGCTGGAACGCGCCCAGCGTGATCGCCGTGCAGGCGCTGGCATCACCCGTCGTGCCCGCGCTGCCCCCCGCGCCACTGGCACCCGACGCGCCGCCGGCGTCCGCTCCACCGGTGGCCGTGCCGCCGGTGCCACCGCCGCCACCGGAAGGTGCGCCCCCCGTTGAAAAACCACCGCTGCCTGTGGACAGGCCCGCGCCGCCCGAACTGACGCCGCCGCTGCTTACGCCGCCCGTGCCGCCGCCGTCTGACGTGCTGCACGCGATGTTCGTCAAGCAAAGCGCGCCTGCCGCGATCCACGCGGCGCTCGAGGTGTGCGGCATGGGGCCGAGCCTAGCGCGACCCGTTTGAGCAGGGGAAGTCTACAGCCCGGCGATCCAGGAGAAAATCGTGGTCATGGCGATGCTGTCGACCTCTTCGGTGCCCAGGGGGGGCATGGACTCCACGTCGCGCTTGTTCATGCGCAGGTAGAGCTGGCTCTTGCTTGCGTCTCCGGGCACCACCGCCAGGGAAGTGCCCTCCAGGATGTGGTTCATCTTTGCGTTGATGGTCGTGACGTAGGTGGGAGTCGACTCGGGCGTGGTGTCGGTGCTCAAGAGCTTGAGGCGTAGCGCCCGCTTGGTTGCCAGGAAGTGCGTGTTGTTGTGGCAGTGTCCGCAGTTGGCATGCAGGTAGCCAAGGGCGTCTTCCACCACGCCGTCCCCGGGCACGGGGAACTCTGCTGCAGGCGGGTGCGAGAGCCAGCCTCCAGCTTTGAGGGTGGACAGAAAACCTCCGCCGGTTTCCTTGGAGAGTTGGATTGCGCCGACGCCGATCAGCACGTCGCTCTCGCCGTCGTGGCACTGCCGGCAGTCTTCTTGGCTAGGCACGTCGTGACTGGTGCCCTTCGCGTTCTGCACTCCAGCCGGCGCTGCGTAGGCTTCGGTGGCTTCGTCGTTCCAGACGTAGGCCACCTCCAACCAGCCCGTGGCACCCGTGGCGCGCTTTTCGAGGTAGCGCGTTTCAATCAACTTGCCGTCTTTGCGGAATTCTTTCCAAGCCTTGGTGCCGATGGGAAAGACCCACAAATCCATGCTTTGCGTGTCGATCTGGGTGCCGCTGGGCAGCTGCAGATAGCGCGTCTTGTCGGCGCCATCGGACCAGAGCGCGTAGCGCACGTCGTAGGGCATCACGCCGGTCCCCAAGGACTTGCTGGTGATGTCCAAGTAGAGCCCGGTCTGACTGAGCTTCTCCGGCCCGTCGAAGGGCGCGGCGTCCGGCACCTTGACGTCGGGTGTGCCGCTGTCCGCCGCGCCATCGGGAGCCGCGTCGGACGCGATCGCATCGAAGCTGCCGTCGAGCAGACCGCCGGTTGGGGATTTGTTTGCTACGGCCTCGTCGCCGCTGCACCCCCAGCAGAGCACGGCTACGACCGCGAAGGATTTGCGCGTCATCTCGCAAGCAGCGTAGCACGCGCCGTTCTCGCCGGCGCTCGGGCGGACCTGATTTGTGACAGGTCGTTCCCGACAAAGGTCGTGGTAATTGGACCTCTGCGGCGGGGCCGCGGAAAGAGCAGGGTGCAGCCATGATCGTCGGAGTCCCCACAGAGGTCAAAGCACACGAGTACCGCATCGCCCTCTTGCCCGTCGGCGTGGAAGAACTGAGGCGACGCGGACATTCGGTGTTGGTGCAAGCCGGCGCAGGCGCGGGCAGTGGTCTCATGGACGAAGACTACGCTGCCGAGGGCGCGGAAATCGTGACCAGCCGCGAGGAGATCTGGAAGCGGGCCGACATGATCATCAAGGTCAAAGAGCCCCAGCCCGACGAGATCCCATTGATGCGCGCCGGTCAGATCGTATTTACCTACTTCCACTTCGCGGCAAGCGAAGCCCTCACCCGGGGCTGTCTCGCATCCGGAGCCAGCTGCGTGGCCTATGAGACGCTGCACGACGACCAGGGGCGCTTGCCGCTACTGACGCCAATGAGCGAAGTGGCGGGCCGAATGAGCATCCAAGAAGGCGCCAAATACCTGGAGCGCCCTCAGGAGGGCCGGGGGATCCTACTGGGCGGGGTGCCGGGAGTGGAGCCTGCGCACATCTGTATCTTGGGCGGCGGAGTCGTCGGCACCAACGCCGCCAAGGTGGCGGCCGGCTTTGGCGCCAGTGTCACCATCCTGGACATCAACATGGATCGCTTGCGCTACCTCGACGACATCATGCCCAAGAACGTGACGACGCTGTTCTCGGATCGACACACCATTCGCGAGCAAATCATGAAAGCGGACTTGGTGATCGGCGCCATCTTGATCGAGGGCGCGCGCGCACCGCGGCTGATCGAGAAGGAAGATCTGAAGGGCATGAAGCCGGGGTCGGTGATCGTGGACGTTGCAGTGGATCAGGGTGGCTGCGTCGAAACCACCCGGCCCACGACCCACGACGCGCCCACGTATATCGTGCACGACGTGGTGCACTATTGTGTGGCCAACATGCCCGGCGCCGTGGGTCGAACCAGTACCTACGCGCTATGCAACGTCACGCTGCCCTACGCGCTGGAGCTTGCGGATAGTGGGCTTCTGGCTGCGTGCAATCAGGATCCGCGCATTGTGAGCGCCGTGAACACCCACGAGGGGCGCGTCACGAACCGCGCCGTTGCGAATACCTTCGGGCTGGAGTTCTCCGCGCTCTAGTGGGCTGTTTCGCAACAGCTCGGGCGACGTCAGCCGCGCATTGCGGTCAGCGCACGTCGCGGTAGATCTGTTTCAGGCGCGCTGGGCTCACGCCCAGTCGATACAGGAGTGGAAACACGTTCACCAGGACCGTGTCGCGAATGGGGTGCGCCAGAAAGCGGCGGCCACTGACGCGAACCTGGCACGGCAGCCGGCGCAGTTTGCCGAGCTTGCGCAGGCGCAAGCACAGCTCCGTGTCTTCCATCAGCGGCTGGTCCGGATAGCCACCGACCGCAAAGAACGCCTCGCGCCGCACGAAAAGGGCTTGGTCGCCATAGGGCACCCGCGCGTAGCGCGAGCGCAGATCCGCGAGCCGCAACCAGATGGCGCGTCGCTGGGACTGATCGTCGATGGTCCAGGTACGAAAGGCGCCAAACACGACGTCCGGGTCCGCGAAGGCGGCTTCGACCCAGCTGGCTGCGTCCTCGGGCAATTCCGTATCCGCATGCAAAAACAGCAGCACTTGCCCCGATGCGGCCCGCGCGCCGAGGTTCATCTGGCGTGCGCGTCCAGCCTCGGAGCGGAGCAAGCGCGCGCAACCGCTCACTACCAATGGGTGGCGCTCGGCAAACTCGGCGCTGCCGTCGTCGCTTCCTCCGTCGACCACGATCACCTCGTCGACGCCCGGCATGCGGGCAAGCTCGTCGAGCCGCAGCCCGATGCGCCGTCGCTCGTTGAGCACCGGCAAGATCACCGACAGCGCCGCTTCAGCCATCGCTAACGGACTGCGCAGAAAGCGCGCCTTGGAGCGCTTGGCGGGCGATGCGGGTGATGAACAGCGTTGCGGCAATCGTTGCGACCAACCCGCCCCAGTAAAGGGCCTGTTGCGCGCCGCCGCCGGCGGGCGCGCCGCTCGACAGTGCGGTCGCACTCTGCACTAGGGATCCGAGGTACACGTACATGGCGGTGCCCGGCAACATGCCGATGCTGGACGCCAGCACGTAGGACGGGAAACGGATGCGCGTCAGGCCCAGGGCGTAGTTCAGCAGGTTGAAGGGAAAGATCGGAGACAGCCGCAAGAGCAGCACCACTTTGAAGCCCTGATCGGCCACAGCGCGGTCAATGGCGGCAAACTTCGGGTTGGAGCGCACGCGCTCTTCGACCCAAGGGCCGCCGGCGTAACGGGCCACGCCAAACGCTGCCGCGGCGCCGGCGGTGGCGGAAAGCCAAACGATGAGGGTGCCGAGCACAGGGCCATAGGCAAACCCCGCGGCGAGGGTCAGCACACTGCCGGGCACAAACAGCACCGTGCCCCCGACGTACACCGCAGAAAACGCCAACATGCCCAGGACGCCGCGGCCGCGGATCCACTCTGCGAGCGCCAAAAGCCACTGAGAAAGCGGCAGCACGACGGACAGCGCCACCACCGCCACGACTGCGCCAAGCGCGAGCCATAGACGAAGCCGAGAACGCTCAGACGGCTTCGGCTCGCTCATGGCGAAGGTACGCCGAGCGTCCGTGCTGAGTTTCGCGCGTCAGACCTCAATGCGATCGCCGGCCGCGGGAGCACTCACGCGGTTGAAGCCACGCTCCCCTAGCATTTGTCCTAGGACCTTCTGCGGTTTTGGATCGCCGTGCACCAAGACCATGTGTTCAAGCTTGCCGCGATCTCGCACGGCCTCGCCGTATTCGATCAAGTCGCTCTGATCCGCATGGGCAGAGAAGCCGTTGAGCACCGCGACCTCCGCTTGGCGTTTGACTTCGATGCCGAAGATCTTCACTGCGTCACGGCCTTCCACTAAGCGCCGACCCAGGGTGTGGGGGGCTTGGTAGCCTACGATCACGACGGCGTTCTTGGGGTTGGTGAGCGTCGCTCGCAAATGGTGCAAAATGCGCCCGGCCTCGCACATGCCGCTGGCGCTGATCACGATGGCTGGCTCGTCGGACGACGACAGCGCTTTGGAGTCTTCGACGGATGAGATGTAGCGCAGTTCCTCGAACTCGAAGGGCGACTGCCGGGCGTTCAGGATCTCCCGGGCCTCTTCGTCCATGCACTCTGGATGCAGTTTGAAGACGTCCGTGATCTTCACGGTGAGGGGAGAGTCCACATAAACACGCACGGGGGGCAGTCGCCCGGCGGTCTTCAGGGCTTTCAGCGCGTAGACGATTTCTTGGGCGCGCTCGAGGGCGAAGCTTGGGATCACGATGCGCCCGCCACGGCCGATCACCTTGTTGACCATGGCTGCGAGCTCGTCGTCCATTTGCTCGATGGGTTTGTGTAGGCGGTCCCCGTAGGTACTCTCGGTGATCAGCACGTGGGTGTTGTCCGGGATTTCTGGGTCCCGCAGGATCGGCATGCGCCGCCTTCCGAGATCTCCCGTGAATACCAAGCGCTTCGTCTTGCCGTCCTCTTCCACGTCTAGCACCGTGATGGCGCTGCCAAGTACATGGCCTGCATCGAGGAAGCTGACGTGCACGCCCTTCGCGATGGGGATCGGTCGGTGATAGGGGATCGAAACAAAGGCGTTTAGCACGCCAAGCACATCTTCTTCATCGTACAGGGGCTCGACGCGCTCCATGTCGCTCTTGCCCTGGTCGATCTTGCGATTGATGTAGCGCGCGTCGGATTCTTGAATCATCGCGGCGTCCATCAGCATCGCCGCACACAGATCCCGCGTGGCGCTCGTGGCGTAGATGGGCCCTTTGAAGCCGCGCCGGATCATGATCGGTAGCGCGCCGGAGTGATCGATGTGGGCGTGGGAAAGCACAACGGCGTCCACCTTGTTCGCGTCGAGACCCAGGGACTGGTTCTTTTCGATGCTCTCGCGTCGGCGTCCCTGAAACAGGCCGCAGTCGAGCAAGACCGTGGCATGCTTGGTGCGAATCAGGTGTTTCGACCCTGTGACGGTTTGCGCTGCTCCGACGAATTCGATTTCCATGATCCGGCAGGCTATCACGCGACGGTGGCGTTTTCGGACGCAGAATTGGGCGATCCCGTTGCTGATCGCGGTCGCGAACTTCGGCGCGGCTTGCGACCGCAAACCAGCTCCGGGAACCACGCCGGCAACCTCTGCGGTGGCTGCGAAGACTGCAACGGGGGCCGCGCGGTCCGGATCCCCGGCCGGGGCAGCCCCAGGAGCCAAAGCTTCGGCCGGAGCCAGCGGCGCACCCATCGCATTGGTCGCGACGGACGCCGGCATCGCCGTTGTGACCGGCACCGGGGGCGGGATCGAACTGCGGCGCTACGACTCCGGCGGCAAGCAGATCGGGAGCCCGACGCTCCTTGCCCGGGAGGCACGCGTCGTGGACGTTGCCGCCGCGGCGGTTGGCGAGCGACTGGGTGTGGCCTGGATCGAGCCGGGCGTCCGTGTTGGCGCCGCCTATAGTGTGATTGCGGGTACGCGCGGCACCGGCTTCGGCGAGGTGCACCGTTTGGGCGACGTAGCTGCCGCGGCTGCGCGCAAAGGAGGTCACTTGGTTGCGCGGGCCGAAGACGGCAAGCTGTTGGTCTTTCGCAGCGGCCCGGCGGAGCCCTGTCGCGAGCACGCCGAGGATCAGTGCACGAGCTTCCTGGTCCAAGAGCTGATGACGGACGGTCCGGAGCCCCGCCGCATTCCACTGTCGGTGCCGGCAGTCTGTGAACGCGGCGTGGCCGCCTTTTCCGCCACCCCGGGGCAGTGGCTCTACGGCGTATGCTCGCGCAAATCCGGCGCGCCCGTCACCACGATCTTCCGCGTCCAATTCTCGCCGCAGTATGCCGTGGCCAACGAAGTGCTGCGGGGCTGCATGCCCCGGGGTTCGGCAGTCATCGACGACAAGATACTGACTCTGGGCGATTGTGCTGGGGGCCGCCGAGCGGTGCGCAGTGTGACGGCGGTAGGCGCTCAGACGGAACTCGACTGGTCCCGGGCGCATGTGGAGTGCGATCGTGGTGGCCCCGCCTTGGTCGTCGGTGCGGAGCGCACGCCCTTTGGCAAGATCAGCGGGGACTTGAGCGCGCTCTTGCCCGACGAATTTGTGCCTGCGGGCGCACGCGCTGTGTTCACGGGTGTGGCCTTGTTCGTCGGAGCGGCAAGCGCCGACGGTCCCAAGCTCACACGCTTCGAGTGTCGCGCCGGCAAGCTTGTGTCGACGTGATGACGCCGCGCCCGAACGGGGGATTACGCTGAGCGCAGGGCCGCTCAGCGGGTGCAACTCGGCGCGCTCATGGGTACGGGCAAACCGCGGTGGATGCTAATCAGCAGTCGGCGCAGTCCGGCGCGCTCACCCAGAATCAAAAACTCCCAGGCGCCGCGCTCGCGGTCGAAGCGCGCTGCGATGCACGCGCTGTCCGCTCTGGGAGACAGAGCGCCGAGCACACTGCCCAGTAGTGGTTCGAAATTCGCGAGTTCTTTGCGGTTTCGCAGCGCCCACTCGGTCTCCCCCACGACGAAGCGAGGCGCGTTAGACGTCTTGGTCGCGGCCTCGAACTTCGCGATGTCTTCACCCACATGCCGCAGGCGGTCATGGGCGACAAACAGGCCGGAAAACTCGGTGCTTAGGGCCGGGCTGCTCGCGAGCAGACTCAGCGCACGCGTATGATGGCGCACGATGGGCGGGAAGAGCGCTGCGTGTTCGCGTGCAGCGGCCTTCAGATAGGGGCCGGCGAATCCGCCCGGCACACGCAGCAGTTGCTGCAGCTGAGGAGCCAAGGCCCGCGCGTAGCTGTCGATGGCGTAGGGGTAGTCGTTTTCTGGCTCGTAAGCGTAGGCGTTGTTCTCGGGGTGGTACGCGTCTGGGAATGTCTGCTGCACGAACACGATGTTGCCGATGGCGGTCTGCGTCGCCTCATCGAAGATGTTGCCATGCTGCCGATTGGGCAGCCCCAGATAGCCGTCGATGGCCTGGGTGACGTTGCGTCGCGTCGCGTCGTCCACATGGGACGCGAAGTAATGCGACAATTCGTGCACCACGATGCCAAGCAGTTCGATCTTGTCGTCACTCGTGCGTACGCTGCCGGGGGCGACCGGGATCAGCAGCACCGGCCCCACCTGAGTCGCCCGCATATGCCCGGGAGGCTGGGACACGAGCTGCACCTGGAGCGCTGGGGCGAGGCGCGAGCGCACGCCGTAGAAGTCCGCCACCAGGCCCGCAAACTGCTCTAGCCCGCCGGAGCGTGCGAGCTCCATCAGCTGTCCCTTGACGGTCACCAAGGTGTCTGCCGCCGCATGGTGTTTGTCGATCCGTGGCGCGAAGGCGCGGAAAGCTGCTTCGATCACCCCACGTTCTTGGGTGGTCAGCTCGAGGGCCGCGAGCGCTTCGGCGAGGGTCGCGCTTACCAGAAACGGTTCGGCAAAGCGCTCGGCGGCGGAAAGCTTCGGTGGCAGCGCGTCCAGCTGCGGCGCCGCGCCTTCGCGGCTCTCGGCTTCGGCGCGTTTCCGGCGCAGCGTCGCGTAGGCGTCTAGCGCGGCTAGCTCCGCCTGGCTCAGGGCAGCTTGGCTCTCCAAGGCCGCGCGCTGCTCCGGACGCGTCAGGCGCGGATCGAATTGGCTGGCTTGGTCGATCCACCAGAACTGGTTGGCCAGGCGGTCGTCGCGGAAATGGACCGGTAGCGGCTTCGCTTTCGGCAGGGGAACAGCTGGCTTCGTTTCTGGTCGAGCCAGGGCCGGCGCGGCGCGCGTCAGTGCACGCGGTGCGGCACTCGGCGGCGGTGGCTCGGCTGCGCATGCGGCGCTCAGCACCAGCCCCAGCGTGACGAGCGTCACCCGCGTGCATGCCCGCTGCCAGCGAGCACGGCGCAGTCCCCCAATCGCCGAAGTGCTCAGCGGCCGCCCCGCACCAAGCGCCCCGGACGCGCGCCGGTGAGTTCGTCGTCGGCAACGATCTTGTGGCCGCTGACGAACGTCGCGCGGTAGCCCCGGGCCTTTTGCAGCAGGCGCTGACCGCCCGCTGGCAAGTCGCGCACCATCCGTGGCGGCAGCAGCCCCAGGTTGTCAAAGTCGATCACGTTGATGTCGGCTTTTTTCCCGGGCGCGAGCACGCCGCGATCTGTGAGCCCCAAATACTTCGCCGTGTCGGAGCACTGGCGCCGCACCATGTGTTCGAGGCTAAAACGCCCCGTTTTGCGATCCCGCGCCCAGTGCATCAGCGCGAAGGTCGAAAAGCTCGCGTCGCAGACGGTGCCCACATGCGCTCCGCCGTCCGAGAGCCCGGGGATGGACAGCGGGTGCGCAAGCATGCGCTGCACGTTGTCCAAGCTCATCTCGGTGTAGTTGTAGAGGGGGAAGTACAGCAGCGCGCGGCCGTCCTGCTCGAGCAGCGCGTCGTAGATGGCTTCCAGAGGTGGCACGTTCTTCTGCTGTGCGCGGAAGTAGAGCGCGTCGTCAACGACGGGTTCGTAGTTGGGCGTCTCGCCCAGATCGAAGAGCCGTAGGCTAACCATGTCGATCTGCGCAAGCAGTTGATCCGCCAGGGGAGGGATCGGGCTGCCGTCGCCCGCGACCTTCTCGGACTTCTCCGCCAAGAGGCGTCGCTTCAGCTCAGGATCGCGCAAGGCTTGAACGCGCTCGGCCAGGGGCAGGTGGGCGATCTTCTTATACGAAGGGAAACCCATGAAGGGATGGAAGGTTGCTTCGAGGCCCAGCATCACGCCGATGGCCCGCGGCGCCACCTGCAGCCGCATCGAGAGCCCGCGCGCGTCGGCGCGTTCGGCGCGTTCGATGATGCGCTCCCACTGCTTCGGACTCGCGTCCCGTTGCATCAAAGAGATGCTCAGGGAGTGTCCGTCGGCGGCCTCCGCCATCTTCTCGATCACGTCGAATTCCGCGTCGAAATGCTCGTCGCCGGCGGCCATATCGAAGTCACTGACGGCTTGCAGCACGCCGTGCCCCAGCCCCTTGAACGCGCCCGCGAGGCCAGTCAGTTCCCGGATGTGCGCTTCGGACGCCGGAGTCGCGGCGCCCTTGGCCGTGCGGTGGTTATCCGTTCGCCCCGTCGAGAAGCCCAACGCTCCTGCCGAGAGCGCGCTGCGCAGATGTTGCTGCATGGCTGCGATGTCTTCGTCGCTCGCCACGCCGTCGGCGACCGCGCGCTCCCCCATCACGTACACCCGCAGCGGGTCGTGCGGCACCATCGCCGCAAAGTCGATGCTGTGTTCGATGGCGTCGATGGCATCCATGTACTGCTCGAAGCTCTCCCAGTTCCAGGTGAGGCCTTCGGCCAACGCCGAGCCGGGGATGTCCTCCACGCCTTCCATCAGTTCGATCAAGCGAGCGTGGTCTTGGGGCCGTACCGGGGCGAAACCCACGCCGCAGCTGCCCATCAGACAGGTGGTCACGCCGTGGATCGACGACGGCGCCATGTCCGAGTCCCAGGAGATCTGCCCGTCGTAGTGCGTGTGTACATCGACGAAGCCCGGAGTGACGACGGCGCCTTCGGCGCTCAGCGTCTCCTTTGCGTCATCGGGGCACTCGCCAACTGCCACGATTCGCCCGCCCTTGACCGCGACGTCGCCGGCAAAGCCCACAGCGCCCGTGCCGTCGATGATGGTGCCGCCGGTGATCTTCAGGTCGTAACGCATGGGGGTCGTGTAGCGAGGGCCCGGGCGGCAAACAAGCCCGGCATCCCGCCCGCTGACACAGCCTGTGCCATGCGTTCGAAAGGCAAACTTGATGAATATCAAGCACTTGCTGGCCCCGCAGTACTGGAACGGGCGTTGCTTTATTCCCTGTCAAATGCACCAACGACCCAAGAAGCGCGCTGCGTTCGTGATCACCGTCGCCGTGGCGACCACCGTCGTGGCGTGTGGTGGCTCCGTGGACTCCGATGGCGGTGGCGGCGGCGTCGGGGGCTTCACCAACCCGCCCTTGCCGCCGCCGGATCTCAAGTGTCCCGCACTGCTGCCGGGTCAGAACACGGCGTGTACCGCGACCGGTCAAGTCTGCAGGTACACGGACCACGACGAGTGTGGCTCCGAGATCGACGTGAGCGCCGAGTGCGCGCCGGACGGGCGCTGGGACATCCGCTACGGGTTGTCCGGCACGTCCTGCAATCCCCCACCACCGCCTACGGATTTCTGTCCGCCCAGCGAACCGACTCCGGGGCAGTGGTGCAACGTGATCGAATCCAAGATCTGTTCCTACCCCAGCACCTGTTGCGAATCGCCCTATCAGTGCATGGACGAAACCTGGGTGGCCGTGCCCATCGAATGTAACCCGCCCGCCGTCGTGTGTCCCAGCGTCGCGCCGCAGACCGGTGCCGCTTGCGACGCGTGCGGCCAAACCTTCACACCCTGTGAGTACAATGCCTGTGCCGCTGGTGGCAGCATCAGCTATTCGGAATGCTTCGGCGGCGTGTGGACCACCAAGCAGGCTCCCTGTCCGGGATAGATTGAGCGGGGCGGGGGAGTGCGAAAAGCGCCGTGGGGGATGGGTCGTTCTGGGACGTGCCCCGCCGGCTGGTGCCAGCGTGTCGGGGGGGACGCTCGCGAAGAAATCGGTATGCCTGCATTGCATGCACAGTGCTTTCTGTCGGCTGCCCATCTCCCCGGCGTGCGCGGGGTGCGCTCGGGAAGAATTGATGTGTATGCAAACTAATTTTTCGGTCGGCACCCCCCCAACGGGTGTCGTGCCTCGGGTCCGGGGTGCGCCGGGGTGCGCTCGGGGGGTGCGCACGGGGGGGTGCGCTCGGGAAGAATTGATGTGTATGCAAACTAATTTTTCGGTCGGCACCCCGCCCCAACGAGTGATGTGTATGCAAACTAGTTCTTTCTGAACGGGTGTCGTGCCTCGGGTCCGGGGTGCGCGGGGTGCGAGCAGCCTTCTATGCGTCTCGAGCTGGTTTTACCCCTTGCCAGAACTTACTAAATGATTAATTAGTGGGTCCATGGCTCGGCCGCCCGACGCAGATCCCGACAAAACCAAGCGGGCGATCTTGGATGCGGCCCTGCACGCCTTTTCCATGCGCGGGCTTTCGGGCACGCGGATCCGGGAGGTGGCGCAGGCGGCGGGGGTGACGGACGCCAGCGTTCACCACTACTTCGGCAACAAAGAGGCGCTCCACGCCGCCTGCGTCGACGCCTGCTTCCAGGCCATGTTTGCGATTGGGGCCGACATGATCGGGCACATCGCCGGCCTGCCCGAAGGCGACCGCGTCGCGGCTGCGGTGCGCTTTGCGGCCCGTGCCGCCCGGGCGCAGCCGGACCGCAGTCGCTTCTTGCTGCGAGCATTCTTGTTCGAAGAGTCCGAGTCTGTGCGCAAGCGCGCCTACGATGCACAGCGCGAGATCGTGCAGGCTGCGTCGGGGCTCGTCGCCGAAGATCCGCGGTTCGGTCAGCGACTACCGGTGGTGGCGCTGGGCGTGTTGATCACTCGGCTTGCATTGGCCTCGGATCAGGAATGCACACTGATCAGCGAGGAGGTCGGTGATGCAGAAGCCGCGTTCGAAGCGTATCTCGTTGCCGTTGCAGAGCTGACCTTGGCACCACGAACCGATTCATGAACCGGCGCGCATCTCGCGCATCTCGCGCATCTCGCGCATCTCGCGCATCTCGCGCATCTCGCGCATCTCGCGCCATCGCCCGGCGTGATTTCAACCCCCGCAAGTACCCATGAACACACCCAAACAACACCGCGCTGCGCTTCCGACCGTCGACGAGGCCAGCGTCGCAGCCACGAATAGCCCCACGAACATGCAGAAGAAACTGCGCGTCTTCTTGGCGGCCCTTGCCATGACGGCGCTCGCTGGCGTCGGCATTTGGCTGGTGCAAACCGGAAGATTCGGCGCCGAGCAGCTCAGCGCTTGGGTCGCGTCTTTGGGCTGCTGGTCCGCGCCCACGTTCCTACTTAGCTTTGTCATCGGACAGCTCCTGTACGTGCCGGGCGCGCTGTTCGTGGGCGCTGCGCGGGTCTCCTTCGGACCGGGCTGGGGCGTGCTGTTGGCCTACCTGGGCGCCTTGGCGGCGATCACGGTGCCGTTTCTGTTGGCGCGCTACGCGCGCGGTACTGCGCAGGCGGCGTATCGGCCGCGCCTTTCCTTTTTGCGCCGAGCCCTGGACCGAGTCGAAGACCGACCGATCCAGAGCATGGTGCTTCTGCGCACGGTGCTGTTCCTGTCGCCGCCGCTAAACTACGCATTGGCGTTCACTAGCGTGCGAACCCGCGACTACGTGCTCGGCTCGGCGATTGGATTGTTTGTGCCCACCTTCGTGGTCACTTTTGGAGTGGGGTGGCTGCTATGAGCACTGCAACGATGAATGCTGTGATTTTCCACCGCTACGGCGATGCGGACGTGCTGCAAACGGCGGACGTGCCGGTGCCCAGCGTGGGCGCCCGCGACGTGTTGGTGCGCGTGCACGCCGCAGCGGTCAATCCCGTGGATTGCAAGATCCGGCACGGCGCCCAGCGCCTATTGGTGCGCCCCGCACTGCCGGTGACGCCGGGCATGGACCTCTCCGGCACGGTGGTAGAAGTCGGCGCGCGGGTTACGGAGTTCGCCGTCGGCGACGCCGTGTTTTCGTCGCCGTCTCACCGCCGCATGGGTGCCTACGCAGAGCTGGCAAGCGTTTGTGCCGACGAGCTTGCCCACAAACCCACAAGTATCAACCACGAAGAGGCCGCTTCACTGCCCCTGGTCGCCCTGACGGCGTGGGACGCGTTGGTCCTGCGCGGCAAACTGCAAGCCGGACAGCGCGTGCTGATCCAAGCGGGAGCCGGCGGCGTGGGCAACGTCGCCATCCAGCTCGCCAAGCACCTTGGCGCCGAAGTGTTGACGACTTGCAGTGAGAAGAACGCCGACTTCGTGCGCAGTCTCGGTGCCGATCGCGTGATCAACTATCACACCGAGGATTACTCCGAGGTCGCGCGGGGCGTGGATTTGATCGTCGACGCTCTCGGTCCGGACGACGTCGTGCGCGCCACCAAGACAGTGCGGCGCGGCGGCCGGGTGATCGCGCTCGCGACCGGACTGCCCGAAGCGACCGACGCGCATGGCCCCTTTTGGGGAACGCTGGCGGCTTTCGCACACTTGGCCAAGATCATTGTGCTGGCCCGCATTCAGAACGGCGTGCGGGTGATCCCCATGGCGCGCATTCCCTCCGGCGAGAATTTGACGCAGATCGCGTCGCTGGTCGACGCAGGCAAGATCCGCCCTGTCGTCGAACGCGTGCTGTCGCTCAGCGAAGCTGCCGAAGCCCACCGCCGCGTGGAGACCGGACGCTGCCGCGGCAAAGTCGTACTGCGCGTGCAGGCGTGATTGGCAACAGATAGCGCTCTGGACGGCGATTCAGGGTCTTAGGAGTGGCGCTGGCGAAATCCCTCGCGCAGGGGTTGGAGCGGGAGTTCGGATCGCGCGTTCACTCCGGCCACTGACGGATCAGACCTTCTTGGATCGTCGAGGCAACCAATACGCCGTCCTGGGTGAAGAACTGCCCGCGTGCGAGTCCGCGGCCGCTCGAAGCACTGGGACTGTCGCAGGCGTACAGCAGCCATTCGTCGAAGCGGAAAGGGCGGTGGAAGTACATGGCGTGATCCAGGCTGGCGACCTGCATGCGGGGCGTGAGCCAACTCACCCCGTGGGGCTGCATGGCCGTACCGACGAGGTTGAAGTCGGACGCGTAGGCCAGCAGATACTGGTGCACGGCTGGGGCGTCGGGCAGTCGTGCCGCGGCTCGGTACCAGACCAGGCGTTCGGGGGGGCGCTTGTCGGGCTTGAGGGGATTCTGAGGATTGACCGGTCGGATCTCGATGGGCTTTTCCGCCAACGCGCGCTCCCGCAAGATCTCCGGGATCTTATCCGCGGCGGCGCGCGCCAAGTCGGCTTCGGACTTCAAGCCGTCTGGACTCGGCGCTGCGGGCTTTTCCGCCTGGTGCTCGAATCCGTCTTCGGGCATCTGAAAAGACGCCGCCATGCTGAAGATGGGTCGGCCGCTTTGGATCGCCACTACGCGGCGAGTGGTGAAGCTCTTGCCGTCGCGAATGCAATCTACGTCGTAGACGATGGGCTTCTTGGCATCGCCTGTGCGCAGGAAGTAGCTATGGAACGAATGCACGGTGCGTGGCGCGCCGACGGTTTGCTGGGCCGCGGAGAGCGCCTGGCCGAGCACTTGCCCGCCGAATACGTTGCCCCAGCCCAGATCCTGGCTCTGGCCGCGGAATAGGTTCTCTTCGATGCGTTCCAGGGTCAGCAGCTCGACCAGCTCCTCCAAGACTTGGCTCATGGGGCGTTGTTAGCACGCTGCCCGCCACGGATCCGAAGGGTTTCCGGCCCGCGCCGTCGGCGGATCAGGAGCAGAAGGTCCCTGGAATTTGCCCGCCACTCCCTGGGCGCGGTTCAATTTCGCGTGCCCCACTGTATCGAAGAAGCCAGTAGCGGTCGCAGTCGCTGCCGCGGCTGTGGCGGCAAGATCGCAAAGGGAGCGCAGCGTTTCGGCGAGCGCGTGGACAATCCCTTTGGCGACGGCGAAGCCACCTATTGGTTTCACCTGAACTGTGCTGCGCTGATGCGCCCGGAGCCGATGCTCTCGACCCTTGAAGGAGTGGAGGGGTGCGTGCCCAGCTCCGATGCGCTCTTGGCATTGGCGAAAGCCGGCATCGAATACCGTCGCCTGCCGCGCTTGATGCGTGTGGAGCGCGCGTCGTCCGGGCGGGCCCGTTGTCGCAGCTGTCGGGATTTGATCGAAAAGGAAACCTGGCGCTTCGCGGTTGCGATGTTCGAAGACGGCCGCATGAATCCCATTGGGTTTCTCCATGTCGGCTGTTCCCAGAACTACTTCGATACGGCGGACGTGTTGCCGCGTGTGGATCTGTTGCAGCCCGATCTGTCCGGGACGGAACGCGCTGAAGTCGCCACCGCCCTTGCCACCCAAGCGCCTCCGCAGGCGGTGCATACGGCAGAGGCTGCTGGGCCAAGCGTTGCAAAAGCCGTCGAAGCGCCTGCGTCGCCCGCGAAGAAGCGCAGCAAGGCCTGACGGCCCTCGTCAAGCCACCGCGGCGCGGGTCTTGTGTCGCGCGCTCACTTCCGGCAGTGACCGTTTTCGCATTTGGGCTGGCACGCCCAGGGAGCGCACTGCTGGGTGTGTTTGCAACCGTCTTTGCGGAACTCAGCCTCGATGCGGCTCAGCTCCACGAGGCTCTCTTTGTTGAGCACGCCGCCGCAGCCGCTTCGACGACCGAGACCGCCTTGGTAGCAGCCACAGTCTGAGTCGGCCTTGCAGTCGGTCTTGCCCTTTTCGATGGCGTTCGTGTACTGCGCGGCGGATACCACGCAGGGGTGCGTGATGGGGTCCGGCATGGGATCCGTGTCACGGGCCGGTATCGGCTTTTTGGGCAGAGCCGCGGCAGTGGGCGTCGTTGCGGCCGGCGTGTTCTTGGGCGCGGCGGTTGGCTCTGCGCCTTGGTTTGGTTTCGGTGCGCTTTGGGTATTGCAGCTGAGCGCCAGTGCTGCGGCGATCCCGCAGGCAACACGAAGGGGGATCATCGCCACAACTTTCTTCGAAGTACTAATCCGAGCAGCATGGCGCACCATCCTAACAGCCTGGACGTGGAGCTGGGCGCGATTGTGCAGCCGCAGCCGCCGTCGTCCGAGCCGCGGCTCGCGTTTGTTCCTCCGCTGCTGCCCGCGCTTCTTGAATCAGCTGCGCGTCCGGTCAGCTGCACACTGCAGTGAAGTCCGCGCAGCAGTCGCCGAAATTCAAACACGCGCTGTCGCAGTAGCAGCCGGCGGAGGTCGCATCCGGGGAGTTGCAGGCGCCCACACAGCTCCCGCCACTGGCCGGCGGATTCGGGGAGGGGTTGGGCGGGGTGGGGGGCGAGCTGCCGCCGCATAGATTCTGATAGTCGCCACAGCAGTCGCCGTTGTCCGTGCACAAGGTGTCGCAGTAGCAAGCGGGTTCACTGGCCGGGACGGGCTGGGAGGAGCCGCATTGGCCCTGGCATGAGCCGGGGCCCAGCTGCGGATCTGGGGCTGGCGCATTGGGATCCGGCGCGTTGGGATCCGGCGCATTGGGATCCGGCGCATTGGGATCCGGCGCGTTGGGATCCGGCTGGGTCGGCACGCCACAAGAGCCGGGGGCCGTCACGATCTCGATGTCGGCGCCGTAGTAGAAGCGCAAGATCCCCGCGTAGTCGCGTCCGGCGTTTTCGAGGCAGCGCATGCCGTGCTGGCTCGCGCAGCCGCGGTTCTGACCGAAGCCCGCCGGTCCGACGTAACCCAGTTTCGTCTGCGTCACGCTCTTGCCGGTCTTGCCGTCGTTGAAGGTCACGTACTTCGTCAAAGAGCCACCCACGTCCTGGCAATCAGGGCCGGAGACGTTGGAGTCGCCGGAAACGTAGAACGCATAGGTGAGCATATTCGAGTTCGCCAAGTACTGCTGCGCGGTTTCCGCCGCGGCCTGAAAGTGAATGGCCTGCGGCTTGTTCGAGCAGGTGTACACTTGGCACCCTTGGCTGTCGCAGATGGAGCCTTTGGACTCCATTTCGTAGTACGCAACGCTGCGCGCAGCGATCGCTTGGGCCTTGAGCGCCTGCAGTCCCGCGCCGGTGTTCTCGCAGGCGATCACCCGGGCGATGTAGTCCGTCTCAGTGTCCTTGGCGCCCTTGCCTTTCACGGTGATCGAACAGTGGGCTGACTGCAGCTTGCCAACGCGCTCGGCGGAGCGCCCCACGCCGGGTGTCGACTCGTCGTCGACGTACTCCCCGGTGGCGGGTGCGCAGGCCACGGCAAGGCAAACGGAAGTCAGTCCGGCCAGCGCGAGACGGGGACGGGCGAAGCGGAGCAGGTTGCCGAGAGGGAGCATCTCAGGGGTCATTGCAGAGTCCGTGCCGCACGTGCCTTCCAGGGATCCTGGGAGAAAAACGCAGAATTTCGCGCCGCCCGCGCCTCCGTCCGGATCCATTCGGCAAGCGTGTCCGGACGTGACTCAGCCGCGTCCGGGTGAAACACTCCCCGCATGCAGCGTGTTCTCGTCGCTCTGGGCGCCCTCTGCCTGATCGCCTGCGGAGACGCCGAACCCGAGGCGCAGAAGCTGCCGCCGGCTCCGGTTTCCGTGATGACCTTCAACGTGCTGTGTTCGCTGTGCGCAACCAAGGAGCACGATCCTTGGGAACAGCGCCTCGACATGTTCCGCGACGTATTCGAACGCCACGATCCCGATCTGGTCGGCCTGCAGGAACTGGGTCCCTTCGGCGACGAAGTGGGCCTGATGCTGGAGCGTTTGCCTGGCAGAGGCGCGATCAGTTTCGCGCCCGAAGACGCGGCGCCCTACCCAGACGCTGCCATCTTTTACCGCAAGGATCGTTTCAGCGTGATCGAAAGCGGCGAGTACTGGCTGAGCCCGACGCCGGACGTGCCGAATAGCAACGGCTTCGCCACACCCCAGTTGCCGCGCTTGCTGGTCTGGGCGCTATTCAAAGACAAGGCGGGTGACCGCGAGATCTACTTTGCCAGCACGCACTTCGACAACAACACGCCCAGCCAAGCCATGAGCGCGCCGCTCGTGAAAGAGCGCACGGCCCCCTTCGCACAGAACACCCCCGTCGTCGTCCTGGGGGACTTCAACTCTCAGCCTAGCGATCCGGCCTGGGATACCTTGACCACAGACGCCGGGCACGGCTTTGCGTTCGTGGACGCGCAGTCCATCGCGGCCGAGTGGAGCGTGATCACGAACCAAAAGCCGCCGCCGAGCTATGATCTCGCGGATCGCATCGACCACATCTTCGTCGCCGGCAATGCCACCGACTGGTCAGCGAGCAGCTGGCAGGCAGACTTGACCGTGTACCCACCGAACGACCGCTACCCCTCGGATCATTTCCCCATCGTCGCCACGTTGGAATACGCAAAGCGATGATTCGCCGTCGCGCTGATGATGTTGTTGCTACCTGCCCGGATCGTCGCCATGTTGGAATATGCAAAGCGATGATTCCCCGCCGGCGCGGCGGCAGGTATAGTGTGCCGATGACCCTCACCACTCCCTATACCGCGCTCTTTGTGTTGACGACTGGCCTCTGCCTCTGTGCTTGCGGCGGTGACGACGACGCTGGCGGGAAGAAGGGCAGCGGGGGAGCGAGCGGCAGCGCGGGCAGTGGCGGCGGCAGTGCGGGCAGTGGCGGTGGCAGCGCGGGCAGCGCGGGCAGTGGCGGCGGCAGCGCGGGCAGTGGCGGCGGCAGCGCGGGCAGCGGCGGTGGCAGCGCGGGCAGTGGCGGCGGCAGCGCGGGCAGTGGCGGCGGCAGCGCGGGCAGCGGCGGTGGAGGCACGGGCGGCACTCCGGGGGCTTGCGACTACAAGGTCGGCAGCAACGGCGTGCTCGTGATGGAGGCCGAAGACTTCACGCTTTCCGGGAACTGGAAGACCGCCAACAGCGCCAGTGGAGCCTACGGCACGGGCTACATTCAGTGGGAGGGCGCGAGCCAGAACAACAATCCAGGCCAGGGCGTGATCACGGTGAAGCTTGGCATCGACCAAGCGGGTCGCTATCGCATGCAGTGGCGCAGCCGTATCGGCAAGGGCACGAACACGACCGAGCACAACGACACCTGGGTGCGCTACCCGGATGCGGAGAGCTACTACGGTTTGAAGGGCACTGCACCGAACGAAAGCCGGCGCTATCCGAAGCCGAAATGCGACGACACCACGTTCATGGCGGCGATCAACGCGCTGCCGGCGGTGAGCAGCGCCACCTGTCCGAACGGCTCCACCAAGGACGGCTGGATGAAGGTGTATTGCTCCGGCGCCAGCAACTGGAATTGGTCCACCAACACCAGCGACAACGATGGTCACCCCATCTACATGGAGTTCAAGACTGCCGGCACGTACAGCCTCGAGCTATCCGCCCGAGCCGATTATCACTTGATCGACCGCATCGTGATCCATCGAGAAGGCGTGGCGAACAACGTGGCGCAGGACTCGAATCTCAAACCGACGCCGTGTAACTAGCTACTTGCCGGAAAACTCGCGCACTTGCTTGAGCAAGAAGCGACCGCCGGTCAAAAGCTTGAGTTCCATGTCTAGCGCGCGAGGCTTTTCGACGTCGAAGAGCACGCTGCCGCAGTTGCCGGGGTAATAGTCCGACTTCTTCTGGCAGTATACGCTCTCGACGTGTTGCGTCAGGCTCAGCATCTCGTTCATTTGTGCGTGGGTCAAAACGGTTTGCGTCAAGGGTGCGCCGCCGGCGGTAGGCGTTGCGTAGCGCGTGACCGCGAAGGTATTGGGCTGTCCAGGCAGAAACGCCGCCATCACGTTTTCGCTGGACGTGCCCGGCGCCGGGTTCGTCACGACGTTGTTCCCGGTCTGCGACGAGAAGGTATAGCCGTAGACGCCGCCGCTGTTGAGCACGCGGGTGACGACCACAGAGTTGGCGTCCACGTCGCCTAGCTCGCGATAGCGCTGCACGATGGCCAGACCCATGCCCGCGGTGGCGTGGTCAATGCGCGCGAAGGAGCGTTCTTCGATGGCTCGTTTGTTCCAGAGGCTGGCGTACACAGCCTTGATGCCGCATTCGAGACTGCGCGGTTCCGTCTCGAGCTCGCCGTCGTTGTCGAGCACGACTTGGCAGGCGCCGTTGTTGGGCTCGTCGAAATCTGCCCGAAAGCTATCGTAGAGCCCTGCACCATCGAATCCAGGGATGTCCTCGGCGTTGGCGCTGGAGCGGATCTTCACGCTTTCCGAGCCCGCGGGCAGGGCGGCGAGCAGGCCGGTGCGCACCTCGTTCAAGATGCCAGCCGGCAGCTCTGCCGCTAGCGTCAAGGATTTCACCTGAGTGAGCAGCGCCACTCGCTCGGCGACGCTGAGCGTGCCGGCCTTTTCTTGGCTGATCAGCTCGTCCAGGGCCGCACGCAAGGGGCCATTGGGCGCGTGCTTCACGAAGTCGAAGTAGCGCTGCACGGGCACGCCGACGCCGTGGGGCGCAATGTCATAGCCCACGCTGGCGCTCTTGCTGCCCGGGTCGGCCGTGGTTCCGAGCACGTCGCGGTGGATCAGAAAACCAAGGTTGCCGGCCTTACCACCCAGGCGGGGCGCGAGCTTGAGACAGTCCGCGGCGCTATTCGGACACATGTCCCGGTAGGAGATGACGCTCCCGTTCGGATCGATGGTGAGGGGCTGCCAGGGTTTGTCGGTGCGCTCTTTGTATTTCTGGAGCACCACGGCTTCGCTGGACTCCTCGATGAAAAAGCGGTCCGCGCTGACGACCAGGTGCACGGGTTTGTCTGCGAAGGCGGCGAGCTCTGCGTGGCTCGGTCCCGCGTCTCGCAGCACCATATTTGGCGTGTTGCGCTCCTTGCTCTTGAGGTTCACGTGGGAGCTAGCGTCCTGCACCGCCTTGGTGATCGTGCCGGCCACGACGGTCAGGTCCAAGGGCAAGTCCGCGAAGACGGGAATGTCCAAGGCGCTGAGCAAGTCTTGGTTCTGGGGAAAGATGCGCAGGTACCCCCAAGCTTCGCCGGTCTGCATCGGGATGTAGTTCAGGGCGCCCAGGACGGCATCGAGGTTGAGTGCCTCGACGCCGAGGGCAGCCATCTGAGTCTTCACCGTGCCGGTGGTTTGCTGGGGACCCAGGGAGACAAATGCCAAGCGAGCGCCTTCGAGGGAAAGTGCCGGCACAAGGGTTTCCACTGCAGCCAAGGCCGTGGCTTCGGCGATGACGTCCTGGGGGTAGAACTGAATCGCGTACAAGGGTTCGGCGTTGGCTCCGAGTTTGTATTCTTGGAGCGTGCCTGCGAAGTAGGACTTGTTCTGAGTCCAGTAGGTCTTGTCGTTGAAGCTCTGGCCGTTCTCGGAGAAGTTCGGCAGGGTGGCCTGGGCGAAGTTGAAGTGAAACTGCTTGGCCTTTGCGTCCACGTCCGTGCCCGCGTAGTTCGCGTTGATGAAACGCACCGAGCGCGCCGAGGGGTTGCGAGCGTCGATCAGAAACTTGACGGACTTGCCCAAGATGGCGCCTTCGGATCCCGAGAAGGCGAGAGCGTCGAAAGTGGCAACACTGTCGAGGGACTCCACGGCTAGCGGCAGCGCGCTGCACACCGAATACCTGTCCGAGCAGCAGTCGCCGTAGTTCTCGCACGCATCGTCGCACCAGCAGGCGTCGGCAGATTTGCCGCCGCAGAAGTCTTGCCCCGCACCCTGGCAACTGCCGGCGGCGTCCGCTTTGCCCAGAGGCTTGCGTGGCGTCTCGGCGGTCGAGGCGGTGGGCTGCGGGTCCGGCGGCGCGGAAGAACACGCCACGCAGAGGGCAGCGAAGAGGGTGACGGAGTGAAGGATGCGCAGGGACATGGGTTCGGGCCTCCTGGGGATCAGGAAAGCATGTGGAGACAATGTAGGATAGTGTGCGACCCGTGGTATTTCAGTAGCAGTGTCGAATATTTACACAGCAAGTGCAGATTGGTACTCGCGCTGGAAATGGCACGCCGGCGCCGCGCTCCGGGCGCTACTGGGTTGGCGGAGCCCGAGGCAGATCCCTGAACGCCGAAGCGTCTACTTCAAAGCAACCCAGCAGCGCGCTCACCGCGCTGAACAGCGTTTCCAGCTGAGCCTCAGACGCGATGCGCGGTTCGACAAAGGTGGCGCGTGCTCCGGTCACCTTCATGAAGTACTCGAAAGGCTTCTCGATGCCAGCCAGCAGCAGGTACTGAAAGGCGTAGGCTTGCTGGGCTAGCTGCGTGAACTGGCCCAGCTCGGTGTCGTGCAGGCTGCGCAGGTTCCCGCGAAGGTAGTGCCGGAGTTCCGCATCGAGGAAACGCTGCGCCACAAGGTTGGAAGCG
>CBDUPW010000089.1:0-24283 GCA_965369205.1 uncultured Polyangiaceae bacterium | reverse complement strand
TCGAAACTCGGGGCCCATGACAAGCAGCGCATGGAGCGGCACTTCGATGAGCTTCGGGCGCTGGAACTGCGCGTGGAAGAGCTTGAGGCCGCGGGGCCGACGGCGGGCGTCTGTGTGCCACCGCAGAACCCCGGTGACGATCCGCCCATCGGCAAGCTGACGGCGCTGGGTTGCACCTTCGATGAGAAGACCGGCTCTTGCTACGATTCTTCTACCGGCTACAGCAACGAAGAGCTGCGCGGTGACCTGCTCTCGGACTTCATCGCGATGGCGTTCGCCTGCGACCTGACGCGCGTCGTCTCGTACCAACTGTCTTTCTGGAAGTGTTATATGAACGCTTACGCGGCGACGGGAGTGAAGTCAGATTTCCACAGCCTATCGCACCAACACATCTTCAATCACGACGCATTCGCCGACGGCGTTGGCTGGCATGTGAAACAGTTCGCAAAGGTGGTCTCCAAGCTGGGCAAACTCAAAGAGATCGACGGCAGCGATCTGCTCGACCACTGCGCCATGTCTCTGGTTTTCGAGGGCGGCCGCGGCCTCGATCCCCAAACCGGTACCAAGCACAGCACGCACTCCAGCGAGAATATGGTGATGTTGGTTGCCGGACGTGCGGGCGGGCTCAAAGCGGGACGGCACATCGTGGCGCAAGACGCACACCCCGCTCAGGTAGTGGCATCGACCATGCACGCGGTGGGCGTGAAGCAGAACTTAGGCGAGGTCAGCGGAACGCTGCCCGCGCTCTTCGCATGACGCTCCTGGATGATGCTACGTCTCTAAGGATGGGTCGGATCGAAGCGGCGTTTGCGCCGTTCGGAGCTCTGCGAGAAGTCGTGATACGTTCGCCGCATGATTGGGGTACGAGTCTTGCGACTGTGGGCGTTTGCCGCAGTCGCGTGCGCGGTCTTGACGACCATTCAAAGTGACGCCGGCGCGTGCGGCGGGTTCTTCTCCCGCAGCGCCATCGAGGGCCCGCGGCGTCCGTCCCTTGCTTATGAACAAACCTTGATCGTCTTCGACGAGCAGAAACAGCGGCAGCACTTCATCCGAGAGGTGGCATTCAAGACTTCCAATGAAGCGTTTGGGTTCGTGGTGCCCACGCCAACGCGCCCAGACGTGGGTGCGGTGAAGCCAAGTCCGTTTGCTGAGCTACGGCGTCGGTTTCCCTTCCGGCGCAGCATCGTGGGCACCCGGGGGAAGGGCACCGGACTTGGCTTCGGCTCCGGGCCGCCTCCTGCCGGCGGTGGTGTCACGGTTCTCGAGAAGAAGACCGTGGGAAGCTTCACGGCCTTCGTGCTCGCTGCGGACGACGAGAAGGCGCTCGCGCGTTGGCTCAAGAAGCACCAATTGGTCAGCACCCCCGAGGCGGACGTTTGGCTCGCACACTACGTGAAGATGAAATTCTTCTACGTCGCCATGCGCTACAATCCACCCAAGGGCGGAGCGAAAGCGACCCGCAGCGTGAGCGCGGAGACCATGCGCATCTCCTTCGACACGCCGGTCGCGTATTATCCCTACTTCGAACCGAATCCACCGAAAGGGGTCAGCGGGACGGAGCAGCGCATGCTGGAGCTCTGGTTTGTTTCGGCCCGACAAGCGGTGCCTGTGGCATCTCGAATGGAAAGCAGCGTGGCCAAGTGGGTGCGCCCCATGGCCGAAGGCGTGCAGCACGCCAACGCACGCAGTGCCCTGGATGCGGCGCTGGGCACAGACGCCAAGCTACTGCCTGAAGGGGAAATCCAAGTACAGACTTTCATTGATCAGAAGCGTTCTCGCTCCGGTTTCGGTGACGTGCTGTTCGTGGCGAAGGAAGCGCGAGCCCTGAGTGACGAACAAAAACAGAAACTCGGTCCGCTGCTGCCCATCCTGGATCCCAGTTTGATCCCAGGAGCAAGGCCATGAGCCGCCTCGCGCACTTCGCGACCGTCGCCCTCCTGGGTTGCTTCGCCTGCAACGAAAAGCCACCGAGTCAGAACGCGCCCTCCAGCACGCCGGCAACGAGCGAGTCGAGGCAACAGCAAATGCCCGCAAGCTCTGCGTCTGCCGCGATCTCGGCCAGCGCTGCGGCGGCGGCACCCCCGGCCCCGGCGTCGGGGTCCGAGGCAGAGCGCGCTGCTGCGGTGTCGCGACTGATCAGCGGCGAGGTTTCGGCCGCGCAGCTTCCGGTCGTTGCAACGGAGCCCGGCGAAACCCTCAATCCTTCCCTGCGCTCGACATTGTCGCCGGTGAGCCGCGCGCGCGTTCGGACGGACAAGGTCAACGTGAAGGGGGATCTGATGCCGGAAATCGTCAAGCGCATCCTGCGACGTCACTATGGTCGATTCCGCGCCTGCTACCAACGTGGCCTGTCGCAGAATCCCAACCTGCAGGGCCGCATCGCTCTCCAGCTGGCTATCGCAAAAGACGGCAACACCGCGACGGCCAGGAGCTCGAGTAGTGACCTGCCGGACGCGGATGTCGTTCGCTGCGTCGTCAGTGCGGCTCGCGCCGTGCGCTATCCCAAATCCGACAGCGGCTCGGTCAACGTCGTTTCCGTGCCGCTGGTCTTTTCGCCAGACTAAAGCCCATGCAGCGGGCTGTGTTCGGCGCTGGTGAGCGCACCCCGCGCGAAGCAAGTGCTGCGCTTGTCCCAACGTCCGCGCGGCCCCGCGGGCAGACGCGCCGTTCGCTCCCCCACAAGCGAAGTGGCGAAACGATGCGGAATCCTGAAAACTTTTCGTAGCGAAGTCCCGCTGCTTTGCCGGGTTTCGCGCGATTTCTCAATGACCGGCAATGGACCGCGGTTTGCAACCACTGCCACGCAGTATGGCAATGCTTGCGCCAAATGCCGAGCGCCGCGCCCATCGCCGCGTGCCGCTCATGGGTGACGTGCGCGTCACGTCCAAAGCCGGAACCCAGGTGACCCGCGCGAAAGACATCTCCGTCGGCGGCGTGGGCATCATGCGCCTAGAAGGGCTTCGGCAAGGCGAAGCGTTGAGCATCGAGGTATCACTCGGACTCGGTCGCTCATTCGTGACCCGCGCGGAACTGACGCGAGTGGGTGACACCGACGCAGGCGCGCGCTTCCTTCAACTCGACCAGCGCGCGCTGGTCGCACTGATCGGCTTCGTGGGCCGCGCAGCCTGATATCAGACGGCGTGCAGCGCGTCGGCTCAGTCGGTCGAGAAGGTGACCTTCTGCTCTTTTTCGTCTGACGGAGTGCCCGTGCGATAGGGGCGGCGGTTCGTGAACACCACGTTCACGCTCTTCACGCTCTCTGGGATTTGAAAGAGCACCCACCCCCGCGTCTTTTCACCACTGCCCACGCGTCCAGACTTCAGGGTTGGGCTGCAGTTGGTACCTGAGCGAATGGTCGAGCGGAAGGTCAAGCCTTCCGGATCCGTGACCTTGAAATTCGAGTACGAGACGTTGTGTTCCTTCTCTCCGTTGCCCTCGAAAAGCACGTTCACGCCGATCAGCTTCTCCTTCTTTTTGGTGAGGCTGCGCCGACTGTAGAAATTCGATAGGCGGCAGTCCTGGAATTCTTCGAGCGTCAGAGTCACACCGTCCAGTACGGCGGCGGTCTTTAGCTTCTGGATGCCTTTCGGGGTTTCGGTGAGCACCGGGGCTGTCCGGGTCGGCACTGTTGGCGGCGCCACGACGCCAGCAGCTCCAGACGGCGGCGCCTTCTTCTTCTTGCAAGCGAACAACGCGACAGCAACCACCATCAAAGGAACACTCAGGGACCGCGCCCCACGCATCAACCGCATCCGTAGACCTCCATGAACAAGCTTCCGTCTCACCCTTGTGAGAATTTGGCGGAACCATAACACCCCAGTTTTGTTGCGGGGCTCGATTTTCAAGAAGCAGGCGAAATCCGGGACATGTGTCCAGAGGCAAGCGTAGAAAAAACGCATCATTGGCTTCCGAATGGGCGCTGGCGCCCAGCAGCCAGACTACGCTCGCGCCCTGTGGCAATACTCTCGGACACGGACCCATGGCTGCTGCCGTTCCGCGCGCAGGTGATCGAGCTGCCGGATGGCGTCGAGGAAACCGTTCGACGCCTCAACACATTGATTGCGCGCCCGGGAACCCCAACCAGCGAGACTCTGCCGTTTCGCGGAAAGATCGAAGACGCGCAGCTCCTGCTGACCGTGCGCATCCCGACGTCTGGAGTGGCCAAAGGGTTCGTGCAGCACGAACGCGCCCTCGTCGTGGTGCATGGGGAGCTCAGCGCCCGCGATGGTGGGTCCACGCTGCGGCTGGTCATGCGTCAGCCGCTGCCCGCGTTCGTGCTGCTGTTCATCGTTTGGGTGGGTTTCATCTACAGCATGTTCCACGGGACTTCGCCGGCGCTTTTGATGACGCCGATCATGGGGCACGCGATCTTGATCTTCTTCTTCCGGATGGCTAGCCGTCAGCGCGTACTGGATCCTGTCTCGAAAGTCCTTGGCGTCCGGCTCTGACGGCAGCTCGCGTCCTCGGGGGCGGTCTTCCTACCGAAGCGAACCAGGGCCCGGCAGCGTGGTATCCTGCCGCCGATGAAACCGAACACGAACTCGCTCGTGGCCTTCGCTGCGCTCCTCCTGCCCATGACGTGCACCCTGGACACGGCGGCAAGCTCCCCTCAAAAAGTGGAATACAGCGTGAGCGTGTCCGAAAACGGAGCGGCGCTCGATTCCGTCAAGCTCAGCGCAGCCGGCGGCAAGATCCAGCTGCCGCGAGGCGCATGGAAGTGTGAGTACGCCGCGCCGGAGGCGACCACGACCGGCAGCACGACGCGAGGCCAGTTGGATCTCAAGTGCTCCATGGGAGCCGCGGTGATCAAGATGCGCACTTCCTGCCAATTCACGTCCGGCCCGGCGCGTTCTGAGGCCGACGTGCTGCACGACGCACAAGGCGTGACCCTCACGGTGCCCAACGGCAAGTACTCCGCCTACATCGCCCTGGGCTGCTCGGTGCGTTGAACGCAAGAACGAATCAGGCCAAGCGGAGCGTTGCGTAGCCGTTGCGGCGAGACCGGGGGCACGCTTCGCTGAGCAAGCGCTGCACGTGGGCATGGCCTTCGCGTTCTGCCCAGTCCCGTGCGCTCAATCCGTGACGGTCGCGAAGCGCGGCATCAGCGCCCAACGCGAGCAGAGTCTCGACGACGCGGGTTTGCCCCTCCATCGCTGCTTTCATCAGCGGCGAGTGGCCCAAAGGCGTGCATCCGTCCAGCGGACTGCCCGCCGCTACCAACACTTCCACAACCAGTGGTTGATCTTCGGTGGCAGTCAGCGTGAGTGCGGTGTTGCCGGTGCGGTCTCTGAGCTCCGTCGCGGCACCACGCGAGAGCAGCAAACGGACACAATCCACGTGTCCCTGCCATGCGGCAAGGTGCAGTGGAGTTTGATCTGCGATTCCAGCGATATTTGGATCGGCGCCCGCGTCGAGCAGCACAGCGGCCACTTGCGCGTGCCCCTGATCTGCGGCAAGCGCAAGGGCGGTGCGCCGCTGAATGTTCTGCGCGTCCACCTCAGCTCCGTTCTCCAGGAGCACGCGGACCGCTTGCGCTTGACCGAGCAGCGCTGCGTGATGCAGCGCGCTTCGACCGCTGGTATCCCGCAGGTTCGGGTCCAGGCCGCCTGCGATCCGGCGAGCCAGCTCTTGCGCGTCCCCGCAGGCGGCCCATAGCCGCGCCAAGTCTGCGCGATTTCGCCGCATCGCCTCCGGCATCATCGATTCGAACCAAGTGGCCCTTTCGATCGCCGCGATACACTCAAGCGCTCGAGACGAAAATGCGTCAGCAGAGAGAGCCGTGAGTTTTGGCAAGGTCGCGATGAGCCGACCTTGATCGCGACTATCCAGAGCGCCGCCCGCAGCGAGAAGGTACCTGCAGCCGTGTATGAGCAGCGGAGGCTCCTCAAGCTGCTCATGCAAATCCAGCAGCTCCCGAGAGAACCGCAGATTCAAGTCATCCCGGGAGAGTTCCGAAAGAAGCAGACACGCCGTCTGCAAACACTGAATTCGGGCCGCAGTGTGCTCCGCCCCCGTGCGTAGTTCCAAGCAGCGCTCTGCCCAGCGCACCACTTCCTGTGGGAGCCCCAGATGCATCGCGAGTTCAGCGGCGACGGAGTACATCCACGCCACGTTCGTCGCAGTCATTGTGTAGTGCACGCCCGGTGGCAGTCGCACCAGATCGTAAGCAGCGCGATAGTCACACAGTTCATAGCTGCACTTGAAATCGTAGAAACGCGCCCAACCGCGCAGCACCGGATCCGCGTCCGCAGACGCGAATAGGCGCGCCCACAGCTCGCGTGCGCGGCGCCGTGCTTCGCCAAAATCTCGGCTGAATACCAGGTCTGCAATCTGCGTGAGCGCCTGGGTAGAAGCGTCGTTCTTCATAGGTCCTCCGCTGGCATTCCTCTGCAAAGACACGGCCAAGCAGAAAACCGCGCGGTTCGCGGACTTCCGCCGGGAATTGCCGCACCAGTATCGGGCGGTGCCCCGTTTTCGAGCGCGCATGGGGTCGTTGCCGGCGATTTGCCGCTTTTTGGCCCGCGCCCGCGGGCAGTCTCCCTTTTGGGACCGGCTTTCGATAGGGTCCCGACAAAAATGAGCGACGAAGAATCCAACTTGCCGGTGATCTGGACGGGCATCGGGCTGACCGTGGCCGCCGCGCTCGGCATCGTGGTGTGGATGTGGGCCAAGAGTGCTGGCGCAAGCGACACCGCTGCGCAGCTAGATGCGTGCAAACAAGGACAGCGCCTTGCCTGTGCAACGTTGTGCAGCGCGACCCCTTCCGACGCGACCGCCTGTCTAGAACTGGGCAAGGCGCTGGCGGACGGGTCCGACGCAGAGGCGCTGCGCGCCGTGCAGATCCTGAACCGCGCCTGCCTAGCCAACAGTGCCGAGGGCTGTGCGCGCTTGGGGCGCGCGCAGTACAATGGACGCGGCACCGCCCGCGATCCCGAAGCGGCGGAGAAGAACTTCATCAAGGCGTGCGACGCCGACAGCCCACTGGGATGCGCCGGACTGGGACACCTGTTGTTGTTCGGGCGTGGGGGCAAGGGCGCCGACCCCAAGCGCGGCGTTGAGCTCGCCAAGCGTGCCTGCGACGCTGGAGAACAGCGCGGCTGCGCCTTGCTGGGTTTGGCCAGCTTGAACGGCATTGGCACGGAGCGGGACCCAGCCAAGGCACGCGGGTTTTTCAAAACATCCTGCGACGGCAAGGAAAACCGCGGTTGCCTCGGGCTAGCGGTCCTCCAGTACCACGGACAGGGAGGCTTCGAACGAAACCCGGAAGCCGCCGTGAAGCAGTTTCGAAAGTTCTGTGACGGGGAGCTCGAGGACGCTTGCGCCTACGTTGGCATGGCGCACTTGTCCGGTATCGGCGCGGAACGCGACATCCCCCGTGCAATCCGCGTGCTCGAGCGCGCCTGCGATCGCGCGCCCCCCGCCGGTTGCGCGCTTCTCGGCGAAATCTACGCGGGAGCTGGCAGTGGCAAGCCCGACGCCGGCAAGGCGATCACGTATTTTGAACGCGCATGCTCACACGGGCTCCCCGACGGCTGCGCAGCGTACGGACGTGCCCTGGTCGTTGGCGGTCCCGGCATCGAGCGCGACGTGTCCCGCGGGACCAAGCTCGTCCAAGAGGCGTGTGATGCTGGCAGCCCGCACGGGTGCACCACGTTGGCCATCTTCGAGCTGTCCGGAGGCACGACAATCAAACGCGACCCAGAGAAGGCGTTGAAGCGCGCACGCGCGGCGTGCGACGCAGGCTTCCCTCCTGGCTGCACGTTGCTCGGCGGGCTCGTCGTGCAGGGGCTCAGCGGCAAGCCCGACGTGCAAGAAGCGGCCGGACTATTCAAGCGCGGCTGCGAGGGCGGTGACGCAAACGGTTGCGCGTACTACGGCGCCCAAATGCTAGAGGGCCAAGGCGTGGACCGCGACGCGGAAAACGGGCTCAAGATCCTCGAGCGCTCGTGTCGGGCGCAAGGTTCCCTGCAAGGCTGCAGCATGTTTGCGCGTGCCCTCGTCCTGGGTCAGGGCGGCAAAGCGCGCGTAGCCGAAGGTGCAGAGCAGGCGGAGAAACTCTGCAAACTGGGTGAGGTCCAGTCGTGTTTGATTGCAGGGGTCGCCTTCGGTCAAGGCAAGGGAGTCAAACGGGACATCCCGCGCGCGGCAAGCCTCGTGGTCCGGGCGTGTGCGGCGGGATTCGGTCCCGCGTGCCAGCTGGAACAGCGCTTGCCCAAGGACGTGGTCGCGAAGGCAAAAGCTGCCCTGAAAATCCCAACAAAGCCCGCGCCGGGCGCCGGCGAGGCTCCCGAAGGCGCCGCACCGCCCGGCTGAGCATGATCGACGCCCCTTGTGGAATCTCCCCTGCGATCTAGCCTTGCGGGGTGAACTCAAGCCGGCAAGACCATGCCCCCTCGGCGTCACTGCGACGCAGCGCCGACAGATTGCACGTCATCATCTCCGCCCCGCCCGGAGTATTACCCGCTGTGCGACTGCGCAGCGTGCTTGAGCACGAGCTAGTCGCGTTGCGCGCGCTGTTGTTTGGGCATTTTGCGAGCGAAGAAGAAGGCGGCTACCTTGCAGACTTGGTGCAAGCAAAGCCAGAGCTGCTCAGCGCCTCTGAAGAACTACGAGCGCAACACGCGACTCTTCGCGACGAATTCGAATCACTGGTACAGGCGGTAGCGGACGCACCCCTAGACGCCCTGGTGGAACGCATTGGCGCAGCGCTCGAGACATTTGACGCTCATGAGCACGCTGAAGCGAAACTCATCAGTGGAGATCTTGAGTGACGGGGCGACCACGGCGAGTCCCAAAGCGTTTGCTTGGATCGCTACTGCCAATCCTGCTCGTCTTTGCGGGCTGCTCGTCCGAGGAGGCTGGCTGCAAGAACGACAACGACTGCAAAGGCGATCGGATCTGCCAAGCTGGCAATTGCACCGACCCAAGCAACGCCGGAACTGGTGGCTCTGCGGGCGTGGGCGACTCCGGCACGGGTGGACTTGGCACGGGTGGACTTGGCACCGGCGGATCGACGGCAACCGGGGGCAGCACGGGCTGCCCGTCCGAATGCCGCACCAGTGCAGGCACATGCTGCCAGGGCAAAGGCGTATGCGACATCACGCCGCCGTGCAGCGGCAATCCTTGCTGTAGCTAGAGCCTATGTCCCGTCGCCCTAGGCGACTCCTGCGGCAGACTTTTGCAGGATCACTCGAGCCAAGGTGGCGCATAGGAGCGCGTTGATGACGCACCAGACCGTCAGCGCGAAAGCCCCCAAAGGGAACGCCAGGTCCTGGAGCAGCACCTCCGCGCATAGGTAGCTCGCCGTGCCCACGCACAAGCCCGCGAGCGCCCCTCGCAGCCCGCGCACGTTCAGCAGCAACAGACTGACGCCTAAGGGTATGAGCACATTGGCCAAGGGCAGTGCGGAGTGTAGCTGAACACTCCAGAGCAGGTCCCAATCAGCGAAGGGCCGAGCAAGCAGATCCACAAACCAAATTGTGCGCGGCAACAACAACGGCGCAAAGAACAGCAACCCGGGTCCAGTAAGTAGAGCCGAAATTAGGAAGCCAGGTCGCCAGGGGGAAAGCGATTCACGACCGCGACGCCGGGCCCAGCGAAACACCAAAAAGATCATCAGAGACAGCGAAAGGGTGCGCGCTACAACCTTGCGCAACGCAGCACGAGTCACCGCAGCGCCGGCGTCGACGATCCCATGGCCAAACTGCGCGCGGCCCTGCTTGCTATCATCTACGTTCTTCGCGGTCGCTAGCAGCAGCTTTTCTACCTTGTCCGGACGCGTGACTCCCATGCTGGCCAGCAGTGCGGCAGTACCGGCGACGTGCGGTGACGCCATGCTGGTGCCACTCCAACTGGGGAACAGTTCGCAGCGGTTCTTGCCGCCTTCACAAATGGACTGCTGCACAACTCCCACCCCGGGCGCGGCGATGTCCACGCCCGCACCTCGGGAAGAGAAGCGCGCCAGCTTGTTCTCAGGGTCCGTCGCACTGACTCCCACGACATGGGGGCTAGCGCCGGGATAGTCCACGCTCCCGCCGCTGTTGCCCGCGGCCGCAATCACCACCACGGCGCGTTCCCGTGCGTACCGCACGGCCTTTTCGACGGCTCGCGACTGGAACGGCCCGCCCAGGCTCAGGTTGATGACGTTGGCGCCATTGTCCGCGGCGAAACGGATTCCATCCGCGACCGTGGCAAAGCTTCCCCAACCCATCGCGTCGAGTACTTTCACCGGCATCAAGCGCGCGCCGAACGCAACGCCCGCAGTGCCCACCCCATTATCGGTGGATTGCGCGATGGTGCCGGCGACGTGAGTGCCATGCCCATGATCGTCGGCGACTTCTTTCGTCCTGGAGATGAAATCGTAGCCGCTCACGCATTTAGTTTCTGCTAGGTCGCTGGCCTTTGTGAACGGACCGAAACTCTCACAGGCGATCCCTGTATCCACGACGGCCACGGTAACGCCCCGCCCGGTGGCGAAATCCCAAGCCCGCCCCGTGTTGACGCGCTTCAAATGCCACTGCTCCCCTAGCATCGGATCGTTCGGCTCGAACAGCACACGCACGCGGTGGTTCGGCTCTACGATCTCGACGCGATCGTCCTTTTCGAGGGTGCGGCGCAGCTCGTCCATGCGTGACGGCGCCGCGCGCAACACAAAGCTCCGTGTGGTTTCGAACAACGCGGTAGGCCGCACTTCCACGGCCAAACGAGAGAATATGTCCTTGTAGGTGACTTCGTCGACATCGTCCTCGAGATCGACCAGCACTTCGCCAGTGGATTCGAAGCTCTCCCGGGTCAGCGCTGATGGGGACTCACCACCGGCCCAGCCCGCCCTCGTCCACACCAGCGCAAGCACCAGCCCGCATAGCTGCACCAGCCAAAGCTGGCGTCTGTGACCGGTTCGCGTCGTGAGCTGCACGGATCAGACCTTAGCGCGCAACGGCGCGCTAGGCACGGGGCCACGCGCTAGCGGCGCGCGTGGCGGCGGCTTCGGCTAACTTTACGCGCCGGTCGTCTTCGCGCAGCATGGGCGAGTGCGCCCCGTGAACACGCTATCGCCTGCCGACGCAAGAGCCATGCGCGGAGTCCTCTTCGACTTGGACGATACGCTCTTGGACCACGGTCGACTGACTGAGGACGCCTATCGCACCTTGTTTCGCTTGCGCGAAGCGCAGCTCGAATTGGTGGCGGTCACCGGACGTCCTGCGCTTTGGGGAGAACTGCTCTGCCGCCAGTGGCCGGTGTTGGGGGCGATCACCGAAAACGGTAATATTTCCTTCGCTCGGGTAGACGGCAGGGTTCGCAGAATAGACCCAACCGGCGACACGGTTCGCGCTGAGCGCACTCTGCGCCTGCGAACCCTGGCGGAGGCAATGAGTCGAGAGTTCTCGGAGTTACAGGCGGCCGATGACAACGGAGCACGCTGTTCCGACTTCACGTTCGACATCGGGGAACACCGTCAGGTGGATGACAGCGTGGTACGCAGCGCCATGGACTTCGCCAGGGCTCGCGGAGCCAAGACCCAGCGCTCGAGCGTGCATCTACATGTCACCTTCGACCGCCACGACAAGGCATCGGGCGCGCTGCGCTTCCTCCGCACTGTCGCGAAAGAAGACCCCACAGCAGCCCGCTCCCGCTATGCATTTGTCGGCGACAGCGAAAACGACGCCGCATGTTTCGCCGCGTTCAAGCACAGCGCCGCCGTGGCCAATCTCCGGGGCCGCCCCAGCATTCTGCCGCGCTACCTCGCCGATTGCCCCCGCAGTGCGGGCTTCGAGCAGTTCGCCACGCAGCTGATCTCGGCCCGAAACGCCTGAAAGGCGTGGCGATTGGCGCCGAAGGGGCGCTGCGCTAGTGCTCGGGCATGCCCAGCGATGCGGAGTTGCTCGAAAAAGCCAAGCGCTACCTGTACCCGAACTATCGCCAGCCCGATCTGGTGATGAGCCACGGAAAGGGTGCCCAGCTGTGGGACCAATCCGGAAAACGCTACCTGGATCTCTACGCCGGCATCGCGGTCAGCACCTTGGGACATGCGCACCCGGCGCTGGTCCAGTCGCTCACGGACCAAGCGGGTCGGGTGATCCACCTGTCTAACTACTACTACAACGCTGCGAACATCTTGCTCGCGGAGAAGCTCTGCACTCTTTCGGGCATGTCGCGAGCGTTCTTTTGCAACTCCGGCACCGAGGCCATGGAGGCCATGCTCAAGATGTGTCGGCGGCATTTCTTCGCCGCTGGCCAAACCGAGCGCTACCGCATGATCGCGTTCGACAGTTCCTTTCACGGACGCTCGCTCGGCGCGCTCTCGCTGACGGGGCAGAAGAAGTACCGCGACGGATTCGGGCCATTGCCCGGCGTGACCCACGTGCCCTACGGCGACTTGAACGCGGTCGAACGAGAAATGGGCCCCGACGTCGCCGGCGTCGTGGTGGAGCCTGTGCAGGGCGAGGGCGGCGTCGTGCCGGCACCCTCAGGTTTTCTAAGCGGCCTGCGCACGCTGACGAAGCAGCATGGAGCGCTGCTCCTCGCTGACGAAATCCAGACCGGCGTCGGACGCACCGGGCGCTTCCTGGCATGTCAACACGACGATGTCGTTCCGGACGCGGTGTCCTTGGCTAAGGGCTTGGCGGGGGGCGTGCCTATTGGTGCCATGCTGTGCGGCGAGCATCTAAAGGACGCACTGCCGCCAGGAAGCCACGGCACGACGTTTGGAGGTAATCCTCTTGCTTCCCACGCTGCGCTCTGCGTGCTGTCGTTGATCGAGTCCGAAAACCTGATGCTCCGGGCCCTGGAATTGGGCGAGTTCCTGAAACAACAACTCGGCCAGCTGGCGGACAAACACGCAAAGCATGTCGAACTGGCGCGGGGCAGCGGGTTGCTCTGGGCCATCCTGCTGCGGGCAGAGGTCGACGCGCGAGCTTTTGTGGGCGCGATGCGAGACGCGGGCGTTCTCGTCACCCTCGCAGGTGGCCAGGGGGTGCGGCTCAGCCCTGCTTTGACCATCACCCAAGACGAGCTCGCAGAAGGAATTGCGGTGCTCGACCGGGTATTGGGAGAGCTCTGATGCCTCATTTGCTGAGCCTCTCGGATTTGGGAAGCGCCGGATTGGTCCAGGTCTTGGATCGCGCCGATCGCCATCGGGCGCAGCGCGGAAAGACGGCCACGGACACGCTGCGAGGCAAGTCCATCGCGCTGGTATTCGAAAAGGCGTCCACTCGCACGCGCATCTCCCTCGAAGTCGCCGTCGCAGAACTTGGCGGGCATCCCCTCGTCATCACGAGTCAAGGCAGCCAGATGGGCCGCGGCGAGCCCATCCGAGACACCGCACGGGTGCTTTGCCGCATGGTGCACGGCATTACCTTCCGCACCAGCGGCGACGAGCGCCTTCGAGAGATGGCGGAGTTTAGCAGCGTCCCAGTACTGAACGCACTGACGGACACCAGCCACCCAATGCAGCTGCTCGCCGACCTGATGACCGTGCGCAGGATCCGAGGCGATCTGAGCGAACTCAGCTTTGCCTGGGTGGGCGACGGCAACAACATGGCTGCGTCCTGGATCGAGGCCGCAGGCCTGCTCAAGCTACGGCTGCGCTTAGCTTGCCCGCGCGGATTTCTCCCGGACCCGGCATTGGTGGAGGCGGCCATCGCCGCGGGTGGCAACGTCGAAGTGCTGCACGAGCCCGCCCTAGCGACTGCCGGCGCGGATGTGGTCAGCACCGACGTATTCACGAGCATGGGGCAGGAAGCCGAAACGCGGGCACGCAACGAGGCTTTTCAGGGATATCGCCTCACCCAGGAATTGCTGAGCGCCGCGTCCCAGGAAGTCGTGGTGCTTCACTGTCTTCCCGCACACCGTGGGGAGGAGATCGACGACGCCGTGTTGGAAGGTCCGCGGAGCTTCGTATGGGACCAGGCGGAGGCTCGCCTGCATACCGCGAAAGCTGCGTTGGAGTGGGCCATTGCTGAAGGCGGGTAGCGACATCGTAGCAACGCCTGGGAAGACGGAAGCGCCGCGGCTCTTGCCTTGCGCCAACTGCGGAAAACCAACGGACCCGCTGCGCGCGGCGCGCGTGGCGATCTTTGGGGACAGATTCCGCTACTTCTGCAGCGCAGAGTGCCGCGGCAGCTACAATCCGGCGCGTGCGACGCCCTTGCCAACGCCACGTCCGCGGACACGGACCCCACTTTCGGCTTCGACCGCGGCACCCGCGCCGCAGGTAGCGAGATTGCCCACGGCTGTGGCCTTGGACCGGGTCGCACGGGCAGAGTACCCGCCGGTCCAAGAGGCAGCGCCGCCCATCGAAGACCCCATTGCGCCAGCGGGGATCGTTCCCGCGGGGGAAGCTGGAACACTTCTCATCTCTTTGGCCGCGGTCGGCGGCCTGTTGACGGTGGCACTCCTTCTGACGGGAGATTCCGGCACTGCGCTGACCAGCCGACTGATCGTGGCCGCAGTCAGCACGATTGCGCTCGGGGCTCATGTGGTGACAGCGCCCCGCGACGCGAGTGAGCCGCATCCAGCGGCGCTGCTTGCGGCACCCCTCGCCGCATTGCTTGCGGCCGTATTCACCCGATTCGGCGAGCGGGAGAGCGCCGGAGCCGCACTCACGCTGTGTGGCGTTGTGGTTGCGGTGGCAAGTGCCTCGCTCTTGCTCGCCCAGCGCATGCGGCGACCGCTGGACATAGAGCGCACGACGTTGGTGGCCCTACTAGACGGCACCGCTCATCGTGTGATCGGTGACGACGTCGTGGAGGCGCGCGCGCTGGACCTGCGTCCCGGGGAGGAAATCGTAGTCGAGGCCGGCGAAATCGTACCCGTCGACGCAACAATCACTGCCGGTACCGCAACCATTGCCCCGTGGTGGGGGGCACGCACGACGGTCACCCGTGGTGAGGGCGACCCGCTAGTGGCCAGCGCGCGGGTCATCGAGGGACGCGTGCGCGCGATCGTCGCTTGGGCCGGTTTCGACCGGGCGTTCTTGCGATTGACATCAGATCCACGACGCAGGGCAGATCTCGTGTCACCCCTGGCGCGCACCGGCAAGCTGATCGTGGAGCGTGGTGCACCCGTGGCCGCCGGGCTCGCCGCGCTGGCCGCGTATGCAGAGGCGCAGAGCAGCGCCGCTGTGCTCTTCTTCGCGATCTCTGCACAAGCATGTATTGCGGGAGCTGTGCTGGCACAAGTCGGCGCAGTCGGCGTGCTCTCTTCGGTGCTTGCCTCCTTGCGTCGCGGCATCGTGTTCCGAACCGCACAAGCCTTCGACGAAGCCGGGCGCGTGAGTGTCGCCGCATTTTGTGCCCGAGGCACACTGCTCTTGGGCGAGCCGGAGGTCACCAATATCGAACTGTTGGGGGACGTCGATGCGGAACGCGTGCTGGCATTGATGGCCGGGGCAGAGGCCGGATCTTCGCACCCCGTCGCCACGGCGATCCAACGCGCAACCCGTGCCCGCGGGATCCGCCCGGACGGCGTACGCAGCCCCTCCCCGGTTCCCGGTCTGGGCGTCACAGCCATCGCCTCCAACGGCAAGCCTCTTGTGGTGGGTAGTCGCGCGCTGATGTTGCGCGAACGCATTAGCGTGGCCATGGCGGAGCCACAAATCAGCGAGCTTGAAGCGCTGGGGCGCAGCGTCATGCTGGTGGCGCTCGCGGGTCGCCTCGTCGGGGTTGTCGGCCTGCAAGATGGCTTGAGACCGGGTGCGCGCGCAGCGGTACAGCACCTATTGGACGTGGGCATCGAACCGGTTCTTCTTTCTGGCGACGCGCGCGAAACGTGCGAAGCAATCGGCCGAGCACTGGACGTAGAACACATTCGCCCCGAGGTATTGCCGGCCGAGCGTGGGGACGAGGTTGCGCGACTCTCCGACGGTGGTGCGGTCGTTGCCGTCATAGGAACCAGCCCGGGCGACGATGTCGCGCTCTCCGCGGCCAGCGTGTCTGTTGCGATTGCCAGCGCCGGGGGGACGAACGCGGAGTGGAGTGTGCAGCTCGCATCTGAAGACGTCCGGGATGCCGCTATTGCCCTTCGCCTCGCGCACGAGGCCAGGCGACACGCGCGCACCGGGCTTGGGATCGCATTGATCCCCGCCGCGCTCGCTGCCCTGAGTGTCGCCTTCGCGGTGATTCCCCCGGCCCTTGCCCCGCTGCTCGCCTTGGCCGGCGCGTCTGTTGCAGCCCTTCGGCCACGGGATCTGGCAGACCGTGGCGGCCTGGCTTGACCGCTGCTGACGCGGAGGTGATGAAGGAATTCGTGACTGAGGGCAGCGCAGGCAAGAACGTACAGAAGGCTCGTCCGCCGGACCACGAGCGCCTGCGCGGCGAACTCGAAGCGTACATGACCCGCAAGGGCCTACGCTCGACGGAACAGCGTCGCACCATTATCGAAAGCTTCTTCGATCAGAGCGAACACCTGACCGTGGACGAGTTGCTCGAACTCGTACGTGCGAAGGACGCGCGCATTGGATATGCGACGGTGTATCGGACTCTGAAGATGCTGGCCGATAGCGGCATTGTCGTCGAGCACCGCTTCGGCGACGGCTACACGCGTTTCGAGTTGGCCGACTCCGAGTCCCACCACGATCATCTCATCTGCTTGACCTGCGGAAAGATAACGGAGTTCGAGGCACCCGCTATCGAGGAGCTGCAAGGCAGAATCGCCGCACGCTACGGCTTCAAAGTACTCGAGCACAAACACGAACTCTACGGCACATGCAAAGAGTGCTTGGAAACTGCCGCTCAGGGCGCGCGGGTCAAGGGCTCGTCGCAGCGATGACGCGCTCGTCTGTCACGACGAAGTGGCAGGCAATGTCGTGCGCTTCGACAGGTAGTTCCACCAGCAACTGAAACTCGAACGCCACCACTACCAGGACGGCGTGGTCGCGGAATTCTCCCAGAGTTGCGTCGTACCACCCCCGCCCGAATCCCAGGCGATGTCCACTGGGGGCGACGCCCAAAGCGGCGACCAGGATCAAATCGAGATCGGTACTTGCCGCCGCAGGCGCGTCCGGGCCGGGTTCGGGAAAGCCGCGTCCGCGGTTTTCGAGTTCCGTAGCGGAGTCGGCCCAGGCGAATCCAGTGGAAAAGCCGCCGGCAGACCGCCGCATGAAGGGATAGGCCACGCGCTTTCCATCCGAGCGCGCTGCTGGGTCGAGCGCGGACACGTCCACCTCGTTCTTGTCGGCCATGGGACAAAACAGAGCAACGCTTTTGGCGGTACGCCAAGCCGGCAAGTCGAGCACGGAATGTACAATGCGATCGCTCCGCGCGCGTGCTGCCGCTTTTGGGAGCGCGCCACGCAGGTGTGCGAGTCGTTTCCGAAGCTGAACCTTCACGCGCGCCGCAAGAGCTGTTTCGTCCACGGTCACGGCTGGCTAAGCTAGCACGCGGCTTTCTTGGGGTGGGGTCGCGGCCTTGCCCGCCCATGGGGCGCTGATCTCGCTGATTTCCAGCGTGCGGCCCCACGCGCTCCGGGCGCCAGAGGCGCGCGGCCCATGGAAAGTGCCCGACCCAATTAGAGGCGGGGGACCTTTTGGCGCTCGTCGTCAGACGCTCCGTGGCAATGTGGCCCGGCATGGGGCTTTGCTTCGTCGTACCGGCTTTCAACGCCGAGGCCAGCGTGGGTCGAGTGATCGCAGAGCTGACGCATGCGGCACAAGCAGTGAACGATAGCGCCCGCATTTGGGTTGTCGACGATGGCTCTACCGACGGAACGTGCACGGCAGCACGGCATGCCAACGTCGAGTTGATTCGGCTACGCAGCAATCGAGGCAAAGGAGCGGCACTGCGCGCCGGCTTGCATGCGGCGTCGCGCGCGGGAGTAGCCGCCCTCGTGAGCGTCGACGCAGACGGCCAGCACCCCGCAGAGGAAGCCGTACGCCTCGCGCGGTTGTCGGTCCCCGATACCAGCCTGATCTTGGGTGTCCGAGACTTGATCCGCGATGGCGCACCGCGTGCCAACCAACTCTCCAACGCTTTTTCGAATTCGGTGCTGTCGCTCTTCACTTGGCAGCGACTACTCGACACACAATGCGGATTGCGCCGCTACCCGGTGGAGGCGACGCTGCGGCTGCGCGCTCGGGACGATGGCTACGCCTTCGAATCCGAAGTGCTCATGCGCGCGTGCCATGCGGGCCTCGTCATCGTGCAGGAGCCGGTGCGCGTGATCTACCCCCAGGGAGCCGCGCGGGTATCGCACTTCCACGTGCGCCGCGATCCGGCAAAGATCGTTCTCCGAGTCGTTCGTACCTTGCTTGAGCTGCCAAGATGAAACTGCCGCGAAAGGCCCGCAACACTGGGCTCGCCCTCGCCGCCGTCGCCCTCGCCCTCGTCATCGCGCGCGCCGCCGTGCGGAGTGCAGCAAGAATGACGCCACCAATAGTCGAACTGCAGAGGAATTCCGTCAACGTCCGGGGCGGTGAGCGCAGCGTCGGGCGCAGTCGTGTGACTAGCGTCGGCAAGCTTCGCGTCGCCGAACTTCGCGGGAGCCCAGCGCAGATCGGGTTCGACCACGCTGCCTTGCTGCGTGAAGACATGATCCAGGTCGAGCGAGCCATGTATGCCGACTTCGAGCAGCGGCTGCCGTCTGGGATCGTGCGATCGCTGCTGCTCGACTTCGCCGGATTTCGCTATCGTCACCTCCCCCTTGGCTACACCGACGCGAGACGGCGCGAGCTAGCAGGTCAGGCACAGGGTTTCGACGACGACCCCTTCGAAGCCATTTTTCCGACGTATCAGCGACTGGTGTATTTGAACTCCGTCTACGACATCGCACTGTCTTTCGAACACTCGCCCATCGTCGGCTGCACGACGTTCTTCATAGACGCCCGAGCGCGGGGAGGCGGCCTGCTGTTGGCCCGCAACTTCGATTTCGACGTGCACTCGGTATTCGACGATTACAAAGTCGTGTTCTTCGTGCACGAAGAGGGCGCGATCCCCTTCGCCTCCGTTTCCTGGCCCGGCTTGGTGGGGGTGGTTAGCGGAGTCAACGAACTCGGAGTCGCAGTGGTGGCGCACGGTGCGCGCGCTGGACCAACGAAAACCCGCGGGGAACCCGTGGTGCACGCCTTGCGCCGGGTGCTCTCGCACGCCAAGTCGGCTCGACAGGCGGTTCAGCTCTTGTCCCAAGGCCAGGCCATGGTCAGCCACATGGTCGCAGTGGCAGATCAAGCAGGCGACGCCTTCGTAGTAGAGCGACTGGTGGACGACACGCAGCACGTGCGTCAGTTGGAAGAGTACGCGTGCGTGACGAATCACTTGGAGGGTCCTGCGAAGGCGGACTTGAAGAACCAGCGCGTGGTGCAGGAGACGTCTAGCGTCGCCCGACGTCAGCGGGGGGACGCGCTGTTGCGTTCTCAGCCGAAGAGCGCATCGGACGCCGTCGCGTTGCTACGTGATCGCAAAGCCGCGGATGGCTCAGCGCTACCCCTGGGTGACCGGCGCGCCATCGACGGTCTGCTGGCCGCCCACGGCGTCGTTTTCGATTTCAGCGAACACGTGCTCTGGGTCAGCGAGGGGCCGCGACTGCTCGGCCGTTTCGTCGCCTTCGAACTGCGCTCGGCCTTCAAAAGGGTCGAAGGAAGCAAACACCCGGTCGTGATCCCAGCGGACCCGTTGCGCGAAGATCCGGCATGGAAGGCGCTGAAGCGCCAGGACTAGTGCGGCGAGTTGTTAGTTGCCAGGCAGCCCACAAGGGAAAAGACGACGGGATCATGGTCGCAGGCGCGGTACAAGGGATCCATGAAACGTCTGGAAGATCGAGTGGCGGTCGTCACGGGTGCGGGTAGTGGGATCGGTCGGGCCACCAGTCAGGAGCTGTCGCGCCGCGGCTGTCACCTCGCTTTGGCTGATCTGGATGCCGAGGCATTGGAAGAGACACGAAGGACCCTGCAAGGGCGCGGAAAGGCAACGACGCATCTCGTTGATGTGTCCAAGCTCGAGGACATGCAACGCCTGGCTCGCGAGACCGTCGACGCTCACGAACGGGTGGAGATCCTGGTCAACAATGCCGGCGTTGGCGTGGCTGGCACGTTTCAAGAGCAGTCGCTCGAAGACTTCGAATGGCTATTCGGCATCAACTTCTGGGGTGTCGTCTATGGCTGCAAGTTGTTTCTTCCCCAGCTGCTGGAAGCGGACGAGGCGCATATCGTCAACATCTCCAGCATCTTCGGCGTCGTCGGCATGCCGCTCAACTCGTCATACTGTGCAAGCAAGTTTGCCGTGCGCGGACTCAGCGAGTCCTTGCGAGTGGAACTGGCCGACAGCAGCGTGGGCGTCACCAGCGTACATCCCGGCGGCATCGCCACGAACATCGCGGCGAGAAGCCGCTACCCCGAGGGAACCGAGATAGGGGGGGCGCGCGCGCGGGTGGTCGAGCTATTCCGCAAGATGATGCCGCCAGAGCGCGCCGCCGAACACATCGTGACGGCGATTCGCAAAGACGCGCCGCGCTGTGTGATCACGCGAGAAGCACATCTTTTGGACATGAGTCAGCGGCTGTCCCCGCAGCTGACCGGCGCGCTGTTGGGCAAGACCTGGAGGCGCGTTGTGGATCGGCTTTCGCGCTAGGGCATCGTTGCTCTAGCGCGCCAGGCCAAACCATGCACCGCCGCATGCCAGGGCAAACGCGACCGGGGCACCAGCAAGAGCCACCAATACGGTGACGGGAGAGGTCACGCTCAGGAGCGCGACGGTTCCCGCAATCGCGAGCGCAGCCCCCAGCGCAGGCTCTAGGACGCTCGTGGCCGCGCTCGCCTTGGCCACCAAGAACCCCGCGATCGGAAAGGCGGAGAGCACTGCGCTGCCCAGCAGGATCAATGGACCACTCGAGCGCACGTCAGACTCGTCGGCGAGCGCGAAGTCGATCCCGACGGAGTGGCCGAGGAATACCGCGCCCACCAAGGAGACAATGACCACTCCGAGGGTGACAAGCGCGCCAATTGCGATCCAATGCAGCATGACTGGCTTGTCTGCAGTAGAAAGCGCAGCACGCATCGCACGCAGGGACGGAGGCTCGGGAATCACCGAACGACCGGGCTTGCCCTTGCTGGAGACGGGCAGAGTTTCGCGCAGCGCAAGCCAGGAAAGACCCGCCATCGAAAGCAGCATGGGGACCGCCGCGACCAGCAATCCCGGTCCGCGACCGAAGACGATGTGGTCGAACAGGCCATGACCAAGAACCGCCAGGATCCAAGCGAGGGAGAACCACCCGCCGCGCCGGCGCCGATCCCCGCCCAAGGCGTAGCCCCACATGGCAGCAAAAAACGCGTGCGCGGGCAGAGCCGCAGCCACGCGGAGCCAATACAGAGACTCTTCCGGCGGCGCCAACCACACGTCGATCAACGCTTCTGCGGATGCAAAACCGGCACCCGCGCAGCCCGCGTAGATCACACCGAGGCGTCGGGTTTCGAGTTGGCGGGCCGCGTACAGCGGCCAGACAACGAGCACCTTGAGGCCCTCCTCGAGAGGCGCAACCAGCAGAAAGGTCGCGAGCAGCGCGCCGGATGTCCCGGCCACAGACGAACGCACGCTCAACCCCGTCCAGTCCAGCACGAACCTCTCGAGCCAGAGCGCGCCCATTGCCACGGCGATACCGCCCAGGCAGATGAAGACGATGTTGCGACGAGGCACGCGCGCCACCGCGCTGGCCCGACGCCACAGGTAGATCGCCGCCGCTAGCGGCAGGAGCGCGAGTACGATGCCCAGCAGGGGTCGCACGACACTGTCTCAGAAATGGAGTCCGGCAACTCCGCTCAGCGTGACCGCAGCACCAATGCTCGACCCGTCCGCGGCATACACCTCAGCTGCAGCCTGAGCCGAGCCCCCCGATGCACTGCCCTGCAGTTTGCTTGGATCCACGCCTGGACGTGTCAGGACCAACATCTCGCCGGTCAGGTTGGCGCCAATGGAAAACGCAGGACTGAGATACAGGTCGATGCCAAACCCGCCACGAACATTGTACCCGGTGATGTCGACGTCATCACTGTTGAGGGATCCGCCGAGGTTGCCGGAGTCGAAGGCGCCAACGGATGCGTAGCCACCGCCGAAGGTGAAGTACGGCTCGACATCTCCCAGGGGGATCCGGAGCCCGAGTTCTCCGTTCAACGTCCAGAGCTGCCACTGATCGAACATCCCGATGCGAAAGCGCGGACCGAGAGTGATGAAGACCAATCGCAGTCCAAGGCCGGCGCCCACCATGAGGCCGGTCTGTGACGTCTTCACCACGCCGGCATCGACCAGGTCGTTCGCTTTGAAGGTCTGCAAGCCCAAGTGCTGCCCCCCCACCTCGGCGTTGATGTAAAAGAATTCGAGCCCCCGGCCGGAGTCTTCGCGCTCGGCCTTTTCGAGCTGCTGCTCGGTGTGCGCCGCCCCCGCGTTACTATTTCCTGCGCTGCCTGTGGGTGGGGCCAATCCGCCGGAAGACATGCCGGACCCCTGCCCTTGCTGCTGGCCTTGGCCGTAGCCAGGTTGACCGTAACCAGGCTGGCCGTAGACGGGCTGGCTTGGGGGCGGGTAATTCTGTGCCGCAACTGGCGCGGCGATGAGCAAAGTCGAAAGGAGGCACAGTGCGCTTCGGGTCATTAGTCCCAAGGGTAGTCCGAGCCGGGCCGAAGCTCAAAACCCGCGGCATTCCCAGTCGGCAAAGCGGCGGCGGCCCTAGCCAAAGCGGGGCGTCCCGCGCCGGCGTCGCCGAGAAAATGCCGTATTAATCGCGAAATCGGCTGACTCGCTGCATGATCTTCGTGTCGCCGACGCATGCGGCGAACTCTTGCAGCAACTCGCGCTTGGCGCCGCGCCACTCCAGATCCGACAGCTTCTCCGTCAAGCCAACGTCCTCGCGCAAAGTGGCCAATGTGCGAAACAGCATGGCGTCGGCGCGCCGCGCTTCTAGGTTGGCTGACAGAGTCTTCGCGCCACGAACCTGCACGTCCCAAGCGCCGACATCCGACGGAATGGCTTCCAGGTGATCGTAACGCGCCAGCAGCGTCGCGGCGGACTTCGCACCCCACTTCGGGATGCCCGGGATCCCATCCGCGGCATCACCGACAAGCGCCAGGTAATCCGGAATAGAGGCTGGCGACACTCCGAAACGCTCGCGAACTCCGTCTGCATCCGCAATTCGATCACGTGCTCGGTCCCAGCACACAACGCGATCTTCACGCACACACTGCGCGAGGTCCTTGTCCGGCGTGCAAATGAAGATGCGCTCGACGTCCGGTGCGTCGCGAAAGAGAGCCGCGCCACTGGCCAATGCATCGTCGGCTTCGAACTCCCGCATCGGCCAGACAGTCACTCCCAGCGCTCTGGCTGCGTCCTCTGCCATGGGGAATTGCGCCATCAACTCCGGCTCGATCCCTTCGCCAGTCTTGTACCCCGCGAAGAGATCGTTTCGAAACGACTCGACGACCTGATCAAAGGCGCACGCAATATGTGTCACGTCTTCCCGGCGCAGCAGCGCGGCGAGGGAATTGACGAACCCTCTGGACGCGCCGACTTCCACGCCGGCGGCGTTTTTCGAACTCGGCGCGCCGAAATACGAACGGAACAGCTCATATGTCCCGTCCACCAAATGAACGTTGACCCTTTTCACCCGTGCCCCAGTCTTGTGTCAGTGCCCGCGCGCGGCGGCAATCCGCGGAAAAATCCGGCCAATGCCGCCGCGGATCGGGCTCTATTCCGGCCCGTAGCTGCGGGCGGCAACGGCTGTAGGCCCCGGCCGCGCGTGGACTGGGCCTGTGGGGAGCCGGTCGGCCTTGCCTTTCGCGCGGTCAGCGAGAACAATGGGCCCGTAGATTCCGGCCCATAGAGGTAGACGATGCGTACGAGCCCGACTTGGAACAAGCTTGCCTTTTACAGCGCTATCACCATCGCTTTTGGCGCTGGCTGCACGCTCATCACTGACGTCGATCGGGACGAGATCCCCGAAGCGACGACCGGCGGAGCGGCTGGCGCTGGAGGCGGTTCGGGTGGGTTCTCGGGCTCAAGTGGCTCAGGCGGCTCAGGCGGCACATCGGGCGCCAGCGGTTCGGGCGGCGCTTCGGGTTCCGGTGGTTCTGCGGGGACGGACGCTGGGTCCGGTGGTGCGGCAGGCGCGGACGCCGGCACCGATGGCGCAGCGGGCTCAGGCGGCGCAGCGGGCTCAGGCGGCGCCACCGGCGGCACCGGTGGCGCGACGGGCGGCACCGGCGGCGCGACGGGCGGCACCGGTGGCGCGACGGGCGGCACCGGCGGCGCGACGGGCGGCACCGGTGGCGCGACGGGCGGCACCGGCGGCGCGACGGGCGGCACCGGTG